>DXGK01000072.1 GCA_019113965.1 Candidatus Limosilactobacillus merdipullorum
ATCGATTATCACGCCCCTTTTTGTGCTTTTTAGATAGGAGAGAGACATTTGGCAAAATTAACACCAATGATGAAACAGTACCAGCAAATTAAGGATCAATATCCGGACGCCTTCTTGTTTTACCGGATTGGTGATTTTTATGAGTTGTTTAACGATGATGCTATCAAGGGCTCTCAACTGCTGGAATTAACACTTACCCATCGGAGCAAGGCGGTTGCTCACCCGACCCCCATGTGCGGGGTGCCACACAAAGCGGTCGATAGCTATATTGATATCCTCATTGACAAGGGCTATAAAGTTGCTATTTGTGACCAGATTGAAGACCCAAAGCTGGCCAAGGGGATGGTTAAGCGGGCTGTTACCCGACTGGTTACCCCGGGGACGCAAATGGACCTTACCGGCGATGCTGCCAAAAATAACAACTACCTGGCGGCCATTATCCAACGTGGTGATCACTTCGACCTGGCCTATGCCGACTTGTCGACTGGGGAAATCAAGGTAACTACTGTCGACGACCAGGCAAACGTCATGGATGAGTTAATCAACCTGCAAAGCCGGGAAGTTGTGACCGATGATTCTCTGGGGCAAAAGGTGCAAACACAGTTGACCAGGCTGAATGTAATGGTCTCTCACCAAAACCAGGTTGATGAGTACCACGATATGAGCCACCTGGTACAACTGATCCCTGATGAACACCAGCAGTATGCGGTGGAAATTTTGATTAGTTACTTGATTACCACCCAAAAACGGTCGCTAGACCACCTTCAGCAGGCGGTCAGCTACCGGCCTAGCGCATATCTGAAGCTAGACCATTACTCAAAGACTAACCTGGAATTGATTACCAACATGCGTAGTGGCAAGCACCGGGGGACCCTGGCCTGGTTACTGGACGAAACGAAAACGGCCATGGGCAGTCGGTTGCTCAAGCGGTGGTTGGACCGGCCATTGATGAACGTTAATCAGATTAGTCGTCGTCAGGATAAAGTCGAAGAGCTACTGAACCATTATTTTGAGCGGAGTAACCTGCAGGACGAGTTGACCCAGGTTTATGACTTGGAACGCCTGGCCGGCAGAATTGCATACGGGAGTGTCAATGGTCGGGACCTTGTCCAGCTGAAGACTTCACTGGAACAGATTCCCAAGATTAAGTATGTGTTGGAAACGCTGGACTCGCCGGCTTTTGACGACCTGAACCAGGAATTAGACCCGTTGTCTGATGTGAACCGGTTGATTGACGAAGCCGTAAAGGATGAACCACCGATCGCGGTCACCGAAGGCGGAGTAATTAAAGACGGCTATAATAAGCAGCTTGACCAATACCGTGACGCGATGGCCAATGGCAAGCAGTGGATTGCTGATCTGCAGGCCAAGGAACGAGAGGCAACCGGCATTAACAACCTCAAAATCGGCTATAATCACGTCTTTGGCTACTACATTGAAGTAACGAAGGCTAACTTGAGTAAATTGCCACAGGATCGCTACGAGCGTAAGCAGACGCTGGTCAATTCCGAACGGTTTGCAACTCCCGAACTCAAGGAAAAAGAATCTCTTATCCTAGGGGCCCAGGAAAAGTCCGTGGCACTGGAATACGATCTCTTTGTAAAGGTGCGGGACCGGATTAAGGAGCAGATTCCGCGACTGCAAAAGTTAGCTAAAGCAGTTTCAGAATTAGACGTCTTACAGAGTTTCGCAGTGGTCAGCGAAGACTATCACTTTGTCCGGCCGACTTTCACCAAGGAACGGCGGGTTGACGTGGTCGACGGGCGACACCCGGTTGTCGAGAAGGTACTAGGCCACCAGGAATACGTTCCCAACGACGTAAATATGGACCCGCAGACGGAAATCTTGCTGATTACGGGGCCTAACATGTCCGGAAAGAGTACCTACATGCGCCAGGTTGCCTTAACGGTGGTGATGGCCCAGATGGGGTGTTTTGTGCCAGCGACGAGTGCAACGTTGCCAATCTTCGACCAAATTTTTACGCGGATTGGTGCGGCGGATGATTTAATTTCTGGTGAAAGTACCTTCATGGTGGAAATGATGGAGGCCAACCACGCGCTGAAACATGCGACTAAGAATTCGTTGATCTTGTTTGACGAAATTGGGCGGGGAACTGCCACCTATGATGGGATGGCGTTAGCCCAAGCGATTATTGAGTTCGTCCACAACCGGGTCCACGCCAAAACACTGTTTTCTACCCACTACCATGAGTTGACGGCGCTTGATAAGACACTGCCGCGGTTGAAAAACATACACGTGGGGGCCACGGAAGAAAACGGCGAGCTTGTCTTCCTCCACCAGATTCAGCCTGGGCCAGCCGATAAGTCTTACGGGATTCATGTTGCCAAACTGGCTGGGATGCCGGACGAGTTGCTTAATCGAGCGACAGATATTTTGAACCGGCTCGAAAAACGGGGCAGCACTGACTCAGCAATTGTTGCTGACGGGGCAAATAACGTCTCGCAACCGGAACCGAAAACTGCCGAGCAGGATAAAAAGCCGGTGGCGTTAGTAGATGACCAGCCACAAAAACAGCCTGATTTGGTGGCGGACGAAACCGGCCAGTTGGAATTGTTTAATCCTCAGCCAACGAAAAAAATGAACAAGAAGAGTCAGAAAATTGTCGACCAATTGCGTGATTTAAACTTGATGTCGATGACACCGATGGATGTGATGAACCAGATTTATCAGTGGCAGCAAGAATTAAAGTGAGGTGTGAACGATGGGCATTATCCACCAGTTGAAGCCGGTCTTAGCGGATCAGATTGCCGCTGGTGAAGTGATCGAGCGCCCGGCTTCGATCGTTAAAGAGTTAGTGGAAAATTCGCTAGACGCACAGAGTACCAGAATTGACGTGATTGCTGTCAATGCTGGTTTGAAAAGCATCCGGGTGATTGATAACGGGGTCGGTATTGCTGCCGATGATGTCCCCCGGGCGTTTCTCCGCCACGCAACGTCAAAGATTGCTTCCCGCCAGGACCTTTTTGCTGTTTCGACGATGGGCTTTCGGGGTGAGGCGCTGCCGAGCATTGCCTCGGTTGCCGATGTCCGAATGGTGACGGCTGTCGAACATCATCCCGGAGTTGAGTATCGCATCCGTGGTGGGGAAGAAATGAGCAGTAAGGCAGCAGGCGCTCGCCGGGGAACCGACATTACCGTGACTGACTTGTTTTATAACACACCGGCACGGTTGAAATACCTGAAAACTCCGCACACCGAATTAAGTCGGATTGTTGATATCGTTAACCGCTTGGCGCTCGCTCACCCAGAGGTAGCCATCAGTTTTACCCATGACGGCCGGGAATTATTTCGTTCGGCAGGCAACGGCAATTTACCACAGGTGATCTCCGCAATTTACGGAATTAAAGTGGGGCGTGAAATGATTGCCGTTCACGGTGAAGATAACGACTTTCGGGTCAGTGGATATACTTCTTTACCGGAGTTAACCCGGGCTAGCCGGCAGTACATAACGTTAACGATTAACCACCGCTACGTGCGCAACTTTGCGCTGACCAAGGCAGTCACTGCTGGTTACCGTTCCAAGCTGATGGTGGGGCGTTATCCGGTGGCGGTAATTAATGTCGACCTTGATCCGCGGCTGGTCGACGTCAACGTTCACCCGGCCAAACGGGAAGTTCGCTTGAGCAAAGAGGACCAGTTAACCGACCTCATTGCCCAGGCAATCAACCAGGCGATTAGCGAGGTGAACTTAATCCCCGATGTTGGGGACCGCGCAGCCAAGTTAAGTGACCATCACGACAATAAGGTCAGTGAGCAGCAGCCACCGTTTAATAATCCACAACCGGCGGTTACGTTATCGCAGGAGCAGCCTGATACCAATCCTGCCGCGGCGGATGCGGCTGATATCTTTGTTGATCACCCAGTGGTAGTTCACCAAAAAACTGACCTAAACGATCCGGCGGTGAAGGCCTTTGACCAGCGCTATGACCATGAGCAGTTGAACGGGGTTTTTGGTGACCAAACCGACCAGCCATCAACCACCGCGCAGCACGCCAAGAAAGCAGAACAGCAGTCGTTAAATATCAGCGATCAGGGTGACCAGGCTGCAGGGCGTTTTCCCCACCTTGAATACATTGGCCAACTCCAAGGCACCTTTTTGCTTGCCCAGGCTTCCGATGGCTTGTACATTGTTGACCAACATGCGGCCCAGGAGCGGATCAACTTCGAGCGCTTCCGGAAGGAAATTGCCGATGTCAGTCGCGACCAGCAAACTTTTTTGACACCGTTGGTCCTGACTTACCCGACGGCGGATGCACTGAAGATCATTGACCGATTAGACTTGCTCCACCAGGTGGGGTTAGAGCTGGAGCAGTTTGGTCAAAATAGTTTTATGCTCGCTTCGCACCCGACATGGTTTGTTGCTGGCCAGGAGGAGGATACTGCCCGCGAAATGATTTCCTGGATTTTGCGGGGCGACAAACTAAACTTGGAACAGTTTCGCTTGAAAACTGCCACAATGATGAGCTGTAAACGGGCTATCAAGGCAAACCACCACTTGGATGACCAACAAGCACGGGCCTTGCTTGCTCATTTACGCCAGTGTGAAAACCCCTTTAACTGCCCGCACGGTCGGCCGGTGACAATTCACTTTACCGATACTGATTTGGAAAAGATGTTTAAGCGAATTCAGGATTCACACGTTCCGTACGCGGATGAATTCGACGAGCATGATGATTATTGATAATCAACGAGTTGGCATGCCAACTCGTTTTTCTTGATGGTGGGGCAAACACATGTTTTGTGATAAACTTATTAGTAGTTTAAGCGAGAAAGTAGTGAAAAAATGTACGAATATCTGACGGGACTGATTACTGCCGTGAAACCAACCTACATTGTGATTGACGTTCACGGCGTCGGTTACCAGGTTCACTGTCCAAATCCCTATCATTACCAAGTGGATAAGCAACACCCGGTGACGGTTTACATTTACCAGGCGGTATCCGATAGTGATATCTCACTTTATGGGCTAGCGGATGAAGCCGAAAAGAAGTTGTTCTTGCAGCTCCTGGCGGTTTCTGGAATTGGGCCCAAAAGCGCATTGGCCATCCTGGCCAGTCCTGACCACCAGGGACTGGTCAATGCTATTGCCAACAATGATATTTCCTATCTGACAAAATTCCCTGGCATTGGAAAGAAAACTGCCGGTCAGATTGTTTTGGACCTGCAGGGGAAAGTTCAGCAGTTGTCGTTGACCGACCAAGTTCAACCATCAAGCGACAAACAGGAGCTAGACCCAGCGCTCAGTGACGCCTTGTCGGCCCTTAAGGCGCTCGGCTATCAGGAACGAGTAGTGAATAAGGTGAAAAAACAGCTGCAGCAAACGCCAGGGAAAACTACCGATGAGTACTTGCGGGAAGGCTTGCACTTGTTAAATTAGCGACAAAGGAGGGATGTAGATGGCAGACAATGACCAACACCAGCTTTTATCGGGTGCAACCGAGAGTTCACAGGAAGAACAATTTGAGCCCCAGCTGCGTCCACAAACCCTTGATGAGTATATTGGGCAGGCACAGTTAAAACATGAGTTGCAAATTTACATTAAGGCTGCCCGTAAACGTGAAGAAGCCTTGGACCATGTTTTACTTTATGGCCCGCCAGGTTTGGGGAAAACGACCTTGGCGATGGTGATTGCCCACGAAATGGGGGTAAGCATTAAAACCACGAGCGGCCCAGCCATCGAAAAGACTGGCGATCTCGTTGTGTTGCTCAATGAATTGCAGCCCGGGGATGTCCTCTTTATCGACGAAATTCACCGCCTCCCTAAGGTGGTGGAAGAAATGCTGTATTCGGCCATGGAAGACTACTATATCGACATTGTGGTGGGCGAAGGGCCAACCGCTCACCCTATTCATTTTCCACTGCCGCCATTTACCCTGATCGGGGCGACAACACAGGCGGGAGTGCTGTCGGCCCCGTTGCGTGACCGCTTCGGGATTGTCATGCACATGAACTATTACAGTGAAGCGGAACTAACGAAAATTGTCTTCCGCTCGTCGAAAATTTTCAAAACGGCAATTGACGAGGATGGTGCCCATGAATTGGCGTTGCGTTCGCGAGGAACGCCGCGAATTGCCAACCGCTTACTGAAACGGGTCCGTGATTTTGCCCAGGTGGCTGGCAAAGATGTGATTGACACCGCTAGTGTCAGGCAGGCCCTTCAGTTGCTGCGAGTCGATTCACGAGGATTGGACGGAACCGACCGAAAACTGTTGACGACGATGATTAATTATTACGGTGGTGGACCGGTAGGGTTAAAGACCATTGCCGCTAATATTGGCGAGGAAACAGAGACGATCGAAGAGATGTATGAGCCATACTTGCTGCAAATTGGCTTTTTAAGTCGAACGCCACGCGGACGGGTAGTAACCAAGGCTGCTTATGACCACCTTCATATTCCGTTCCCGGAAAAAGATCAGGGAAAACGGTCTTAAAATGAGGGAGATTACTGTTTTTAGAGTAGTTTTCTGTTAAAATATTCTTCGTTAGTATTGATAAG
>DXGK01000073.1 GCA_019113965.1 Candidatus Limosilactobacillus merdipullorum
AGTCCCCACTTGGATCAGCCTTATCAAAGAATTCCGTCGCAACTGGGCCCGGATTGACCGTCAACACCTGGATCCCGTAGTCAGCCACTTCCATCCGCAGGATGTTGCTAAACTGGATCACCCCGGCCTTAGTCGCCGAATAAGCAGCCGAATTGGGTGTCGGGATCTTCCCGGCGAGCGAACCAATATTAATAATGGCGCCATAGCCCTGGTCCATCATCTGCTTGGCCACGCACCGACTCAGGTACATTGTGGCCAGCAAGTTAACGTTGACCATTTTACTCATCATGGAATGCGATTCCTTGACCACGGCGGTCATATCGCCGAGGCCGGCCCCGTTGATCAAAACGTCGATATCGCCGACCTCGTGGCGGACCTTATCGAGGACCCGGTCAGTCTGGTCGGGATCAGTCACGTCCAACTGGTACGCAAACGCTGGCCGTCCCGACAAAACCAGGCACCTGCGTGCGACCTGCTGGAGCTGATCCAGATTGCGGGCGCAAACAACCACGATGGCCCCCCGCCGGGCAGCCTCCAGGGCTAATGCCCTGCCAATCCCCGAAGAGCCGCCGGTGATCAGCACCACCTTGTTCTTCAGCTTCCGTAATGACTTCATTTGTCTAATCATTTTGCGATTTTCCTCCCTTGAATGGGATCTCTACAACGTCAAAATCTTTAACCACCCAAGTAGGTTTAAAGATATCGCGAACCTGGTAGGCCAACTGGTAGGCCGCCTTGCCCACGTAACGCGCCGAGATATGAGTCAGCAGCAACTTATGGGCACCGGCCTTTTTAGCAATTGTCGCCGCCTGAGCGGACGTCGAATGGTAGTACTGCTTGGCCATTTTCTCCTCGTCCTTGGTAAAGGTGGCCTCGTGGACGAGGACGTCGGCATTGCGCGCCAATTTAACCGTATTCTCGGTTGGCCGCGTGTCGCCCATGATCGCCACTACCCGTCCCGGCTGGTCCGGGGCGATATAGTCATGTCCGTCCAGGGTCCGCCCATCCGGCAGGGTGACGATTTTACCAGCCTTGAGCTGGCCGTACAGCGGACCTGATGGGACGTTTGCCGCCCTCAGCTTGTCGACCAGCAGTTCCCCCGGGTGGTCGGCTTCGACAACCCGGTAACCAAAGCAAACAATATTATGGTCAAGTTTGGCCGCCGTTACGGTAAATGTCTTATCATGGAAAATCACCCCACCACGGGTTAGCTCAACAAAATGTAACGGGTACGCGAGACGGGTCCCACTAACCTTAAGTGAGGTCAAAACAAAATCCTTAATCCCCGTTGGGCCGTAGATTGTCAATGGACCACTGCCGCGCTGGAAGGAACGGGATGACAAGAGACCAGGTAGGCCGTAGATATGGTCGCCGTGAAGATGGGTAATAAAAATCTTCTCGATTTTTCGGGGATGGATCGTGGTCTTTAAAATTTGGTGTTGGGTTGCCTCCCCCACATCAAAGAGCCAAACAGCATTACGCTCAGCTAGTAGTTTTAAGGCAGTACTGCTAACATTGCGCTGCTTGCTTGGCGAGCCAGCACCAGTTCCCAAAAATTCAAGTTCCATCTAATCGTCAGCCTTTCTGGTATTTTTATTGCACAAATTCGAAGGCAAAGTCGCCAATTTGAACGGTTTCGCCATCCTTAATGCCACGTTTACGCAAAGCAGCATCGACACCCATATGACGCAGCTGGCGGGCAAAACGCAGCTGGCTATCCTGGTGGGTTAAATCGGTCATGGCGAGAAGCCGTTCGAGTTTCTTGCCGCTAACAATCCAAGTCCCGGCGCTGTCGCGGGTGATCTGGAAGTCAGCTACTTGATCCTTTTGTTGCGGCCGGTATTCAACCGTTGCTTCTTCCTGCTCATCATGACTATTGGCATCAAACGACGGTGTCTTATCCAACAGGTCGGCAGTCGCCAGCATCAACTCGCGCGTCCCCTGGTGGGTCGGCGCGGAGATGGCCATCAGTTGCGGTTGGGTTGGCAGCGTCGTGTCCGCCGCCAGCTCTTCCTTAAAGTGGGCGAAATTATCTTCACTGCCCGGCATGTCCATCTTGGTGGCCACCACGATCTGCGGCCGCTTCAGCAGTTCTGGGTCGTAACTGTCCAGTTCGTGGTTAATGATGTGGAAGCGGTCGATTGACTGTTCCGGATCGTCGCTGCTCATGTCCACCAGGTGGAGGAGAACCCGCGTCCGTTCGATGTGGCGGAGGAATTTCAGCCCCAATCCGACACCCTTGGCGGCCCCGCTGATCAACCCTGGCATGTCGGCCATCGCAAAGTCGCGGCCGTCATCGAGCATCACCATCCCCAGGTTTGGTACCAGGGTCGTAAACTCGTAGGCTGCCACCTTGGGACGGGCACCAGTGACCACGGACAGGAGCGTTGACTTGCCAACCGATGGGAAGCCCACCAGGCCGACATCGGCTAGCATCTTCAATTCGAGTTCCAGGTAGCGGTCTTCGCCTGGTTCCCCGTTTTCGGCAATTTCCGGTGCCGGGTTCTTTGGCGTGGCGAAATGAATATTACCACGGCCACCACGACCACCGTGGGCAATCACCAACTCCTGGCCAGCCTTAACCAGGTCGCCTATGACCTCACCGCTATCAAGGTCCCGGACGGTGGTGCCGGCAGGCACAGCGACGACGGTATCGTTAGCCGAAGCCCCCGTCTTCTGCTTGCTCCCGCCGGCCATTCCGTTGGCCGCCTTGAAGATCCGGTGGTAGCGGAAGTCCATCAGCGTCCGTAAACCCGGGTCAACCTTCAGAATGATGCTGCCACCACGGCCGCCATCACCACCGGCTGGTCCGCCGTTAGGCACGTACTTTTCCCGGCGGAAGGCCACCATGCCGTTACCACCGTGGCCGGCATGAGCTTCAATTTTAATTTGATCGACAAAGGTATTCATTTATCTCGTTCCTTTTTGTTGATATTGCTAGTATATTAGATTGTTCACCAACCGTCAAAATCAGTCGTGACTGCTCCCACGGTTTACTTCAGCGTGCTTCTGCAGTGAAACCTTAATCAGCTGGGCCGTCTTTTCGGGAATCCCGAGTTTGTGAATGTCTTCCACCGGTGCATCCGCGATCGCATTGATGTTGCCAAAATTCTTTAACAGCTTCGTCCGTGTCCTCGGACCAACACCCTGGATTTGGTCGAGCCGCGACCGCAGTGAATGCTTGGTATGGGTCTTGCGGTGGAAGGTAATGGCAAAACGGTGGACTTCATCCTGGATCCGTTGTACCAGGTAGAAGCCCTGGCTCCGCGGGTTCAGGTGGACATGGTGGTCGTCCGAACCGAATAACAAGTCGGCCGTCTTGTGTTTATCGTTTTTAACCATCCCCACCACCGGGATGTGCAGGTCTAATTCGTTTTCCAGGACGTCCTTGACGGCGTTCATCTGAATGTCGCCACCATCCATGAAAATCATGTCAGGCATGTCCTTGCCTTCCTTCAGCAACCGTGAATAACGACGGCGGATCACTTCCCGCGTGCTGGCCGCTTCGTCGGCGTGGTTAATCACGCTCTTCAACTTGTACTTCCGGTACAGCTTTTTTGCCGGTTTGCCATCGACGAAGACCACCATTGCACTAACCGGATCAGCACCCTGGATGTGTGAGTGGTCAAAGACCTCAATTTTGTGGCCTTCCGGCAAGCCGAGGGCGTCGGTAATTTCCTTCATCGCTCCGGTTGTCTTTTCAGTATCCATCGCCATCAGGCGGAACTTATCGTTTAATGCCAGCTGGGCGTTTTCCTTGGCCAACTTCATTAGCCGCCGCTTTTCGCCCCGTTGCGGTGTCCGCACCGGGATGCCCAGAATGTCACTAATTTCATCGCTTGGCAGGCCCTGCGGCAGGAGTAATTCCTTTGGCAAAACGTTATTCCGTCGTTGGTAGAACTGCAGGATAAAACTGGTCATTTCTTCTTCTGCGGTGTCCACCACCGGGAAAAGCCGCTTTTCTCGCTTCATTAACCGGGCCTGGCGGATAAAGAAGACCTGAATCGACAACCATCCCTTGTCAAGGTAGTAGTTAATAATGTCGCGCGGGGTCTGATCGTTGCTGATAATCTGTTGCTTTTCCACGGTCACATCGATGTAGTGGAGCTGGTCGCGAATTTCAGCGGCCCGCTCGTATTCCATCTGGTCAGAGGCTTCCTTCATTTTCGCCACCAGGTTCTTTTTCACCTCGCTGGTATTCCCGTTTAGAAACGACTTGATCCGCTCGATCTGGCGGTCGTATTCCTCCCTAGGAACCGTCTTAAAACAGGCACCCAAGCACTGGCCCAGGTGGTAGTAAAGGCAGGGACGACCCTGATAGCCGTTGCACCGCCGCAGCGGGAAAACCTTGTGTATAAAATCGACCGTTCCTTCGGCGGCCGTGACGTTCGGGTACGGGCCAAAATAATAGGCGCCATCCTTCTTGACCTGCCCCGTGATCAGCACCTGCGGGTCCCGTTCATTGGTGATCTTAATGTAGGGGTAGCCGGTCGTATGAAGCAGCTTGATGTTGTAGTAAGGCTGGTGTTCCTGAATCAGGGTAATTTCCAGCAGGAACGACTCCTTGTTTGAATCCGTGACGATGATGTCAAAGTCGTGCACCTGGGCAACCATCGCCGCCACCTTGCCCGTGTGGCTGCTCTTGAAGTAAGACCGCACCCGGTTCTTCAGGTTCTTGGCCTTCCCCACATAAATAATGTGGCCATTGATATCCTTCATCATATAGCAGCCCGGTCGGTCCGGCAGCAATGCTAGTTTGTGTTCAAGATGTTCACTGGCCATTTCCTCATCCTCCCTTATTTCTCAGACTATTATTTTAAATCATTACGACGTGGCCTGGCAAAGAAAAAGATACACCGGTGACGTTAGTAACACTGGTGTATCAAACATTTTTGTCATTTTAATATTTATCTTACTCGCTTGTAAACTAAAATATTGCCTTGAATTAACTTTTACTTAGTCTGTCATGGTGAGATTTGCCTTAGTAGTTTACTGCTTAGGCAAAAACGCGGTTTGAAAAGCTAATAGCACTTAGCGGGTGGCAATCGCTAGAGCAGCCAGCTGCTTAGCGTCATTAGCCTAGTGCTGTAGCCCTTCGCATCACGAGGGGCTTCAAACGATGTCAACCACGTTCCGGACCGCTAGCGGCTGGGAATCGCCACAAAATAATATCCACTACGCTCGGTAATGCTAGGCTTCCAAAATCTTCTTCATGAATTCCTGGGCCCGGGGTGTCTTCTGGTGGGCAAAGAATTCTTCCGGTGCGCCGGTTTCCTGGATGTAGCCATCGGCCATGAACCAGATCTGGTCGGCCACGTTCTTCGCAAAGCCCATTTCGTGGGTAACAACCACCATCGTCATTCCGTCATTGGCCAGTTGCTGCATTACCTTCAGCACTTCGCCGACCATTTCGGGGTCGAGGGCACTGGTCGGTTCGTCAAAGAGCATTACCTCCGGCTTCATGGCTAGGCTCCGGGCAATGGCCACCCGCTGCTGCTGACCACCAGAAAGGCTCATCGGGTAGGCATCAGCCTTCTCGCCCATGCCAACTTGTTCCAGCAGTTGCTTAGCTTCCTTGGCGGCCTGGTCTTCGGCCATTCCCTTAACCTTCATGGGTGCCAGCTTGACGTTATCCAGCACCGTCATGTTCGGGAAGAGGTTAAAGCTTTGGAAGACCATCCCCATCTTTGCCCGCATTGTTTGAACGTCCTGCGGGTTCAGCTTTGTTAAGTCAGTCCCCTGGAATAAAATCTTACCGCTCGTTGGCTTTTCCAGGAGGTTTAAGCAGCGAAGAAAGGTAGACTTACCGGCACCAGAGGGCCCGATCACACAAATTACCTGTCCCTTGTCAACCTTTTCGTTAATATCTTCCAAGATGACGTTATCGCCGAACGCCTTTTTCAAATTTTGAATTTCAATCATTGTTTTCTCAGCCATTACAAATTGCCTCCCTCAGCCA
>DXGK01000074.1 GCA_019113965.1 Candidatus Limosilactobacillus merdipullorum
GACCGTATTTCAATGTGGCTGATTTACTTTATGTTGATTATGATCGTGTTTATTAAACGCCTGCTGCCGGATTGTTCCGTGCAATTTCAGCGACTGTCATATATCATTGGCGCAGTGATTGCTGCTGACTACATTGTCTTTAAAGCAACTAGCTATTTATCATTGACGGCGTTCGAGCTTTCGTCATTTGCTCTGGCCTTTTCTTGGATTTTGTTGCTCTTTCAAAACATTGAGGCCCTGACTGAATTAGGTGAGCAGATTTTCGCGATTGAAGTTCAGATGAGCGATGAAGTGACTAAAGGTGCGACGACTGCGGAACAAGCAAAAACAAATAAAGATTAATTTTTATTGTCACCATCCACAAACAGACCCTGTTGGAAAATTTATCAGTGCCAAATACTGTGGATCCTTAATTATGCCGTGCTGGACACCAGCGTGGTTTTTTATTTGAGGACTTGGTTAATGAAAAGGTAGGTGGTGCCAAGCGATAACCAGGGAATGAATGGCAAGCGCTTCTGCCAGTTACCGGTGATACTAACGTAGATTAAGAAAGCCAAACTAGCAATCATAACAATGACCGCCGCATGAAAAGGGCCGACGGAAATGAGTAAGACGACCAAAAATTCACAATCGCCGGCACCGAGCAGGCCCTGTTTTGCGGCAATTGCAAGGAGAACACTTAGCGGGATTATCCCGAATATTACCTCGTTAAGGGGAAGCTGACCAAAAAGATGGTAGAGAGGGAAGAGACCTGTTAGACATAACGGCGAAATCCACTGTGCCTGCCAGTCAGTGGCGGACATGACCAGCAACGACGCAGAGGTCACAAAGATAACGCACCAGTCGACGAGGGGCCATTGAGCCATGATAGTAAAGCAAGCCCCACACAGTAACTCGCACACTGACGAAAAAGGACTGATCAGTTTCTGACAATCACGACACCTGCCAGCTTGCCAGGCCCAACCCACAAGCGGGATAAGCTGCCACCAGCGAAGAACATGGTGACAGAACGGACATTGCGAACGGGAGCAGTGACAGTTTTGTCCTGCCCACCGTTGGCCAATAGTGACGAAGAATGACGCGTAGCAAGTCCCGATAATAAAAAAGAAAAGGTAGTATAATATCAACTTGTCAGCACCTCCTCATAGGAAAAGTACGGCAAAGAGCACAATCCGTGTTTTTAAAAACTTCTCCTGGGTAACGTTGACATCGTCGAGTCGGCGTGATAATGTATTAAAGGTGCTTTTTCAAGCGAAGCGTGTCTGTCGTTCGGCAGATTAACTGCTGGGCGAAGCACGAAATTGCATAACATCCGGCACTTTTTTTATTGGCAAAAAAGAACCACCTGGATGTGTGGACTTTAAAAATGGAAGGGGAAAAACTCATGCCAACAATTAACCAATTGGTTCGCAAGGGTCGTAAGTCTCACCGTGGCAAGTCAAAGTCACCGGCATTGGGCTTCGGCTACAACAGTTACAAGAAAGAAATGGTCAAGAACCCATCACCGCAAAAGCGTGGGGTTGCTACCCGTGTTGCTACGATGACTCCAAAGAAGCCTAACTCAGCTCTGCGGAAGTACGCTCGTGTACGTCTGTCAAACCTGATTGAAGTTACGGCTTACATTCCAGGGATTGGTCACAACCTTCAGGAACACTCAGTTGTTCTGATCCGTGGTGGCCGTGTCAAGGACCTTCCTGGGGTTCGTTACCACGTTATTCGTGGGACACTCGACACTGCCGGTGTTGAAGGCCGGATGCAGAGTCGTTCTAAGTACGGTACTAAGAAGCCTAAGAAGTAAAAGGGAGGGTTAAGTAATGCCACGTAAAGGACATGTTGTAAAGCCAGAAGTACTGCCAGATCCAATTTACAACTCAAAGCTGGTTACTAGCCTGATCAACCACCTGATGATCGACGGTAAGCGCGGAACTGCTTCAAAGATTCTCTACGCTGCCTTTGACCAGGTTAAGGAACAGACTGGCAACGATCCGGTAGAAGTATTTGAACAAGCAATGGAAAACGTTGAACCAGTGCTGGAAGTTAAGGCCCGCCGTGTTGGTGGTTCTAACTACCAAGTGCCGATCGAAGTTCGCCCAGAACGCCGTGTAACTCTGGGGATGCGTTGGATCGTTCAATACGCTCGTCTGCGCGGTGAACACACGATGGTTCAACGCCTGGCTGGTGAAATCATTGACGCATCAAACAACACCGGTGCAGCTGTTAAGAAGAAGGAAGACACTCACCGGATGGCCGACGCTAACCGTGCATTTGCACACTACCGTTGGTAATTAATATTGACGGGTGCCGTTGCGCCTGATCAGTAAGCAAGGGGCGTACAGCTGAAACTGTCACCCCTTTTTGCAGATATAAGTAAAATTTACCCTTTTGGGAAGGAGAAACATTTAAGATGGCTAACAAACGTGAATACCCGCTGGCAAAAACACGTAACATCGGGATCATGGCCCACATCGACGCCGGTAAGACTACCGCTACTGAACGGATTCTGTACTACACCGGTAAGATCCACAAGATTGGTGAAACCCACGACGGTGCTTCACAAATGGACTGGATGGATGAAGAAAAGGAACGTGGGATCACTATTACCTCCGCCGCAACTACTGCCGTTTGGAAGGACCACCGGATTAACATCATCGATACCCCAGGTCACGTGGACTTCACTGGCGAAGTTGA
>DXGK01000075.1 GCA_019113965.1 Candidatus Limosilactobacillus merdipullorum
AAGCTTGAATGGCACCAATGAAGACCGAGAAGCCTTGCCAAACCATTTCAATTGGCAGACTGACCAGGATGGTCGGTACCCCGTGAGAAAAGGCCAACTTACCTAACAGCCCCAAGAGTAATTCACCAGAATAAATGTTACCAAAGATACGAAGACCCAGCGTTAAGAAGTTACTGAACTCTTCAATAAGATTAATTGGCATCATAATTGCATTTGGTTCCATATAACCCTTGAAGTACTCTTTTAATCCCCGGTGTGTCATCCCCGCAAAGTGTGATAGCAAGATCGCACTCATTGAGAAGGTCAATGTGATCACTGGGTCAGCAGTAGGACTTCTGACCAATTCGTGACCGTTCCAGCCAATCTGAACAAACAGCCCCAACTGGTTGGAGACAAACAGAAAGACGAAGAGAATGAAGATAAAGTATTCAAAGAACCCTGCCGTCTCTGATGTGAACTGTCCCCGGACAATTGAGTTGGTGAAATCAATCAGCCATTCGAGTAAGTTCTGTCCGCCTTTTGGCTTCATCGTGACGTGGCGCGAAAGTGCAAACATCAGGATAAAGACCAACACACAGACAACAATACAAGAAATAATGTTAGTCCAGTTAAAGGTTAGGCCAAAGAGCTTAAAGGTATAAGCATTACCGCCCATTTACATTCCACCTCTTTTCTTCATAACAAAAATTTGGTTTGTAATTTGGGACCAGCAAAGACCTGTTTTCCCAGTTACGCATAATAATATAACATAGAACTGACGCGGGATAAAGCGCTGATTCAAATTTGTTTAAGCGTTTACAAATGGGACATTTGGGTATATTTATACACTAATTGGACGTCTCTCCCACTAATGTTGATCCCGCCACGAAATTAACCAAGCAGTTACCGGAACTGTCAATAAAACCCCGACAAATGACACCAACACAATGATAATTTCGTTGACGAAAACCTTATCATTCACCACCGTCAAAAACGAGTAACCTAGTCCTGTAAACCAGATGAATAAAGCAAGAAAACCACCAAAAAAGCCGAAAAATAATGTGTTTAGAGCGGTGCCAATTATTTGCCGACCAATGGTTAAGCCGGCATAGAAGAGAGACTGATCCGCCGCTTTCTCCTCTTGGTGGATGATTGTCTCCATCCCGGCAGCCACCGAAATCGCGGCTTCGGCAATTGCTCCTAGTGAGCAAAGGGCGGCCACCATCACCGAAATACGGGCATAGGAAATCCCAATGTTTAACGACATTCCCTCGAGGGCATCAGTATCTTCCAACCCAAACCCGGGAACCCGGGCAAAGTGTTCCACGACCACAATGAGGATAAAGAGCACCGCAAAGACGGCTAGTGATGCCAGAAACGACCGGCTGGCAACGTAACTATCGTCAACTCCCAGCCAAATCGTTTGCGCCAGGATCAAGATACCCGCTAGCAGGGTAATCACCAGCGGAGAAAAGCCCCAGGACACCAGGACAATGGCAAAGAAGAGGCAACAAAAGTTGAGCAATAGACTCCAGAAAGCATTCCAACCCTGCCGGCCGCCAACAGCGACCATCAAAATCAAAACAACGATTGTCAGTAAGCTAATGGTACTCATGATGCCACCTCCCCGTACCAACCATGGCCGCCATTAAAAGACTAGTTAGTGGTATCGCCAGGATAATGCCAATACTGCAGACCAAACTCTGGGTGATGCCAAGACTCATTGTCATCGAAAAGGTGTAGCCCCAGGGGTTGCCGTTTCGCAGGAAAAGCACGCTACTGGTTAACATCTCGGCCGCAAAGATTAGCATCAAAACGTTGGTCAACGGCCCCATCACCTGGCGGCCCACCCGGCGGCCGGCCGCCAAGAGCTGGCGCCGATCAATCTCCGGCTGGAGCCGTTTGATTTCAAAGAGCGTCGCCACAATATCACTGGCCACGTCCATCACCGCTCCCAGTGATCCCAGGAGTGTTTCGGCAATGTAAAGCGGTCGTTGAACCTGGGTGACGTACATCATCGATTCAAAGTAAATCCCCCGCTCGTGACTGGCTTCAATCAAGAACCAAGAGATGGTCACCGAAACCGACGTCGCGACGACCGTTGCCAAGAGGGCAGCG
Organism: Candidatus Limosilactobacillus merdipullorum; assembly: GCA_019113965.1. Taxonomy (GTDB): domain Bacteria; phylum Bacillota; class Bacilli; order Lactobacillales; family Lactobacillaceae; genus Limosilactobacillus; species Limosilactobacillus merdipullorum. The sequence continues at coordinate 2,098 of DXGK01000075.1, forward strand.
GCCATTTTTTTCGTTGGTCCCATGACCAGCAGCAAGCTAATGACAGTAAAAACAAAAGCCAGGAGGCTAAAAATCAGCAGAATGCCACTCCCCTGCCACTTGAGGTCGATCTGGATGGCCAACATGAACAAGGCAGTGTTGGCAACCAAACTGGCCAGGGCGCGCAAACCGGCACGACCCATCATTAGTACTAGCATGGCGATGGCCAACCACAGGAGCATGGCCAACACAGTATCGCGCTTGAGTCCGTTAACGGTCGCGGATAATCGACCATGTTTCGCTGATAACTGGTTCAAACAGACCTGGTTGCCAACGCGGTACTTTAACGACATCGTTTCGGAGACCGTGTAATGGTTGCTAACCGTCAGCGTCCGTCCCCGGTACTTGGTGTTCAGCAACCGGACTGTCAATCGCTGCTCGTACATTTCGTCAGTATTTTTAAACTGGTCGCTCTGCTTTTGCCGGCCGGTTTGTTCAACTTTCGTGACCACCGCAACCGGTCGTGAATAAACTGCGGCATCGTGGCTGGTAAACAAGAAAACCAGCCCGCCAATGACCAAGGTCATCACCAGCAGTGGCCACCATTGCTTAGCATTCAGGCGCACACTTCTCGCCTCCTTGACAGGATAAAACAAAAAAACCGCGACAATGTCACGGTTTCCTCAATTGCTAACAATTTACTTAGTACCGAAAAGACGGTCGCCGGCATCACCCAGTCCTGGAACAATGTAACCATCATCATTCAGGTGGTCATCCAGTGCACAGGTGTACAGGTCAACATCCGGGTAGGCATTGCGGAAGGCCTTAACCCCTTCTGGTGCTGATACCAGGCAAGCAAACTTCATGTTCTTCGGGTCACAGCCGCGCTTGACCAATGCGCCAACGGCATCAATTGCGGACCCACCGGTGGCCAGCATTGGGTCAACGATGAAAATCTGCCGTTCGGCAATATCATTTGGCAGCTTAACAAAGTATTCGTGTGGCTGCAGGGTCTTTTCATCCCGGTACATCCCGATGAAACCAATCTTGGCGGCTGGAATCAGGTCGGTCATCCCGTCAACCATTCCTAAACCAGCCCGCAGGATCGGCACGATGGAAACCTTTTTGCCGGCCAATTCCTTTTGCGTGGTCTTACCCATTGGCGTTTCAATTTCGACGTCCTTGAGTGGCATGTCTCGTGAAACTTCGTAGGCCATCAGTGTGGCAATCTCACGAACAGTTTCGCGGAAAAACTTGGTCCCAACGTTCTTATCACGAATCATTGTCAACTTGTGCTGAATCAGCGGGTGATCCAAAACTTCAAACTTACCCATGGCAATCGTCCTTCCCTATTTAAATCGTTCCTATTATAGACGCTTCAGCGGCCGTTGCGCAACTAGGCAAGGGGATGTTTTGTCGTCAATTGTTGAACTTGGTGTTTGAGCTCGGCTAACAGTTCGTCATCCAGCGGGTGATGGATGGCAGTACTGATAATCTGTGCAACCTGGCGACTATCTTCTTCGTCAAAGCCGCGACTCGTGACTGCCGGCGTCCCAATCCGGAGGCCGCTGGTAACAAACGGGCTCTCCGGGTCGTTGGGAATGCCCTCCTTGTTGGTAGTGATATGGATGGAATCAAGCAGCGTCTGGGCATCCTTCCCGGTTAAGCCGGTCGCGGTCAAGTCCAGCACCAAGAGGTGGTTAACCGTCCCGCCTGAAACTACCCGCAGCTGGTCGTCATGGGCAAACTCGTCGGCCATCGCCGCCGCGTTTTTGACCACCTGGCCAATGTAGTCTTTAAACTCCGGTTGTAAGTCTTCATACAACGCCTGCGCTTTGGCAGCAATCACGTGTTCCAGCGGGCCGCCCTGAACGCCAGGGAAGACCGCCGAGTTGATCTTCTTCCCGAGTTTGACATCGCGGGAAAGAATCATTCCGCCACGTGGCCCCCGCAGCGTCTTATGGGTAGTGGTGGTGACCACGTCAGCGATTGGAACTGGGTTTGGGTGGTAGCCGGTAGCTACCAGTCCGGCAATGTGGGCCATATCAACCATTAAATAGGCACCGACTTCATCCGCAATTTTGCGAAATTCCTGCCAGTCAATTCGCTGACTGTAGGCGGAAGCATCGGCAACGATTAATTGTGGTTTCACCCGCAGTGCTTGTTCGCGAATCGCTTGATAATCTAGCCGTTCGGTCTCGGGGTCCAGTTCGTAACCGACGGAGTGGTAGAGCTTCCCGCTGAAGTTCACTGTGGAACCATGCGACAGGTGCCCACCAGCATCCATGCCCATCCCCATGATGGTGTCACCCGGTTTCAAGAGCGCAGTGTACACTGCCATGTTCGCCTGCGATCCTGAGTGAGGCTGCACATTTGCGTATGCCGCACCAAAGAGTTGCTTGGCGTGGTCAATGGCCAGCTGCTCAACGCGGTCGATTTCCTGACAACCGCCGTAGTAACGCTTACCCGGATAACCTTCAGCGTACTTGTTGGTCAAGACTGATCCCTGGGCTTCGCGGACAGCATCCGAGACAATATTTTCGGAAGCAATCAGCTCAATCGTTTCCTGCTGCCGTTCTTCTTCATCGTGAATTGCCTGCCATAATTTCGGGTCTTTTTTACCATGATTCATTTGGACAGCCTCCTTTGTTCAGAAACAAACATTACACCTCTCCTCATTATTTTATCATAAGAATACAATGGAACGAGAAAAAGACAGGTCGCGGTAAAAACCGCAACCTGTCTTCATTGTTACTCATTTTGTTGACCAAAGTGGACCCCACCAGCCGACTTATTAAGCCGGTTCATGTAGGCCTCGCCCAGTCCCTTTGCCGGAAAGGCCTGGCAAACAATGGCCTTGACGTTATGCTCGTCATCAAATTCACGCAAACCGTCAAACAACCGCGCACTGGCGGTCTTGACGTCGGTCCCCAGTGAGAACTGGCTGGCATTCATCGGCAAAGTAGCGTGCTGCAGGATCTTTTCCTCAGCCATCATCCCCACGTCAAACGGCTGTTGCTTGATCCAGTCCACCACGTCATTCCAGTCGGTCCCCTCATCGACGATGTACACTTGGGCCGCTGGGGCGTAATGCTTGTACTTCATCCCGGGAGCCTTTGGCGTTTCATTCTTGCCAACCTGGTGGTGGTTCAGGTCAATCGAACCGATGACGGCTTCAATTTGTTCCTTGGTCACCGCACCCGGACGGAGAATCACCGGGTGGTCACCGGACATATCGAGCACCGTTGACTCAACCCCTACCCGGGTTGGCCCGTTATCCAGGATGCCGGCAATCTTACCGTGGAGGTCGTGGTAAACGTGCTGGGCAGTGGTCGGACTCGGCTTGCCAGAGGTGTTAGCGGATGGTCCGACTAACGGTACGCCGGCCTCCTTGATCAGTTCCAGTGTCGGCTGACAGTCTGGAAAACGGAAGGCAGCGGTCTTCAAACCGCCCGTCACCGTCTTGGACAGTGAGTGGGGCTTGATCTTAAAGATCATCGTCAATGATCCTGGCCAAAAATGGTCCATCAGCTTGTAGGCGTCCTCCGGAATGTGAGCCGCGTATTTTTCGGCCATCTCCCGGGAGGCAATATGAACGATTAAGGGGTTGTCGCTCGGCCGGCCCTTTGCTAGGTAGACTTGCTTAACTGCCTTTTCGTTAGTGGCGTCGGCACCCAGCCCATAAACCGTTTCCGTCGGGAAAGAAACCAGGTGACCCTTTTTGATTTCTTCCGCGGCGTCACTAATCTCATCTAGTTGGAAAATTTGGGTATCGAAGTGTTGCAATTTAGGTCTCCTTATTAACCACATATTTTAATCATCCTCATTCGGTCCGCGATGTCGTGGCGAGTGGTCAACTCGCAATCGGGCAACTTCGCTACGGCTAATTTTTTAATGCCATCTTCTTGGTCATAGCCGGTTTCGCCGTACAACTTACCACCCGGTTTCAGATGGTCACGTAATTGGTCAAACAAGCGCCGGTAGAAGTCTAGACCGTCTTGTCCGGCAAAGAGGGCTAATCCTGGTTCGTAATCGCGCACCGCTTCGTCTAACTCATCAACTGCCGTCGTTGCCACGTATGGCGGGTTAGTGACGATCAAGTCAAATTGGCGGTCACCTAATTGGTCAAACATGTCACTAGCGACCAGTTGGCCACTGGCGCCGTGGAGAATTTGGTTAGCTTTGGCGACCCGCAGTGCGTCGGTGGAAACATCACTCATCGTCAACTTCCAATGTGGGCGTTCATTGGCCAATGTAATGCCGATCACCCCGCTACCGGTACCGAGATCCAGCACTTCCAGCGGTTGGTCATCCTGGTTATCGTGAAGCACCCAGTCAACTAGTTCCTCGGTTTCGCTTTCCGGGATCAACACGCTGCGCGAGACAATGAAGGTTCGCCCGTAAAAAGGCGCCCGCCCAACGACGTACTGCGGTGGTTCGTAACTCGCCACCCGGTCAATCGCCATCTTAAATCGTTTCAGTTCGTCTTCACTCATCAGTTCCCGGTTATGGGCAATCCGTTCTGCCGTCGTCCAATCGTGCATCATTTCCAGGATAAAGTTAACTGCGTCGGGGTCAATTTGCCGCTCCGTCAGCATATTTTTGGCGTCACGTTCAGCTTGAAAATATGACAGGTTGCTATTCATTACGTAATTGCTCTAATTTCTTGGTTTGGTCGGCGATGATCAATGCGTCGATAATTTCGTCCAGGTCACCAGCCATGATCTTATCCAGTTTGTTCAAGGTCAGGCCAATGCGGTGATCAGTAACCCGGTTTTGCGGGTAGTTGTACGTCCGAATCCGTTCGGAACGGTCACCGGTCCCGATGGCATCCTTCCGTTGCTGGTTGTAGGCGTTCTCTTCTTTTTGCTGGTAGTAGTCGTAAACCCGCGCCTTCAGGATCCGCATGGCCTTGGCCCGGTTTTGCTGCTGCGAACGTTCATCCTGCATAGCCACCACGATCCCGGTTGGCTCGTGGGTCATCCGAACAGCTGAACTGGTCTTGTTAACGTGCTGTCCACCGGCACCAGATGACCGGTAAACGTCGACCCGGATATCCTTCGGGTCCAGCGTGATATCGACGTCTTCGGCTTCAGGCATAACCCCGACCGTTGCCGTCGAAGTGTGAACCCGGCCGGCTGATTCGGTGACCGGTACCCGTTGAACACGGTGGGCACCGTTTTCGAACTTCAGCTTGGAGTAAACCTTGTCACCGGTAATCATCAGGACAATTTCCTTAAAGCCACCAACTTCAGTGGGACTTTCGTCAACGACTGACACGTGCCAGCCCTGGCTTTCGGCGTAGTGCAGGTACATGTTGTAGAGGTCCGCCGCAAACAGTGAGGCTTCATCCCCACCGGCGGCACCGCGGATTTCCATGATGATGTTTTTATCATCGTTGGGATCCTTCGGCAGGACCAGGACGAGTAGTTCCTGTTCCAGCTTTTCCTTGGCTTCCTGGGCATCGGCCAGTTCTTCCTTGGTTAATTCACGGAGGTCCTCATCATCCGTTTCGTTCAACAGGTCGGTGTCGTCCTTAATCGTTTTAACCGCTTTTTGGTATTCCTTATACTTTTCAACCGTTTCCCGCAGCTGTCCTTCTTCCTTGGACAGCTTCATGAAACGGGGCGTATCAGCAATGACTTCCGGGTCGGAAATCATTTCGTTAAGCTCATCATAGCGGTCGACTACCGCCTGGAGCTTATCAAAGATTTTGTCCATTTCCATCGTTTTCCAGTCCTTTCAGTAGTGGGTGGAAGTAATGCTTACGGCAAACAGGGTAATAAGATTCGTTGCCACCAATTTGAACCTGTTCGCCTTCATAAACCGGTTTGCCGTCGTGAATCCGCAGGTTCATCGTCGCCTTGTGCGGGCAGAACCAGCAAATCGTCTTCATCTCTTCAATTTTATCGGCGTAAATCAGTAGGTACTTAGAGCCTTCAAACAACTCGTTGTTAAAGTCGTTTTTCAACCCAAAGGTCATGACCGGGATGTTCAACTCGTCGACAATCCTGGTTAACTGTAGGACGTGTTCCTTAGTCAAGAACTGGGCCTCGTCGATTAAGACACAATATACTTTGTGGTCAAGTTGCTTGACCATTTGGTAAATATTGGTGTCTTTCATCACCGGAGTAACCTTGCGCTTCAGGCCGATCCGACTGGCGATCACGCCCCGCCCCGACCGGGTATCAACCCCGCTGGTCAGCAACTCGACGGGCTTGCCCTGCTCTTCGTAGTTATGAGCGACCTTCAAGATGTCGATTGACTTACCAGAATTCATTGCACCATACTTAAAAAAAAGCTGGGCCAATCTGCTCTCCCCCTCTTGATTGCATAGCAGATTAATTATAATCGATTGACACCCGATTGACCAGTTCAGCGATCAACTACTTTTCTTTTATTAGCGAAACGTTTAAAATTAACGCGATAAAATATTTTACGGAAGGAATTCGAACATGACTGTCAAAAGTTCATTTGCCACGGCTGTCGGTAAAAGCAGCTATTGGTTTTTACACACCTTTTTCCACGGTGGCAGTTCGCTGCCGGGCAAACTGGCCCTCCGGCTCGACCCGGACGTCCTGACCGCCTTTGCCAAAAAGTACGACCTGGTCATTGTCACCGGGACTAACGGTAAGACGCTGACGACTGCCTTAAGTGTCCGCGTGGCCCGTCAAAAGTACGACCACGTGCTCACCAACCCTACCGGATCCAACATGAAACAGGGAATCGTCACGACATTCTTAACGGCACCCCGCTTGAATAAGAAGGGGTTAGCCATTTTGGAAGTCGATGAAGCCAACGTCGCGATGGTTTGTTCCTACATCACCCCCATCGCCTTTGTGATGACCAACATCTTCCGCGACCAGATGGACCGTTACGGAGAAATCTACACGACTTATAAGAAGATTCTCAAGGGAGTCAAGATGGCCCCGAAGGCAACGATTATCGCCAACGGTGACGAGCAACTGTTCAACAGTGTTGACCTGCCAAACCCGGTCATCTACTACGGCTTCGATAACGCCTACCAGGACGACCTGCGTGCTCCAGCTAACACAGATGGCCTCCTGTGTCCGAAGTGCCAGCACATCCTGCACTACCACCTGCGGACCTACAGCAGTTTAGGGAACTACTTCTGTCCGAACTGTGGTTTTCACCGGCCAAAGCTGGCCCACGCCGTCACCGCACTGGCCGACCAGACGCCTAATAGTTCCGACTTTGAAATTGATGGCCACCAGTACCATATCGCTATCGGCGGGACTTATAACATTTACAACGCCCTGGCAGCCTACTCGCTAGGCCGCTTCCTCGGTGTTGAACCCGCCCAAATCAGAAAGGCCTTCAACGCCGACGAGCGGGTCTTCGGTCGCCAGGAGGAGTTCACCCTCGGTGACAAGACCGTCACGCTGATCCTGGTCAAGAACCCCGTCGGGTTGAACCAGGTGCTGGACATGATTACCACCGATAAGCGTCCGTTCTCTTTCGTCTTCTTATTAAATGCCAACTACGCCGACGGGATCGACACCAGCTGGATCTGGGACGGCAACTTTGAGAAGCTGAAGGACTACCAGATTCCCCAGTTCATGACTGGTGGTGAACGGTACCGCGACATCAGTACCAGGATGATGATGGCCGGCATTGATAACGTCTGGCACGAAAAGGACCTGACCAAGATCATCGACAAGATCAAGCAATTACCAACACAGCAGGTTTACGTTCTTGCCACCTACACCGCAGTCCTGCAACTGCGGAAGGAATTGGCGGAAAAGGGCGTTGTGAAAGGAGGAATGGACTAATGGCTAAGTATCATTTACAGCTGGCCCACTTTTATGGCGACCTGATGAACACTTACGGTGACATCGGCAATATCACCGCCCTCAAGTACTACGCCAAGCAAATGGACACCGACATCCATGCGGAGGTCATTAGCATGGGCGACGACTTTGCAGCCGACAAGTTCGACCTGTCCCTTTTTGGTGGTGGCCAGGACTACGAGCAAATGGTCATTTCAAAGGATATCCAGGACAAGAAAGAGCAGATGATCGAGTACATCGAAGACAACAAGCCGTTTCTCGCTATCTGTGGTGGTTACCAGTTGCTGGGACACTACTACATTGGTGCCGACGGTGAACGGATTCCGGGCATCGGGGCGCTGGACCACTATACCCTCTCGCAGGACCACCACCGCTTTATCGGCAACATCGTCATCGAAAACCAGAAGTTAGGCAAGCTGCACGGTTTTGAAAACCACAACGGCCGGACCTTCCTGGGTAAGTCGGAAAAGCCACTGGGCATTGTGCTCAGCGGTCACGGTAATAACGGCGAGGATAAGACCGAAGGGGCCATTTACAAGTCGACTTACTGTTCCTACTTCCACGGGCCAATCCTGACGAGAAACGGCGAGATCGCCAAGGAAATGCTGCTCATGGCCCTGCATAACAAGTATCCTGAAGAGGACTTCAGCCAGCAGGCCGCCCTGGAAATTAAACCGACATTTTAGGAGTGGCGACCATGAACGAAAGCGATAACCTGAGTCTCTTATCTGGGATTGCAACATTGCTGTTTATCATCATCTCCTTCGTGGAATTTCGTTTAAATACCTACCTGCGGCGTCACTACAAGGACATTACCGATGACCAGCTCAAGCAGCGCTGGCACCGGGTGATGGGGATTGAAAACCAGTGGAACCTCTTCTCCTGGGTTTTTATCTTGGCCCTCTTTATCCTGCCGGACAACTACCTCCTGCTGATCTCCTGCATCTTGTGTTTGCTCGAAACGCTGGTCACTCAGCGGATGGACAATCTCAAACGACAGATGGCTAACAATGAATAAAAAAGCGACCCGGCTGGGATCTTCCCGGTCGGGTCGTTTGCTATCTAGCATTCAATTAGTAATTCAACTTAATCTTTAAGGCACCAATCTTAACAATATCGCCCAGGCACTTCATGGCCAGGTCGTGGGCCTTCTTGGCAGTCTGTTCATTAGCTTCCTGCAGCTTCTTCTGCAGTTCTGCCCCACTCAGCTTTGCTGCTTCCTTGTCGGTTAATAACAAGACGTGGCGTCCGGCAGCCAAGGTGTTTTGCTTCAGTGATTCTACACTGGCATTGTAACGCTTTGGGTGTTCGTCAACGATCGTGGCAATGGCGTGCGTCAGCCAGTACATGTTGTTGATATCAAAGTCCTTTTCCTTTGAATCACGGTATGGTGCCGGGGTGTCGAGGACGTTGGTGTAGAACGGTGCAATTCCGTTGAAAGCGTTTGGACCATAGGCTAACCAGCAAACACCAGCGTACGATGGGTCAACATCGTTGCGGATTTGCAGAATGTGAACTTCCTGGTTCCGCTGGAAACCAATTGGCCGGAAGGCGTGCTTCTCACCCTCACTGCCGCGACCATACGGGTCGTATGGCGTGTGCTGGTACCGGGAACTGAGGGCATACTTGAAGTCTTCGACCGTCAGTAGGTGTTCCGGCTTCTTAGCAAATGGCAGGTCCGGGTTGTCTGGTGACTCTTCGTCGCTCGGGTTAAAGAGCCGTTGGATGTACCATTCACGCGGAATGTTGTAGCCGTAATCGGAGTCGTTGTGACTACCGAAAATGTGACGGAAGTTGTAAGTGGACCCACCATCGATGTTCATGTGGTTGTCATTGATCATCTGTTCGAGGTCTGACGAAGCCATCGTGTCATCGCTGTTGAAGTCGAAGTCGGTGATGCTAAACCAGTTTGGTGCGGCCACGTAGCAGTCATCAGGAACGCGCTTAGCAGCCCAGTGGTGTCCACCAATGGTTTCCATGTACCAAACTTCGTCCTTGTCGGAGAAGGCTACCCCGTTAGATTCATAAGTCCCGTACTTTTCCAGCATGGAGCCCAGCAACTTAACCCCTTCGCGGGCACTGTGAATGTATGGCAGGATGATCGTCACGAAGTCTTCTTCACCAATCCCGGTCTTCACCATCGGGTCAACGCCAAGGACCCGTGGGTTGGTCGTGCTGGTTTCGGTGGCAGACATGCAGACGTTGTCGGCGTTAATACCGCCTTCGCCCCAGATTCCCATCGTCTTGATGTTGGCTTGCGGCAGTGAGGTGTAGCGAATCGGGTTGTCTGGCAGGTCAACCTTGCACTTGCTAGTAAATGACTGATATTCCTTTGGTTGCTTGTCCGGGGTCACCACAACGAAGCGCTTCGGATTAAAAGCGGTACTGTAGTCTTCGTTCCGGGCAATCATCGTTGATCCATCGGCAGTGGCCTTTTTGCCGGCCAGAATAGTTGTACATGGCATTATTAATCTCTCCTTTTAATTCGTATCCTTAATCAGCTAACGTCCACTTTAGTTCATCTAATACCTGCGGGAATTCCGTGAACCCGTCACCAGCTAAGTAGTGGCCGCCCATCTTATTGACGATCAGCTTAGCGCCCAGGCGCTGGGCAATTTGCTCAGCGTTTTCGAACGGAGCAATCCAGTCGTTCTTGGCGGTGATGACTACAGCCTTGTGCAACCGCGGTGCGACCTGGTGGTAGCCGACAGGTTCCTTGACAAATTCATCGAGCATCGGACTATTCGGCAGGGGACGGTCAAACGGCGCTACCAGCACCAGGTTGACGTTTTCCAGCTCCGGATGACGCTGAACAAACTTAATAGCAGAAATGCAGCCCAGGCTGTGCGCTACCAGTGTCAGACCAGGATCCGTTGGCAGCTGTTGATCCAAAAACTGCTGCCAATCAGCCAAATGCGGCGCAAATGCTTCCGGCATTGCCAGGCGGTTGACCTTGATTTCCGGTTTAGCCGCCTCTTCTAACCACGGGAACCAGTCATCGTCACGCGTTGAGGTTCCATGAATCAGGTATGTTTCCTTCAAATTAACGTCCCCTTTCAATTATTTATTATAACACCGTTGTGATATAAAAATGACAGAAACAAAACGATTCCAACGTCCATAATTGGCACGCTGGAACCGATTTACTTATATTAATTTATCAACTTACGTTTTTTAGTTTGAAATGTTGTGATGATTCCCAGTTCTTACTGATTTGAAACGTACACTTATATTAACGTATCAACTTGCGCTGATTTTGGGCTGGAACGCCGTGGACACTACTTTGAACCAATCA
>DXGK01000076.1 GCA_019113965.1 Candidatus Limosilactobacillus merdipullorum
CGATTGGTGATTTGTTGACTTATTATCCATCACGTTATGACGACTTCGCTCCCACTGACCTCCATACTGCTAAGGATAAGCAGAAGGTGACGGTAGCTGGGACAGTAATGTCTGAACCACTCCTCTCACGATTTGGTTATCGACGCAACCGGCTCAGTTTCCGGTTGATGGTGGGATGTGACGTCATTTTAGTGAACTTCTTCAATCAGCCATATTTGAAGGACCGGGTGGTACTGAACCAGGACCTGACGGTGCTTGGCAAGTGGGATGCATCGCGGCAACAGGTCTTGGGGAGTAAGCTGGTTACCAAAAGTGCTAATGGTCAAGAAGAACTGGGGGCCGTTTATCCCGCCAATAAAAATGTCCGGCAATCGTTAATCCGCAAACTGGTTAAACAGGCTTATCACAAATATGAGGACGTCATTGCTACGCTACTACCACTGACATTACGGCAACGTTACCAGTTAATGGAACGTCGTCAGATGATCAAGGAACTACATTTTCCCAAGGATCCGGCGCAACTAAAAGCTGCTCGGCGGACGGCTATTTATGAAGAGTTCTTCCTCTTTCAATTGCGTTTGCAGGCGATTAAACTATCTAACCAGCAGACTACGGGGAACGCCATTTTGTATCACAACGATGAGTTGCGGGCTTTCATTAAAACAATCCCGTTTGAATTAACCCATGCTCAGAAACGAGTGGTGAACGAAATTTGTCGTGACCTGCGGCGACCATACCAGATGAACCGACTCTTGCAGGGGGACGTTGGCTCAGGGAAGACGATTGTCGCGGCCCTTGCTATCTACGCCACGATAAATGCTGGTTACCAGGCAGCGTTGATGGCGCCGACTGAAATCTTAGCCCAGCAGCATGCTAACAAGCTTGCTAAGATTTTTGCCGGGACTCCCGTTAAGGCGGGCCTGTTGACTGGATCATTAAAACCCAAAGAGCACCAGCGTTTGGCTGATGCGATCAAGGAGGGTGAGATTAACCTAATTATTGGGACCCACGCCCTGATTCAGGACAGCGTTGAATATGCGAATCTCGGTTTGGCAATTATCGACGAACAGCACCGCTTTGGTGTGCAGCAACGACAGGCATTACGTGAAAAGGGCAACCATCCAGATGTCTTAGCCATGACGGCAACGCCGATCCCGCGGACACTGGCGATCACAGCTTACGGTGAGATGGACGTTTCCATCATAGATGAAATGCCGGCCGGGAGAAAGCCGGTGAAAACTCGATGGCTACGAGAAAATCAGAACCCGGCCGCGTTAGACTTTGTCGATGCACAGTTAGCTGAGGGCGCCCAAGTATACGTGGTTAGCCCACTAATTGAACAATCTGAGACGCTGGACGTGAAGAATGCGACTGAGTTGTACGAGAAGTTTGCGAAGTACTTCGGTGAGCAATACCCGGTCGGTTTGCTTCATGGCCGGATGAGTAATGAAGAAAAGGAACAAGTCATGGCCGATTTTAAGGACGGCAAAATCAAGGTCCTAGTAGCTACCACCGTGATTGAAGTCGGGGTTGATAACCCCAACGCAACGATTATGATGATTTATAATGCTGATCAGTTTGGGTTAGCTCAGCTTCACCAGTTACGCGGGCGGGTTGGCCGTGGTCAGCGTCAGAGCTACTGCCTGTTAATTGCCGATCCGAAGACCGACGATGGCGTAGCAAGGATGAATACCATGGTGGAAACTAATGACGGTTTTAAGGTCGCTCAGCGTGACTTGGAACTGCGTGGCTCTGGTAATGTCCTTGGCAAAAAGCAATCAGGGGTGCCGGACTTTAAGGTTGGTGACCCGGTTGGCGATATTAAAGTTCTTCAGATTGCCAGAAATGACGCAGAAGACTTGTTAAAAACGCCTCATTGGGAAACAATGGACGAAAACCAACCACTGGTTCTTTATCTCAAACGCCATAAATTAAAAACACATTTTGATTAATACTGGAGGCTACAAAATGAAAATCGCCGTTGATGCAATGGGCGGGGACAATGCTCCCGCAGCGATCGTTGCCGGGGTCGAACAGGCTCGTGATCGGTTTGCTGATTTAGAATTTATACTCTACGGTAACGTTGACCAGGTTAAACCGCTGGTAAAGGACCAGACCCGGATTACAATGATTCCCACCACTGAAGAAATTGCGATGGGTGAAGAGCCTGTCCGGGCCATTCGCCGCAAGAAGGATTCATCGATGGTCCGCGCTGCAATGGCCGTGAAAAAGGGCGAAGCGGATGCATTTTTCTCGGCCGGTAATACTGGAGCGGTATTGGCTGCCGGCATTTTTCTCGTTGGCAGAATTAAGGGCATTGACCGTCCCGGTTTAACTAGTGTTTTGCCGGTGGGAAACCCACAATCAGATACTAAACAGCTGGTTTACCTCGATACCGGGGCCAACGCCGAGAATAAGGAAATTAACCTGGTTCAGTACGCGTACCTTGGCAAGTTCTACGCTGAGAATATGTTTGGCGTTAAAAATCCGCGAATTGCTTTGCTAAATAACGGTGCCGAAGAAGATAAGGGCGACCCGCTTCACAAGGATGTTTGGCAGCGATTGAACCGTCGTGATGACCTCAACTTTATCGGTAACGTTGAAAGTGGCGACTTACTGGCTGGGAAGGCAGACGTGATCGTCAGCGACGGTTGGACGGCCAATGCCGCCCTGAAGGCCAGTGAAGGGACGGCTAAAATCATGCTGTCCTTGATTCGTGATGGCATCATGAATGGTGGCTGGCGGGCTAAGATTGGTTATTTGCTGTTACGGCCGGTTTTCCATTCTGTGGGTCATAAAATGAGTGCCAGCACCTATGGCGGGGCGATCCTGCTAGGTTTGAAGGCACCAGTGGTCAAAACGCATGGTTCATCTGATGCGACGGCGGTAGCCAATACCATTGCCCAAATTCACCAAATGGTTTCTTCCAAGATGATTGAGCGGACTGTTAATTTCTTTGGCAAGGCGGATCACTTGAAAGAGATGGACAATTAGGCGTAAAACTAATAA
>DXGK01000077.1 GCA_019113965.1 Candidatus Limosilactobacillus merdipullorum
ACCAAGCTAACTGACAATCGTGCTTTGCGGGTAAAAAGACGGTAGAAATACTGCCTGAAGGCTCGCGAAGTTCTTGAGGGAATAATATCAATGGTGCGATGATTAACGGGATTCATGAGGATCATACTCATTCCGCTGGTCGCGAAGCGTCCGGATTTAAAGTCATCAAAAGCAATGGTATTAGGCAGCCAACTCTTTTACGGAGTAAAGCTATCTTCCAAGCTATCAATAATACGTCCTGCCATACTAGGAGAGACGTGATATTGTTCACCAATATCCTTTTGCGATTCATTTCGCCGTAGATCCAGCGTGATGGCTTGTTTCACGTTATTGGCAATTCGGCAGCCCTGGTTAATCCCTTTGATTTCAGCGACTTTCGTGACCGTCTCCGGACATTGAGGTGATGGTTTACAGATATACTTCTGCTTTTTAATCAGGAGGATAGTCGGCACGTTGGCGATCAGCAAAGCTAAAATTTTGACCGGTTGACAGCGAAAGCCGTTCTTAAGCATTGGACGGCCACAAACGGGACAACGACAGGTGCCGGTCTTAACTAGATGGATTACTTTGTAATTACCGGTATTTTTGACGCCACTTTTGTCCATTTTTAAGTTCGGGTCATTGATTCCGGTCAAAAAGCTGGTATCATTAATCATAAGGATTAAATTCCTTTCTGGAGGACAACTACCACGTTTTAGAGGGTGCGGTAGTTGTCCGTTTTTTTATTGTCATCACAAACAAAAACGGCACTGATGAAAACTCCATCAGTACCGAATAGTGTAGAACCATTATTTTAACAACAACACCCCATGGCAACCGCAGTTACCATGGGGTGTTTGCTTGATTATTCAATTCTAAAGGAGTGGGTCCTACTTAGTTGTGCTTGTAGACCCCGTCGTCGAACTGGAAGCCCGTTTCTGCTTCGTATTCGGCAACCATTTGCTTCCAGGAACTTTCGATGTTGTCGGTTAGACCAAACAGGCCGCTGTGACCGATGATGTAAATATCGGGATTAGCTTCCGACAGCATCTTCCAGTGCTTCTTGTTGGTGGAACCGTCCATTTCGATTTCGTAGTGGTAGCCCTTTTCATCACGCAACTTGCGCAACTGGGTGATCTTATCCAGCATCTCGGTTAAGAACCGCTGGCCGGCAAAACCGGGGTCGACGGTCATAATCGTTACCTTGTCGAGGATGTCCAGGTATGGCAGGAGGGCATCAATGCTGGTTTCTGGATTAAGGACCATCCCCGCCTTGAGACCGGCATCGTGGATCTGGTCAATCAGGCGGAAAGCCACTCCGTTGACCACTTCGGCCGGCATGCAGATCCAGTCACACTTGACCTTGATCAGCTGGTCAACCCAGAAAGTCGGGTTGGTGACCATCAAATGGGCCGACATCGGTACGTCCGAAATCTTGCGAACCTGTTCGATAAACCATGGTGACAGGGTGATGTTCGGAACAAAGTGCCCGTCCATGATATCGATGTGGTATGAGTTTATCTTATCGTTTAAAAACGTGATTTCTTCCTTGAATTTGTCGAGATTCATCGTCATCAGTGACGGTGATAATTGAATTTGCCGTGACATCTGCTACCTCCTAATCACTGACGGTAATATCGTCGAGATCAATATCTGATTCATCTTCGGCGTCGTCTTCGTGCTTGCCACTAGCGCCTTCCGGAATATTCTTCTTAATCAGCGCGTAAACTACCCCGGTGACAAAGACGTTGGCCGCAATGGCGAGCAAACCAACCCACCAGTACTTGCCCATCGTCGGTAGCATCAGGAAGCCACCGAATGGCACCGTTGCACCCTGGCCGTGGTTCAGGGTCATCAGGATCGCCCCTTCACACAGCCCACCAAGGCCGGCGGCAACGATCCCCCGGATCAGGTCGTTCATGACAATCGGAATTGATCCTTCAACGATGTTGACAACCCCCATTGGGACGGCTGACTTCAACGTTTCAATTTCTTCTTCAGTGTAGATGCGCTTGTGGATCATCTTGGCAACCAAGAAGGCAAACCCAAAGCCGATTGGGGTCGCGGTGTTGGTCAGCTGCAGGGCAGTCACTGGACCGTTGATCCCCTGGGCCTGCAGGGTCAGGGCGAAGGCAAAGGCGGTCTTGTTGATTGGACCACCGAAGTCGACGATACTCAAGGCCCCCAATACGGCACCAAAGACCAGGTTAGATGCACCGTTCATGCTCTTCAGGAAGGCCGTCAGCCAGTTGGTAAAGACGGCCACCGGAGCACCGATGATGTAAACCATAATCAGACCGCTGACGATCGATGCCAAGAACGGCACGATCAATGTCGGCATTAAGCCCTTGGCCCAGTGAGGAACCTTCACGTACTTTAAAACAGCGACGGACAGCCAGCCGGCGATGTAACCACCGATGATCCCGCCGATAAAGCCGGCGCTGATCGAAATGGCCGCCAACCCGGTGACGAACCCGGGAGCAATCCCTGGCTTACCGGCGATGGAGAAGGCAATCCCCGTCGCAATGATCATTGGCAACATTCCCAGGGCCTTCCCACCAAGGGTGGCCAGCGCCTGGGTGAAAGTAAACTTCCCCATTACCAGGGCGTCCTGGGACTTGCCGCCAAAGGCCATCCCGATGGCGATAATGAAGCCGGCGCCACAGACAATTGGAATTAAGTAAGAAATGGCAGTTAATAGGTGGCCCTTAAAGTTGGCCTTTTTCCAAAAACTATTATCCATGATAATATCCTCCCACGATTACTGAACTACTTGCCTGCTAGTTCATGGAGCTTAGCAATCAACTTGTTTGGCGACTTAATCGCCACTTCGGTGGAAACCTTAACCTTCTTCTTGCCGGCGAAGCGTTCTTCACCGGAGATCTTGACGTCCACCGCCAAAATGACGATGTCAGCATCATCAATTTCTTGTTGCGTCAACTTGTTTTCCACCCCAATAGTCCCTTGGGTTTCAATTTTGACCTGGTCGCCCGCCTTCTTTGCGGCGTCTTCCAGTTTTTGTTGTGCTAAGTAAGTGTGTGCGATTCCGACAGTACATGCCGATACTCCAACAATTTTCATCATGTAATCCTCCTCACTAGTCTTGAAACGCCGCTACCACGTCATCGACGGTTTGGGCGTCTAGTAAAGTCTTAATAACCGAGTCTTTCCCCAGTTTTTTGGCAAACATTGACAACATCTTTAAGTGCTCCTTGGCACCTTCGCTATCGTCACCAACATCAAATAGGACCACCACCTTGGCCCCCGTGTCGTCGAGAGATTCCCACTTCACTTCGTGGTTCAAGATGGCAATGGCCACCCCATTTTTCTTGACCGTGGAACTCTTGCCGTGCGGGATGGCAACGTGGTTCCCGATTCCCGTGGCTCCTTCCTTTTCCCGGTCATAGACGGCCTTGACGTAGTCATCAACAGAATCAATGTACCCGGCCTCGTAAAACTTATTTGCCAGGGACTTGATCACCTGGTCCTTGTTGTCCGCCTGCAGGTTAGTGACAATCGTTCGCTTATCGATAACTTGGTCTAAAGATAAATTCTCCATTAATTTGTCTCTCCATTGATAATTTTGCTTACTTCCTGGTACGTGCCGGTTGCTAGCCATTCCATTGTCTGAACATCGGCCATCCCGACAAAAAAGTCCTTCATCGCCATGAGATCCTGCTTGGCTGCCTGGGCGGGCAAGAGGATAAAGATGAAGCGGCCGATCGCTTGGCCGTTCGTCCAGGTCACTGGTTGTGGCACCCGCAAATACAACATCACGGCCTGCTTAATCTCCGGGTTCTGGGCGTGTGGAATGGCCAAATTAGCGGCCATTACTGTACTTCCCTGCCGTTCGCGCTTGAGAAAGTCCTGCCGGATCTGCTGCGCGTCGTCGACGATTCGCTGGTCCAGCAAAAATTGGCTGACGTACTCGAGTACCGCTGCCCGGTCATTACCGCGAATGGCCGGGGCCCACTGAATAAACCGTTTCATGAATTCAGCATCTTCTTTCGAATCTTATCGACTTTCTGATCGAGCCGTTCCTGATCTTCTAAGGTCAGGATGGCACTGACAATGAGGGTCGGAACCTTGATCGTTTTCGGCAGCTCAATGGTTGAAACAATCAGGTCCAAACTCGGGTACTGGTCAATTTTGTCGGCCAATTCCCGGCTGGAAACTACGTCGATGATGTTTAATTCCGAAAACCGCTTCTCCAGCTTGGCCTTCAGCAACTGCGCCGTCCCGAAGCCGGTTGTACAAACGGCGATGACGTTGATTGGCGGCCGCTTATTCTCTGCCGCCTGGGCAAAGTAAACGGTGATAAAACCAACTTCTTCGTCATCGATCTTGTTTAAGTCGTAACGCTTGGACAGTTCCGCTGTTGCCTCCTGGACGACCTTGAATAAGTGCGGATATTCCAAACTGATCTGGCCGAGTAGGTTATTTTTCACCTTGATATTATTCTCGAGCCGGTTTAATAATGGCTTGATGTGGTTGGCCAGGTTGGTAAACAGCTCGTTGCTGTTCAGGTAACGGTACTGCGGATCCTGAGTCACCTTATCAATCAGGAAGTCGGTGACCGCCCGAACGTTGTCCGAAACGTCGTTGACGCTGATTGCCGTGTTGTTGACCCGCGAGGAGGTCAGGTACTGGTACAAGTAGTAGACCTCGATGGGTGGCAATTCGGTGTTTAAGTACCGACTCAGGTTGCTAACCACCTGCTGGCTGATCTTGAACATTTGCGGGTGCGATTGCATCGCTTCTTTCTCGGTGTCCGTGAGTGCGAAATCACTTTCGACCAGTGAACCGACGTTTTGGTAACGTTCGATCAGCACGTACAGATGCGAGAACAGGTTGACGTTGTACGGATAGGGAATGTCACTATCCATTTGCTCTTCAATAAATCCCAGCTGGCGGATGACGAATGACGCGTCACGCTTGCGCACGTACTGGTTTTCTTGCAGAAAGTGGCTGATGCTAATCACGTCGTCACTCACCAGCAGCGAATTGATGGCATTGCGGATGTCCAGTTCCTTCCCGTCGATCCAAACGTACTCGTTCTTGCGGTGAACCGTCAGGTGGTACTTTGCCAGCATCGTCCGAATAATCTTGATGTCGGAAGAAATGACCGAATCACTGACGAAGAACTTCCCGAAGACGGCCCTGACCTGCTGTTTTTCCGGCGAGGTAATTAAAAGCTTTTTGATCACCTCGTTGCGCCGCTCAACCGTCGATAAGTTGCTGGCGTTGTGCGGTGTGCCGGCGTCATGTTTCACCTTCAGGTAGTTCTGGTAGTTTAACCGGTAACCGCGTCCTCTTTTGGACTCAATGATCGGTTCACCAGGCGACTCGGCATTGATTTTCTTTACATTTCTAACAATTGTTTTTGTAGAGACATGTAGAATTGTCGACAATTTGGAGCCAGCAACGTAACCATGATGGTTTAACAGGTATGCAATTAACGATTGTTTAAATTGCTCTTTCATCACTGTCCCCCTTTCTCTACGGTTCTTATTGTAGCTAAGAACCAAGAAAGCGATTACAGAACTGTGTCTGTTGATTAGAGACTTTTCCAAAAAGACTGTCCCTTATAAGAGACACCCCGTCCCCTTGAACAACAAAACGCGCGTTCAAAGTCTCTGTCGGCTTTGCACACGCGCTGTTCTTTTTTATTTTTTCCTTTAGCCGCTTTTGACATACGACAAATATGCAAATTGGTCGTGTGTCAATCGCCACCATTGCTAAAAATTAATGATGGCGGTCGGTTTAAAATAAAAAACGGCCTGTGTCTGGGGATAATGAACGATTAACTCCTGCTAAAAAAACCCCATAATTGTTAGCTTCTCTAACAGTTATGAGGCACTTTTTATTGAGGTTGAAAGAGTTGCGGGCGGTCCTTATTTATCCTGCCACAGTTGATTGAAAGTCTCGACCACGTGGTCAACGGTGAAGCCGAAGTCCTTAATGACTTCCGGCCCCTTCCCGCTCTTACCAAAGGTGTCAACACCGATTACCTTGCCGTCTAAGCCGACATACTTGTACCACAAGCCGGTGCTGCCCATTTCAATTGCCAGCCGCTTCCGGACATTGGTTGGCAAGACCTTGTGACGGTAGTCAGCCGGTTGCCGGTCAAACAGTTCCATGCTTGGCACGGAAACAACCTGCAGGTCGTAGTTACCAGTTTCTTCCAACTGCTTCTTGGCGGCCAGGGCCAATTGAACTTCAGACCCGGTTGCCAGCAGGATCCCATCAGGGGTCGCCGTCTTGGCTGCCGAAACAATGTAAGCTCCCCGGTCAACCGCGGCGTTGGCCGTTTCTGGCAGAACTGGCAGCTTCTGCCGTGATTCGATCAGGATGCTTGGCCGGTCGGTCGTCTTCGCAATGACCTTCCAGGCAGCAACCGTTTCGTGCGCATCGGCTGGACGGAACACTTGGACGTTTGGAATCGTCCGGAACATTGCCAGCTGCTCGATTGGTTCATGAGTTGGACCATCTTCACCAACCGCCAGGGAATCGTGGCTGAAGATGAAAATCGATGGCAAGTGCTGGAGGGCTGCCAGTCGGATCGCCGCCTTCAGGTAGTCGCTGAAGACCATAAAGGTACTCCCGTAGGCCCGACTGCCACCGTGCAGGTTGATCCCGTTAACCGCAGCGGCCATCCCAAATTCACGGACACCAAAGTAAACGTTGCGGCCGGCATAGTTGCCCTTGGCAAAGATCCCATCGTCCTTCAAGTTAGTCTTGTTGGAGGAGAAGAGGTCGGCCGACCCGCCCCACAGCTGTGGGTTCTTGGCTGCCAGGCTTTGCAGGACGTCAGCACCAACTACCCGCGTAGCCACGGACGACCCATTTTCGTAGTCATCGTGGACCGCGGACGTGTCGAGTTCGGCCGTCGTCAGTTGCTGGTATTCCGTTGGGTAGGCAGCGGCATACTTGCCGAACAACTGCTTCCATTGGTCGTAGGCATCCTTCTTCGCTGCGACGTACTGGCCAAAGCGGTCTGCCACCCCGGCCGGGTATTCAAATGGCCGGTAATCCCAGTGGTAAGCCTTGCGGGTAGCAGCGACGTTCGTTTCACCCAGTGCGGAACCGTGGACCTTGTTTGTCCCGGCATCCGGCGTGTTGTAGCCGATAATCGTCTTAATTTCGATCAGTGTTGGCTTGTCGGTCGTCTTGGCCATGGCAATGGCCTTGCTGATGTCGTCCAGGTTATTCCCGTCGGCCACCTTCAAGTAGTCCCAACCAGCCGCTTCAAAGCGGGTCTTTTCGCGTTCGTCGGTACTGAGACTCAACGGACCATCCAGCGAAATGTCATTGGAATCATACAGGACAATCAGCTTGCGCAGCCCCTTGTCCCCGGCAATGTTAATTGCTTCTTGGCTGATTCCTTCCATCAGGTCACCGTCGCCGACCAGGGCGTAGGTGTAGTGGTCAAACAGTGGATAGTCTGGCTTGTTGTACTGAGCAGCCAGGTGTGCTTCGGCCATCGCCATCCCCACGGCCATTCCTAACCCCTGGCCCAGCGGACCAGTTGTTGCGTCTACACCGGCTGTGTGCCCGTATTCGGGGTGTCCCGGCGTCTTGGAGTTCAGTTGCCGGAAGTTCTTAATGTCATCTAAGCTGACATCGTACTTATTAAAGTGCAACAGGCTGTACAGCAGTGCTGAACCATGCCCCGCCGACAAAACAAAGCGGTCACGGTTAAGCCACTGGGGATCATTCGGATTAAAGTTCAAGAACTTTTCCCAGAGCACGTATGCCATCGGGGCAGCGTCAATTGTGATCCCCGGGTGGCCGCTCATTGCCTTTTCGATCATGTCAATACTCATAAACCGCAGTGAATCTACTCCGGCTTGATCCATTTTATCCATGATTGTTCCTCCCTCATGTGAGTTATCTTCTTGATACACCCCCATTGTAGGTGAAAGCGCTAACCTCTAGCAGTGAACTAATGTCCCTTGCAACGGACAATCGCGGCAAAACTGGTCCTTATGCCATCGCCAGGCCACTTTTCAGTTTAAAACCGCTTGTTTGTCTGCGATCTGGAACGTGTTATTGGGATGCAATTGCTTGCGCCATTGCATGCTGGAACGTAGCGGGCACACTTTGAGCCCGTAGTTACGGTCTCAAAGCTGTACCTTAGCCTAAGCTCGATTCCTAGCTAAGGCTAATTCCGATACTGAGCATGCAGGCGCTAGACGCAATTGCTATCTAAATATGTTTTGTATCACTGATCGGCGAAGCGCTGTGGGTCTCAGTCGTTGAATCTTTGCCAGTCGGCCAAACCGAACAGCATTCAGGGAGTTCAATGACGCAACAACCCAGCATGGGGCTCAGCCATGAAATTGTTGTTAGCGAAGCAAGGCGAGTTTACAACAAGACCAAGCTTTGAGACACAAACGCAGCGTGGCTCAAAGTTATGTCCATGGCGTTCCAGCCCCAAATGCTGGTATGCGTCATTGGCTCAAAGTCGTGTCCACCAAATAGGCTAGCTACGCGTCGCAGCGTTCCAGACCCACAACAAGCACGAAGCTGATTCATTTGGCGTTCCAGCCCCGATGCTGTGAGTCATTGTAAATCCGCTAGCCGAACAGCCTCATTGCCAAATAAAAAGCAGGTGCTGATTTTGCAGCACCCGCTTTGTTGTTAATGTTAAATTTACTTCAACGCATCGAAGGCCTTGACCACGTTTTCGGCTGTAAAGCCGTAGTCCTTGATCACTTTAGGACCCTTGCCACTTTCACCAAAGCGGTCGATCCCCATGACGTCACCGTTTAAGCCGACGTACTTGTACCAGCTCATCGTCGCCCCCATTTCAACGGCCAGCCGCTTTGTTGCTTGGGAAGGCAGCACGCTTTCCTTGTATTCAGCGGACTGTTCGTCGAAGAGGTTCATTGATGGCACGGAAACAACCCGGACATCTTGACCCTTGGCGGCCAGTTGCTTCTTAGCTTCCAGTGCCAGAGAAACTTCTGAACCGGCTGCCAGGATAATTCCATCAGGAACATCCTTGTCAGCATCGGCCAAGATGTAGGCCCCCTTCTCAACCGGGGCGTCAACCGTTTCGGCCAGAACCGGCAGCTTCTGACGAGAAGTAACCAGCATCGTTGGCCGGTCCGTCGTCTGGCCGATCAACTTCCAGGCAGCCAGCGCTTCGTTAGCGTCGGCTGGACGGATAACGTTCAGGTTTGGCATGGCCCGGAAAGAAGTCAGTTGTTCGATTGGTTCATGGGTAGGACCATCTTCACCAACGGCGATCGAGTCGTGGGAGCCGATGAAGATCGACGGCAGGTTCATGATTGCCGCCAGACGAACGGCTGCCCGCAGGTAGTCGGTGAAGACGAAGAAGGTGGAACCAAAGGCCCGGTTGCCACCGTGAAGGTTCATCCCGTTAACGGCAGTGGCCATCCCGAATTCCCGGACACCGAAGAAGACGTTGCGGCCGGCTGGGTTGTCCTTCGTGAAGTGGCCGTCGTCAGCCAGGTAAGTCTTGTTGGAAGAAGCCAGGTCGGCAGCGCCACCCCAGAATTCTGGGTTGTCCTTGGCAACTTCTTGCAGGATTTCTTGGCTAGCAACACGGGTGGCGATGGCATCCCCCGGCTTGTATGAAGTCGTCAGGTTGTCCACCTTCAGCGTCTTGCGGGTCAGCTGGTCAGCTTGTTCAGGGTACTTACTGCTGTATTCCTTGAACATTTCCTGCCATTGTTGGTAAGCAGGTTGCTTGTCGGCAACGGCGTCATCGAAGAACTGGTGGATTTCATCAGTAAATTCGAATGGTGCCAGCTTCCAGTCGAAGAATTCACGCATCTTGGCAACATTTTCTTCACCCAGAGCGGACCCGTGAACGGCGTTGGTGCCCGCTTGTGGTGAGCCGTAACCGATGGTTGTCTTAATTTCGATCATCGATGGCTTGTCAGTCTTTTGAGCGGCGTGGATGGCATCAACAATGGCGTCAACGTCGGTGTTCCCGTCTTCTACCCGGAAGTAGTCCCAGCCGGCAGCCTCAACCCGTTCCTTGACGTTTTCGTCGGTACTGAGGCTCAGCGGGCCATCCAAGGAAACATCATTGGAGTCGTACAAGACGATCAGCTTGGATAAACCCTTGTCTCCGGCCAAGTTGATTGATTCTTCACTCAGCCCTTCCATCAGGTCACCGTCACCGATGATCGTGTAGGTGTAGTGGTCGATTACCGGGAAGTTTGGCTTGTTGTAAACGGCAGCCAGGTGCTTTTCGGCCATGGCCATCCCGACAGACATTGCCAGCCCCTGTGACAGCGGACCAGTCGTGGCGTCCACGCCAGCGGTGTGCCCGTATTCGGGGTGACCAGGAGTCTTGGAGCCGAGTTGACGGAAGTTCTTCACGTCATCGAGGGTCAGCCCGAAGTTATTGAAGTACAGCAAGCTGTACAGCAGTGAGGAACCATGGCCGGCAGACAGCACGAAGCGGTCGCGGTTCAGCCAGGACGCATCTTCGGGGTTAAAGTTCATTACCTTTTCCCAGAGACCGTAAGCCATCGGGGCCGCGTCAATGGCAACTCCCGGGTGACCACTGTTGGCCTTTTGAATCATGTCGGTGCTCAAGAAACGGAGCGCGTCAACAGCTTGCATTTCCTTTTTATCCATTATTAAAACCTCCAATTACGCCAAAAGAATAACTACTGTCCCGTCATTAAACTGGTCTCAGTAGTTATTCCTTATGTACATTAATTATTACTTTTCAGCCTTCGCCTTTGGTGACTTCATGAACATGCTTACCAGCACAACAATGACAGTGAAGGCAATGATGCTGCAAGTCAGTACAGTACCACCAAGGTGGCCAAGGTTACCAAGGATGATCCCTGGAACCAGGTAGTCGGTATCAGCGAAGGTTGATGCAGCCATCTTCAGGTTCCCCAGCACTGGGAGAATGTAGAGTGGCAGCCAGCTGATCAGCAGACTGTTAACGATGGCCCCGATGATCGCACCACGACGACCACCCTTTGAGTTACCGTAAATCGCAGCAGCGGCACCACAGAAGAAGTGACCAACAACACCTGGGATGATAACAACGGTGTGCATTGCAACCATGACGAACATGCTGATCGTCCCTACCAGGAAGCTGACAATGAAGCCAAGCAGAACGGCGTTTGGTGCAAATGGGAAGATGATCGGCACGTCCAGGGCTGGCTTGGAGTTTGGCACAATCTTTTGGGCGATCCCTTGGAAGGCCGGAACAATTTCAGCCAAAATCATCCGAACACCTTGCAGCACAACGGCGAAACCAGCGGCGAAGGTACCAGCTTGCACAATCGCAAAGATAATGTAGTTAGTGCCCTTGCTCAGCTTCGTTTCAACGAAGTGAGGGCCGGCGATGATTGCCAAGATGATGTAAACAATCCCCATCACGATGGTAATTGAAACCGTTGAGTCACGCAGGAAGCCAAGTGACTTCGGGAATTCAATGTCTTCAGTACTGTGCTTCTTGTCACCGAACCATTGACCAACTAAACCGGCAATGGCGTAACCGATGTTACCAGTGTGACCCATGGAAACGTTGTCACCGTGCGTGATTTCACGCATAAATGGTTGACAGAAGGCTGGCGTGATCGTCAGCAGAGTCCCTTCAAACAAACCGCCGAGCAGGATCGTTTGCCAACCACTGCCCATGCCGGCACTGATCAGGATAACCGCTGCCAGACAGGAAACGTAAAGCATTGCCTGACCAGTCAGGAAAATGTACTTGAACTTCGTGAAGCGTGCCAGCAGGACGTTGACAATCATCCCGACCAGCATGATCAGTGCCGTCACTGAACCGTACTTAACCAGCGCAATGGCAACCACGGCTTCGTTACTTGGAACAACTCCTTGAACACCAAGGGCAAACTTGAACATCTTGGCAAACGGCGTCAGGGCGTTGCTCAAGATCGTTGAACCACCAGTCAGGATCAGGAACCCGGCAAAGGTCTTGATGGTCCCCTGGATAGTTTCAGTGGCGCTCTTCTTTTGCAGAAGCAGCCCGATTAACGCAATCAGCCCCACCAGCAGGGCAGGAGTGGTTGCGATACTTTCAAACAGATTTAAAATTCCGTTCATGTAAGTAACCTCCAAAATAATAGCTTAAGAAGTGGATTGTAAATGAAAAATAATTGCTAACAAAAGAGATTAATACTAATCCCTTCTTAATGTCGCTTAGTCGTGGGCAATGCCTTCCTTATCCAGAATGGCATTAACCTTTTCCTTCAATTCGTTTGGGTCCACCAGACTCTTCAGCACAACCACCTTGTCTTGTGGCAGGCTGCCGGCTGAGGTTTCCAAGGTTGGGTCCAAGAAGAAGTAGTCCGCTTGGTCAGGAGTTGCACTCCCAACGTCGGAGTGTTCAACTTGGATGTCTTCCTTGACGTTTTCTTGCTTCAGCAGGTTCTGAATGTTCATCTGAACCATGAAGCTGCTCCCCAAACCAGATTGACATAAAGCTTCAAACTTCATTGTGAATTCCTCCTAATCCTTTAAAATTGCTAAAACATCATCAACAGAAGTGGCGGCCAGCAACTTCTTGGTGCGGTCAGCATCCATCAGCACCGTTGACAGTTCTTGAATTACCTTCAAGTGGCTCGTACTGTCCGTGGCGGCCAACACAAACCACAGTTTCACCGGATGCTCATCACTTACCAAGTTCACGGGTTGGTTCGTCTTCATCAACGACAAGCCGATTCGCTTTACACTGGCGCGCGGCCGCGAGTGTGCCAACGCAATGTTCGGACCAATATTAATGTAGGGGCCCTTATCCTTGACAACGTCAATCATTGCTTCAACATAGTCGTCGCCAACCGTTCCGTTGTCGACCAGCGGTTGAGCAGCCTGGCGGATAGCATCCTCCCAGTTAAGCCCGTCACCGTCGACAACCTGAACTGTCTGTTGAGTCAACAAATCTAGTGCCAAGTAATCACCTCATTTCCAATAATCAATTCTCACTGTCACGATAGTAAAGGATTTCACATGTACCCACAAGTGCAATGGTGATACTTGCAGAAGTGCAAAAAATGAACTATCATGAGCTGCAACATATCAATACTGGCGGTGATACTGATGAATTTTTCTCAAACCCGGCACGGAGAACAGCTAATTAATGAACTACTCAAAAGTGATTCGACGGTCCCTCTGACCACCATGATTGAACACCTCCACATCTCCCGGCGGAGTGTCTTTTACACCATTAACCGGGTGAACCGGGAGCTCGCCGCCAGCTCGCTCGACGAAATTGAAAACATTCGCTGTGTCGGCTACCGGCTGCCAACAGCGACTAAGCAGGCCCTCTTAGCTGCGCAGCCGGCCCGGGCGGCGGCCCGCAGTTACCGCGACCTGTTTAGCGGGCGGTTTCACTTTGCCTCCCTGGAAGCGGATGACCGCCTGTTGCTCACTTTCTTCTGCCTGCTCTCCCGCCCAGCCACCTCGTTGACCGAGCTGATGGTCATCTTTGCTGTTAGCAAAAATACGGTCATCAAGGACCTCCACAAGTTGGCCCATCGGCTGCCGGCGGGGCTGACCATCAACAACACCCACCAGGGAAAGCAGCTCATCGGCAGCGAAGCCTCGCAGCGCCGCTGGGTGTTCGAAAACTTTCGCCAGTTGAGCAAGCTGGTCGCGCCCCAGCTGGTAACTGCCGATGACACCCACTTCCGCGACCAGTTAAAATTGCTAGAACGGATCACCGGGAACGCTTTTACCAATGACTCGCTGACCCTGCTGGTCAACTTTACCCGCTGGTTGATTGAGCGGCAGGCTGCCCATCCCCTACCGCCCCGTCAGTTGGCGGCCAACGACTACTCGCTGACCTTCACCTGGGCGGATAGTTTCTTAAACGATCTCCACATTAATTCCGCGGCCGAGGCCACCTTCCTCGCCGAGATCGTTAACACCCAGGCCTTCCAGCACGTCGGGGCCGATAACCCCATGATCCCCCTCCTGCGGCCGATTGCCAGCCAGATGATTCGCCGGTTCAATGAAATTGCGGCGGTGGAGTTGCCAACGGCCGACCAAAACCTCAACAAAAAGTTGACAGTGCACCTAGTCTCCACCTATTACCGGGTCAAATACCACATCACCTACCGCAACCCGCTAGTCAACCAGATTAAGAGTTCCTACCGGGAAACCTTTGAACTGGTTAAGCGGGCGGTGCAACCATTCAACCAGTTTACTGGCGAATCCCTCTCCGACGATGAGGTGGCGCTCATCACCGTCTACTTCAGTGGCGCCCTGCGGAATACAACGATGCCGGCTAAGGAAAAACGTGGTGTCCTGGTCATTTGTTCCAGCGGCATCGGCACTTCGGAACTATTAATCGCCCAGCTGCGCAGCCGCTATCCGGGGGTCCACTTTGTCGGTCCGTACAACACCTTCCAGTTTGAAAACATCCGCTACCAGTCCATCAAGCTGGTGCTCAGTACGATTAATTTGCCGAAGATGTCGGAAAAACTCCCCGTCATGACGGTACCGGTCATCCCCGGGGAGGCCGATTGGCGACAAATTGGCACCCGTCTCCAGGAAGCCCACCTGATTGAAGCTCAGCAGCAACCAGTTCAGTTGCAGACCCTGATGGACATCATCGCCACCCACACCCGCATTGTCGATCCCCAGGGGCTGGAAAACGACCTGAAGGCTTACTTAAACAACCAGACTCCCCACCCGCTTGCCGAAGTGGCTGGCAGTAAATCCACCGTGGCAGTCGTTAGCCAGGCGGTCAACTGGCAGGAAGCACTGAAATTCAGTATGAGCCAGCTAGTCGCCCGCAACGTCATCACCGAACAATACGTCCAAAAGATCATCGAGCTGACCAAAACCCATGGCGACTATATGGCCATCGGCAAGGGGATCTTCCTCGCCCACGCCACTCCGAGCGCCGGGGTTAACGAACTGGGCTTCAGCTACACTTTGTTCCGCCAGCCCTTCTGCGTCGACCACTCTGACAAGCAGATCTGCCTGGTCGTGGGCCTGGCCCCGGTCGATCAGCGCCAACACCTGACGGTCCTCAGCCGGCTGCTCCGCTGCGTGCAAAACGACCAGTGGCTGACCAACCTTTACCGCGTCAAGGAGCGCGACCAGCTCATTCAGTTGTTAACGGCCGGCCGGTTACTATAAGAGACCGGCAATGGCGTGCTTGGCGTCATGTTGGATCGGATGAATCATCAGTCGGTCGGCCATCCACACTGCTTTGGCCCCGTTTAACAAGAAAACAGCTCCTGGCTTCAGTGCCGTGCAGGAGCTGTTTTGCTTCATCACAAAAGCCCCTCGGGTTCGTCATTTCACGAACCCGGGGGGCTTGCTAGTGGTGGGCCTTGTTTGGCTCACCTTCGCTTATTCATTTGCCAAGAATTAATCCTGCTTCCGCTTGCTGACCAGGCCCAGGAATCCAGCCATGGCGGTCAAGAGGAGCCCGATGATCCCGGCATTTGCCTGTGCATCATCACCGGTTTGCGGCAGGCGTTGTTGCGTCTGCTGGCTCTGCTGAGTCTGTTGACCAGCGGCACCAGTAGCCGATTCGTCACCAGTCATTGGTTCATTCGTCGTTGACTGACCGGGCCCAGCTTGTCCTACTGCTGACGTCGGTAGTTTAGTATATTGGACCGTCACTACCATATCAGTCGTCTTGTTATTAACTGTTTCTGGGGGAACCAGTTTAATCTCGGTCTGGTAGCCAGGGATTACCGGTGTAACCACCGCAGTCATTGTTTAACTCGTTGGTGTCCAGGGATTCCAGTTAATCTGCTTGGTAACCTTGTCCTTGGTTCCGGTGCGGGTGAAGGTGACCTTCTGGATAGTCTCGCCGTGAAGCGGAGTACCATTCGGTGAGACGTAGTGAATCGTCCGGGTAACCGTCTTGTGGTCCGTGACTTGTTCAGTTCCGTGCTTCAAGTGCACTTCGTAAGCTTGGTCAGTCTTGTCGTTATGGTCAAAGACGATTTCCTGGCCGTTAGAACTATCTGAAACTAGGTCATAGCTCTGATCCTTGTAGTTGGCGATGTCACCCTTCGTGTTGTAGTGGGCATCTTCATCGGAATAACCTGTCAGCTGCTTGGTAGCCAGCGTCTGGCCCGTCGTGTCGTCAATGAACTTGACCGTTTCCTTTTGGGCATCCGGACTGTAGGTGACCGTTTCGGTAATATCCTGGTGGTCATGGGTAATCCCCGTCAGCGCTGGGCCACTTGACTTATCTGGCGTATAACCTGGAATAGTCGGCGGGGTCACTGCTGGGAAGTTCTGGGGGCCACTCCAGGTATCGCTGGTGACCTTGCCGGTAACCCTGTCAATCACCTTGGTTTCTTTGAAGGTCAGTGGATAATTGTATGGATCATGAATCGGCTTCCTACTATCAGCGTGAACAGAATTGATCGTCCACTTGACGTCGTGAGTCAAATTCTTTGAGTCAGTCCCGTGCTTTAGGTGAACTTCGTAAGTCTGATTCTTACTATCATCATGGTCAAAGA
>DXGK01000078.1 GCA_019113965.1 Candidatus Limosilactobacillus merdipullorum
GAATTGGCTCTTTGCTTGCCTTTTGCAACTGGTTGATGACTGTTGTCAAAAGGTTGGCTGTGCCCACCGCCGGATCAAAAATACTGTACGACCGGTTGATCTTCGTTACCTTTTCAATCAAAAAGGCCATCAGAAAGCCAATCGTGTCTGGCGTCATCTGGTGGTTAGCTTGAATGGCATCCTTGCGAATAACCTTCAAAAAACTCAGCTGAACCAATTGCCGCAATGCCTCGGCATCTGCGTTGGCAATATCAAGCTGTTGATAAATTTCTTGCAACTTCTTGACCGTTGCTGGATCAGGAACCTCATCTTCAACTTGCACTTCGTTGTCAATGACGTTCTCGATGTTTTCGAGCATGGCATCAAGGTATGAGCTCCGCAATGCGGATTGAAGAATCTCCGTTCCCTGGTCAAACAATTGAAATAATTGTTGTGGTGTTTGCTGTGCCAGTGTTGGTCACCTCCGTTAGATTACAATCATTCCACTTAATAGTTTACCGATTAAAACGAATAAATTCAAGAATCCGCCTTTCACTAAACAATTATTTTTCATTTGATAAGTTATGGGCCGCCTCATGGAGAAACTGCCGGGTCAGCTGATCCTCAATCAGCCATTGTTCAGCGTAGTAATGATATTGCCAAACCACCGCTAAACAGATAACTGCGAGAACAACCATCCCCGTCAGCAGGGCATACCCCCGCCGCCTACTCATGATAGAACTGAATAACCCCTGCCAATTTTTCGCCATTTTCCCGTGTCACCTCCACCAGGACCCGGCGTCCCGGCAATTGCTTAAAAGTACATGCTTCAACCCCGCTGAATAACGGCATATACCCCCCGCGGCTCCACGAGGTTAGGTACAGGTTATCGTTGTGTTTTTGCAAAAGGTAATCCAGATCGGTTTGCGGACTGTGGACCCTGATGTTGTCAACGTGAACCTCCTGCAGGACAAAGTGGTGGCTACCCGCTTCCATCTCTTTTAAGAAGACGTACCAGTCAACCGAACAGTCCAGTGAATGGCGATTGCTAGCCGATAGGGTCGTCAGCGACCACCCTGCCAACAGCAGCGTCAGGGCGGTGATGGCCAGTGCAGCAACGCATTCAATAATGGTGAATCCTTTAAAATGTTTCATCTTCGCAGCGACACCACCAATCGCGAATTCCGGTAGACCGTTATCCGATCAGGGCCGGCCACCGCCTTGTATCCCCCACGTTCAATGACGGCGGGATGTCCCGTGGCCAGCAGCTGGTCACTACTTTCTTTTGCCAGCCGGGCCGCCATCAATTTGGTATCATGCTTGGCCTGCTGACGGGTCAACAGTTGTTGGCAGGTCAGCAAAGTGATAATTCCTAAAGTCACCACTGCCAGTGCTAAGATGCTATCGGCCATTACAAAGCCGCTAATCCGGTACCTTTTCAAGTCGATAACCTCCCCACGCTAATTGAATTTTCATCAGATAACGACAATGCTTCAGGCGTGATTTAAACTCGATTGTCTGTGGAGCAGCATAGCCAGTCTTGTCAATGATAAACATATCAAATGGTTCAACCTCAATTGTCGGCGGAATGTTCAAAATGGTCCGGTGACCATCAGAATTAAAGACAATTTGCCGGGTACTTAAATAATGCTGAACAGTAGTCGATTGATGCCGAACCTGGGCCGTGACCTGGGCCGCCCGCCAGTCCTGACGCAGCTCATGCCAGAATTGCTGCTCAGCAATTGCCTGCCGGCTCGGCTGAAAAGTTGGCGCAATCACCAGGTAAATGACTGCTACGAGCCCCAGAACCACAATCATCTCAACACTGGTGAACGCCCGCTGGTTCTTCATCGTTGGACCGCCTTCCCATTGACAACTGCAATGTGTTCTTTCTTGGCCTTCTGCACCTGGGCCGCCGTCAGATAATCATGCTGACGGAGCTGGTCCAGACTGACATTGGTGGCGCCGGTTTCGTTTTCGTAAGCATCAACCTGGGTCTGAACCACTGATACCATTGCCTCCCGGTGGATTCGGCTGGCGTTTTGCCGCTGATGAGCAAGGTTAGGCAGGATAATTAGGATCAGCAGGCTGATAATGAACAACACAATCGACATCTCAATGGTACTCTCTGAAACTATTTTCATTATTTTTGTTTTCTATAATATTTGTGGTCGTAAAACAAAAAGCCCGAGTAGCTATTACAGATAATGTAATAACCACCCGGGCTTGTGTTAACTTGAGAGGTTTTCACCTCCAATATAAATTATTTGAATGTCCCATACGGCTCCCCTGTATAGGTGCTCCGTACTGCAATATAACCATATCCATTTGAACGTGGCTGACGAACGTATACGAAGCCATCATGGCGTGACCAGGCATCGTACTTGATCTCCTGCCCAGGGCCAACGTAAGCGATCGAAGCTGAACTTGGCTTGGCTCCCCAGCGCAGATGTAGCCACGTATTCGATGTAAACGTGCCGTTTTCCTTATGCCAGGTATCACCCAGAGCATCGGTCCACGTTGATTGCCCACTGTGATCATTGTTCATGATCGGGTTAACATGCTTAGCATAGCCGACACGGATGACTTGACCAGGATAAATAGTAGTGTTAATCGTCGTACCATTCATATG
>DXGK01000007.1 GCA_019113965.1 Candidatus Limosilactobacillus merdipullorum
AACGCCGTGAATAATAACTCACTAAAAGTCATTTTTGCTCCTTTCTGGAATCACTAACGATCCGCCCATCAATAATCTTGACCACTCTTTCACACTGCGCCGCTACTCGTGGATCGTGGGTCACCATAATAATCGTCGTCCCTTGCTGGTTAAGATGCTTAAAGAGGTTCATAATTTCCTGGCTGGTTTCCGAATCAAGGGCCCCGGTGGGCTCATCTGCGATCAGGAAATGCGGACGGGCCACGACGGCTCTCGCAATTGACACCCGTTGCTGCTGTCCACCAGACATATTTTGTGGTAACTGGTCCTCATAGCCGGCCAAGCCAACTTGTTCTAGCACCTCGCTAACCCGAGTTCTCACCTGGCGGTGGCTTTGTCCGGCATAAAGCAGCGGCAGCTCAACGTTTTGTGCTACGGTGGCGTCCCGTATCAGTTTGAAATTTTGAAAAACGAAACCGACGTTATGGTTGCGCAGGTGTGAAAATTGGCTACGCTTCAGCCGGTGAATTGGTTGATCTTCATAAAAATACTCACCACTGAACTGGTCGTCTAAGAAACCGATAATATTGATCAATGTCGATTTGCCAGAACCCGACTCACCAATAATCGCCAGTAATTCTCCCCGAGAGACATTAAGGGAAACATCATGAAGGACGTGGTACCGGTTATTGCCGTTATAGTAAAACTTATTGACTTTCACTAAGCTAATCATCATTGTTCAATCCTCATCCCGTTTTTTAAATGACGGTCTGAGTTAGTCACCACCTGATCACCCTCGTCAATGCCATCAGTCACAATAAAGAATGAGTTTTCCGCATGGCCACTAACCTTAGTCCGGTGAACCCGCTGGCCATCCTTGACAAAGACGTGCTTGGCATGGACTGCAGACTTAGGAATACGGACCTCGTCTTGTTCTAAAACGGCCTTGGCAGTTTGACCATCCATAAAGTCATGGCTATCCACGTTAGCTGATAATTCATATTGGGTATTATTGCCACTACTTTTGACCGGAATTCTGGATAGGAAGGTCACCGGGGACTTTTGCGAATGCTTCGTTGCCAACGCCGTAACTCTTAACGTTGTCCCCTGGTGGAGCTTATTATAGTCATATTCCGAAACTCGCCCCTGGAACTCAAGGGTATCCGAATAGATTGTCACTACCGGTACACCAGACTTGCTGTTATCAACCGTGACGTAGCCATCATAAGGAGCGGTCAGAGTTTGGTTAGCACGACTGTTGGCCGCCTGCAAGCGATTTTGTGAGACCGTCAGTCCCGCTTGGGCATCACGATAAGCAGACTGTGCCTGGCTTAACTGAGCTTGTAGGTCAGCATAGCCATCGTCACTGCTGCTCATTTTCGCCATCTGTTGTTGTAACTGGTTAATGGTTTGCTGCTGCGCCTGCAAATCCTGCTGCCCCTTTTGAACATCCCCCTGGATTTGCAGGGCATCATCCTGGCTTTCCTGGTTAGTCACCGTCAGCAGTGCCTGCCCACGACTAACATGGTCCCCATTTTTGACGTTCAGTTGGTTAACCCGCCCGTCAGGAAGCGTCAGCACTTGAGTCTGGGTTGGCTGGATTTTCCCATTCACGCTAAAGTTACCCTGTGCGACGGCATTAGTCGTTCGATAATGTGGTTGCTGAGCACGACGCTGACCACGTACATGGATAACCATTGCACTGGCGACAATGATCACGATGACTAATAGTAATAGGTACCACCAATGATAACGACTATGGGTTAGGCGGCGCAGGCGTTGACGGCGTCCCTCCTGTGGTTCTTGATGCATTTTGACGCTCCTTAGCATTGAGGTTAGTTACTGATGTAAATAACTATATCAGTGGCCTGAAATAGTGTCAATCAGCATAATAAAAAAGATCCGTGCTTTCCAGCACGAGTCTTCTTAAACTTCATCACACTAACATTAATTAGCCCATGTACGGCTTCAAAAACTGCATCAGCTGTTCCTTGCTGTGGTAGCCAACAATCGTGTCGACAACCTGCCCATCTTTTTGGACAAGCAGAGTTGGAATACTCATCACTTGGAAGCGGCGTGCCGTTTCTGGATTCTGGTCGACGTCCAGTTTATTAAAAGTGACCTTGCCAGCCAAGTCGTCGGAAAGTGATTCCACCACCGGGCTCTGCATCCGACACGGCCCGCACCAGGTTGCCCAGAAGTCGGTAACAACAAGGCCTTTACTCGTATCTGCATCGAAAGTTTTATCTGTTGTGACAGCAACTGCCATAATAAACTCCTCCTGTCTGCTGTTTCTTTATTAACTGACATTAGTTTATCAGCACTTGCTAGCAAACGACAAGTTATTTGCTTATCTTTTGTAAGTAACAACCAAATTAGAAGTAAACAATCGTTGCCCCATCCCCACCAGCATTAGGATCAGCGTAGTTGAAGGACTTCACCCGCGGGTTACTTGCCAGGTACTGCTGGGTGCCCTTACGCAAAGCACCCGTCCCTTTCCCGTGAATAATCGTCACCGGCGAGAGGTTGTTAAGGAGTGCATGGTCGATAAAGGCAGCCAACTCGTTCATCGCCTGCTCATAGCGTTTGCCTCGCAGGTCAAGCCGCGCGGTCGTGTGCCGAGTCTGGGTTGTGTGAACCGCCCGTTTTCTTGTTTGCTGGCGCTGTTTTTCGCGTTGGGCACTTAATTCCTTGGCTGACAGCTTCTCTAACTGGCGGTCGTCAATTTCCATCTTTAAGATGCCAATGGCTACTTCCCACTTGTAATTACCACGCTTGGCCACCAGTGTCCCCTGCTGGCCATAAGACTTCACCAGCACTTGGTCGCCTACATGCAGATCATGGCGCTTCTTAGCGCGGCGTAAAACCTTATTATCTTTCAGACGCGGATCGTCGCGGTGCAAGGCATTAAGCTTCCCCTGGGCGTCAATCAATTCGTTTTCCTTGACCTGTTGCCCGCCGCGAGCTTCAAGTTGACGAAGGTGGTGGATGATCTTGTTAGCTTCACGCTTGGCGTTTGCCACCTGGTGGTTGGCATCACGGCGAGCGTTGTTCAATAATTTCACCCGCGTTTTGTTGAAGAGGTCGAGTTTCTCATCCAGTTCCTGCTGATCATGATGCTGCTTAGCTAGCCGAGCTTGCAGTTCCTCGTTGCGCTCACGAGCTTGCCGACGCTGGTCGACCAGGTCACCGATCATCTCGTTGAGGTCCTGGCTTTCGTCACTGATAAATGACCGTGCTTCAGCAATCACATCGTCGGCAATTCCGAGCCGCTGGGCAATTTGGATCCCGTTAGATTGACCGGGAATCCCTAACAGCAGTTTATAGGTAGGTTGCAAAGTGGCGTTGTTAAACTCCATCGAGGCGTTGATCGTCTTGGCCCGGTTAAAGCCGTAAACCTTCAGTTCCGGATAGTGGGTAGTAATTACTACTTCGGCACCGATAGTCGCCAGTTTATCCAGGATGGCCATGGCCAGTGCTGCCCCTTCTTTTGGATCGGTCCCGGCGCCCAGTTCGTCTAGCAGGACCAAGCTGCGGTCAGTCACCTGCCCAAGGATTTCCTTGACGTTATCCATGTGGCCAGAAAAAGTGGACAGGTTCTGTTCAAGCGACTGTTCATCCCCAATATCGGCAAATATGTTATCAAAGACCCCAATCGTAGAATCCTCGTTAGCCGGAATAAAGAGCCCGGCCTGACCCATCAACTGGATAATGCCCAATGTTTTAATGGTAATCGTCTTCCCGCCAGTGTTCGGACCGGTAATCACGATCGCGGAATAGTCGGCCCCCAACTGAATATCGTTAGCGACTACATTTTGGGGGTCGATTAACGGGTGACGTGCCTGCCGTAAGTTAATTCGATTATGTTGGTCAACCAGCGGCAAACTGGCTTGCTGGTGTTGAGCCAGCTTAGCCTTGGCGTTAACAAAGTCAAGGTGCCCTAAGATGACGGAATTATTTTGAATATCGTGACGGTAAGGGGCAATCAAGCGCGACAATTCGGCCAGCACCCGGATCATTTCCTGGCGCTCCTCGATCTGGGCTTGTTTCAACCGGTTGTTAGCGTCCACTACGTCACCAGGCTCAATGTAAAGGGTCTGACCCGAAGCCGACTGGTCATGGACAACGCCACCAAACTGGTTCCGGTAACGTGACTGGACCGGCAAAACGTAGCGGTCGTTTCTCATTGTCACCGTCGGGTTGGACAAATACTTAGCCTTTTTGCCATGCGTGTAGGAATTCATTTGCGCATGAATCTCGTCTTCAGTCTTGACCATCAACTGGCGAATGCCGTGCAGGCGGCTGGAAGCTTCGTCATTAATCCGCCCGTCCGGATCGATGGACTGAATTAGGCGCTTGGTAATTGTCGGAATGGTGACCAAGCGGTCGACCTGCGCTGGTAGTGACCGCAATTCAATCCCCGCCTCCTTGAGGTCACTAAAGAAGTTTTTAGTGGCAGTTGCTGTTCGCAGCACCTGGGTAATCTGCGCAAGTTCCGTCCCGTTTAACCGTGCCTTCACCTGCAACCTTTTAAGTGGTTCGGTGATATCTACCAGCTTGGGCAACGGAAGCTCTCTTTGCAAGCGAAGAAGGTCGGCCCCGTCAGTAGTTTCCACTAACCGCGCTTGGACCTCATCGCTGTCCGCAACCGGCTTCAGGGACAAAGCTTCCTTTTTCCCTTCCGCGGTCACTAAATAAGGCAATAGCTGCTTAATTACTTGTGAGAATTCGAGAGTTGATAATATTTTATCGTTCATTTTGATTACTCCTTAGCCCAGCCAGTTCACAAGCAGTGACGCCAGTTGAGTGGTATTGTTAACCATCCACTGAGCCAGTTCTGACTGGGAAATTTGGTATTGCCACCAGCCATTGGACCATAGCTGGAATATTAGTAGGAGGACGTAGATCATCAGGTAAGAAATAACAATTGCTACTAACGCACCCGCAGCTGAGTTAATTGTACCGAGCACTGGCAAACGCGACAGCCAGGAAAGCTGTCGTGCCAGGTGGTGCAATAAAAAGCTGACTACTACAAAGATCACGGCAAAAGCTATCCCGTTATAAAAAAAGGTGGTCGGATTGGCATCGGCTAATAGCGAACCACTAAAGCTCGTCCGACCGCTAACGGCTGGCTGATGCGCTGCAATGAGCTGACCGACTACCGGGGCAACAATCCGCGCTACCAACAGAGTTAGCAAATAAATTGCCAGTGAAACAATCACCGCCAGCAAGCCACGGTGCCAACCACGAACTAGTGCGGTAAATAAAATTAAAACAATTGCTGTCGATAAAACCATCGATTCACGTCCGTTTCTGATTGATCTAGGTCGTATTCTAGCATTCAGCATTCAGTTTTGCTAATCTTATGGTGATACGAAGGGAGCAGAAATACTGTCATGCAAAAAGTTATCCAAGTTTTCGCCGATGAATTTAATCAAATGAAAAAAATTTATATCACGAACACCACCCTGCCTGCAGGAGCCGCTTTTCGAATGAAGGGTAAGCGGGTCACCGTTACTGGCTACACCAAGTCCAAAAAGGTGATGTTTCAGGGGAGCGCAGCAGAACAAGAAGCGCAACGGTGGGCTAACGACTCAGAAAACAAGTTACCAAAGCAGGAAAAAACATCCACCCGCCGCAATGATGGGCTCCCTGCTGGCTTCGAGCACTGGAGTGTCCTCGGCAGTGATGAAGTAGGCACAGGCTCTTACTTCGGACCGCTCACCGTCGCCTCCGTCTATGTCCGAGCTGACCAGGTGGAAGCAATTACCAACCTGGGCGTCCGCGACTCCAAAAAACTCACCGATCCGGAAATCATTAAACTAGCCAAAAAAGTGATGGCAGATTGCCCTTACCACATCGTCAACTTAAATCCACCGCTGTATAACGAAAAAATTCAGGATCGTTCACAGGCGGCCCTGAAGGCACTCTGCCACAATCTTGCACTGTCTCAAGTGCTGACCAAGATCAAGCCAGCAGTCCCTGATGCCATCCTCATTGATGAGTTCGAACAGCCCCGCACCTACTTTAAGCACCTCAGGGGGCAAGATCCAGTTATCAAAAAGAACGTGTACTTCCGCACCAAGGGTGAGCAGGCACACGCCGCCGTTGCTGCAGCCTCAGTAGTCGCCCGTTATTACTCATTGCAAATGATGGACCAGCTCTCGGAAGAAGCCGGCATGACGCTGCCGATCGGTGCCGGACACGTAGTTGACGAAGTGGCTGCTCGCCTCATCCGCCATCACCAGGATTTAGGTAAATTTGCTAAGCTGCACTTTACCAACACGGCAAAGGCCCAACAGTTAGCCAGGTCAAATCGTTAAGATAAAACAGAATAAGAGGGAGTGAGACAGAAGCCACCTCTGGCTTCGTAGTCACGACACGCAGCTAGGCTATTTTCACCCCTAAGATCAACAATAGGCCTCCAGCGTTTGGCTTTGCCAGAACGTTGGAGGCCATTGTTGTACCGTCAGTTAACTTCTCATCTTGAAAATGGCGGTTATTTAATTACGCATTAAAGTTGCCATCATCGTCAATGAAGGTGTTGATCACTTCCTGGACCATTTCCCATTCCGCATCATTTTCGATTGGCAAGAGGTCGATGTCACCGCCGTCCTCATTGTCTTTAAACGAGAATGCCTGCAAACTGACCTCATCATTATTCTCTTCGTCCAACGGGTACAAAACAATGTACCACTTGTGGTTAGTATCGGCTTGAAAACGAAGTGCTTCCTTGTAAAGCTCCTCGTTGCCCTTCTCATCGACCAGCGTAAAAACCTCGCCATCGTAATGTGAAGACTGTTCTTTACTCATTTTTTACCTCAGTTTCTGGGTCAATTTTCCATGACGGTCTAAGTAATTCTGTAAGATCAAACTTGCCGCCAGTTCGTCAATGACCTTTTTTTGTTTGGCGCGCGAGACATCGGCTTCTTCCACCAGCATCCGGTGTGCTTCAACAGTGGTTAAACGTTCATCCTGATAATCCACCGGAATATCAGGAAAACGTTGTTGTAAAAGATCGCCATAGTGTTTCGAAGCTTCAACCCGCGGGCCTTCAGTATTGTTCATGTTCTTCGGTAGACCTACAACGAAACCGGCCACCTGTTCGCGTTCGACCAGTTCAGCCACCCGATCAATCCCGAAAACCTGGTTGTCCTCATCAATTGGGATAATTTCTTCTGCTTGCGCGGTCCAACCTAGCGGGTCAGAAAAAGCAACCCCGACGGTCTTTGAACCAACGTCCAATCCCATTAAGCGCATTACTTTGTCTCCCCGTTGTTTTTCAGATAGAAGCGAACGAGTTCTTCAATAATCTCATCGCGTTCGTGTTCACGAATCAGGTTCCGCGCGTTATTCAGGCGCGGGATGTACGCCGGATCGCCAGAAAGTAAGTAGCCGACAATCTGGTTTATTGGGTTGTAGCCCTTCTCTTGAAGCGCCTCGTAGACCGTCTTCAGCGTTTGCTGAATCGTTTTTTCATGTTCCTTGCCAAAGTCAAAAAACATTGTTTCATCATTATTAGCTGACATATTATGCACCTCCCGTGCGATCAATACCATCGATAATTGTACTATACCGTTTACAAAACAACAATTAATCTGGCTGCTTGTAACCAGCATTTAACATTCATTTGTTAACCCAGCTGGTTCCATAATTCTTTTTTATAGCCATCAAGGACCGTCTGAGCACGTCGAACCTTGGAAATATAGAACATCGGTTGTTGGTCATCCAACAACGGCAGCAAGACCGTTTGCGGATTAATGTCCGCAGCTAACGAGGTCAGAA
Organism: Candidatus Limosilactobacillus merdipullorum; assembly: GCA_019113965.1. Classification (GTDB taxonomy): domain Bacteria; phylum Bacillota; class Bacilli; order Lactobacillales; family Lactobacillaceae; genus Limosilactobacillus; species Limosilactobacillus merdipullorum. Next base: position 7,765 of record DXGK01000007.1, read on the forward strand.
AAGCAATGCCAATTTTTTCCGCCACGAGTGCTCCCAAGACGTGAACATCTGCCGTTCTGTAAACCACGTGGGGGCGAATATGTGCAGCAGTGGCCACCTGCCGAAAAGCCTGGTGATGAATGAATTGTTCATCTAGACCCACAAACTGCCGCCCCTTCAAATCCCGGAAATGAACGCCAGTGACGGCCTTTTGTGCCAGGTCACTGTCCCTGGCCACGAGAATACCAAACGGCATGGTGGCAATAGTTGAAGCGGTCAATTGCCGGTACGTCAATGGTGCTAAGGAACCCAAAAGGGCAATATCAATGTTGCCATGGCGCAGCTGCTTTAACACTTCATTTGATCCCTGCTCAACAATTTCCAGCCGGTCGAGCAGTTTTTGCTGCAGGAGGTTGGGCACTAAAGACGGAAAATAATAGTTACCAATAATAGGGGGTAGGCCAAATCGTACCTGGCCCATCCGGGCATGCTCTGCTTCTTTATTCACCATCTTCAATTCATTGAGAATTTGGACGACGTGACGGTCAAACTGGCGCCCAAAGTTAGTCAGTTCAACTGCTTGGTGGGAACGGTCACGGATAATCAACGGGACCCCGCAATAGTTCTCCAGCCGCTTGATCGCCATGGTAATGGTCGGCTGACTAACTCGAAAAACATCAGCCACTTTGGAAAAATTTTTTTGAGCAGCTAATTGGTGAAAATAATTCAAATCTTTAATGTTCATTTATTTGCCGTCCTTT
>DXGK01000079.1 GCA_019113965.1 Candidatus Limosilactobacillus merdipullorum
AGTGGTACTAACAAGCAGCACGTTGGTGACTTTGCTGCTGAAGTTCGTGCCGTACGTGAACCTGAACCATACAAGGGTAAGGGTATTCGCTACCAGAACGAACACATTATACGTAAGGAAGGTAAGACTGGTAAGTAATCGACCAGGATTATCATTCATCATTTTTAAAATCACATTAATTAAAAAAATCGAAACAAGAGGTGACTGTTGTGATTATTAAACCAGACAAGAACAAACTCCACCAACGCCGTCACATGCGCGTTCGTGGAAAGATCTCTGGTACTGCGGAGCGCCCACGCTTAAGTGTTTACCGTTCAAACAATAACATTTACGCTCAATTAATTGATGACGTAAAGGGTGTGACGCTCGCAAGTGCCTCAACTCTCGACAGTGAAGTTAGTGGCAAGACCAAGACTGATCAAGCAGCTAGCGTTGGTGAACTGATCGCTAAGCGCGGTACTGCTAAGAACATCAAGAACGTGGTCTTTGACCGTGGTGGCTACCTTTACCATGGCCGGGTTGCTGCATTGGCAACTGCCGCTCGTGAAAACGGACTGCAATTCTAAAAGAAGGAGGAATAACCCGTAATGGCATCATCATACATTGACCCGTCCAAACTGGACTTGGAAGACCAAGTTGTTTCCATCAACCGGATCACCAAGGTTGTTAAGGGTGGTCGTCGTCTTCGTTTCGCCGCATTAGTTGTTGTCGGCGACAAGCACGGTCACGTTGGTTTTGGTACTGGCAAGGCTCAGGAAGTTCCCGAAGCTATCCGTAAGGCTTCTGCAGCCGCACAAAAGAACCTGATCACTGTACCAACTGTTGGAACTACTATTCCACACGAAGTTATTGGTCACTGGGGCGGTGGCAAGATTCTCATGAAGCCAGCCGTTGAAGGTTCTGGGGTTACCGCCGGTGGTGCGGTTCGTAACGTCATGGAATTAGCTGGTATTGACGATATGACTGCAAAGCGCCTCGGCTCCAACACACCTGTTAACGTTGTTCGTGCAACGTTCGATGGTCTGCGTCAGCTGAAGAGCGCTGATGAAGTTGCTTCGCTGCGTGGCGTTTCTGCTGAACACCTGGCTGAATAAGGAGGACATAAATTATGGCTCAAGTTAAAATTACTTTAGTTCATAGTGTTGCCCACCGTGAACCACGTCAACGTGCCATTGTTAAGGCACTGGGGCTTGGCCGCGTTGGTAGTTCTGTTATCAAGCCGGATAACGCTGCTACCCGGGGCGCTATTTTCAAGATTGCCCACTTGCTTTCAATCGAAGAAGTTAAGTAATCACTTTGAATTAAGGAGGTGCCGAACACAATGAAGTTAAACGAATTAAAACCAGCTGCCGGCTCACGTTTTAAGCGTCTGCGCCGGGGTCGTGGTTTGTCATCAGGTCATGGTTTCACTTCCGGCCGTGGTACCAAGGGTCAAAAGGCTCATGGCAAGACTCGTCTGGGATTCGAAGGTGGCCAAATGCCACTGTACCGGCAAATGCCAAAGCGTGGCTTTGTTAACATTAGCCGGAAAGAATACGCAATTGTTAACCTGGCAACGCTCGAACGCAGCTTCGACGATGGCGTTGAAGTAACGCCAAAGACGCTGGTTGACAAGGGTATCGTTAAAAATCTTAAGAATGGTGTGAAAATCCTTGGCAACGGTAAGCTGACTAAGAAGCTTACTGTTAAGGCCAACAAGTTTTCTGCCGGTGCAGTTTCTGCAATCGAAGCTGCCGGTGGTAAAACTGAGGTGATGTAATTGTTCACTGCCATCACAAATGCTTTCAGGGTGAAGGAAATCCGTAAAAAGATCCTCTTTACCCTGTTTGTGTTGATTGTTTACCGGATCGGTGCATGGATCACCGTACCTGGTGTGAACGCCGCTGCTCTGACTCAAATTTCTTCGACCGGGTTGGCGTCTATCTTAAACACTTTCAGTGGTGGGGGTTTATCAAACTATTCACTCTTTGCAATGGGGGTTTCTCCCTATATCACAGCGCAAATTGTTGTTCAATTATTGCAGATGGATATCGTTCCTAAGTTTGTTGAATGGAGCAAGCAAGGGGAGGTTGGGCGTCAAAAACTTAACCAAGCCACGCGGTGGCTAACGATTGTTTTAGGGTTTGTTCAATCTATCGGTATTACCGCTGGGTTTAACACCCTAAGTTCGATCAAACTGGTTCAACACCCAACGGTGACAACCTATTTGACGATCGGACTAATCTTGACTGCCGGAACAATGTTTGCAACCTGGCTTGGTGACATGATCACCGAGCGAGGGGTTGGTAATGGTGTCTCCATGCTGATCTTTGCTGGGATTATTGCCCAGATGCCAAGCGGCATTGCTCAGCTATGGAACGATCAAATTGCTGGTGAAAGCGGGAGCCAGCTCTGGATGGGAATTGGTTTTATCGTCTGTGTCGTTATTGCCTTGTTGATCATTGTGGCATTCGTCACTTGGGTTCAACAAGCTGAACGCCGGCTGCCAATTCAGTACACTCGTCGGACAACGACAGCGCCATCTAGCTCCTACCTACCGCTGAAGATTAATGTGTCCGGTGTTATTCCGGTCATTTTTGCGGGTTCTTTTATCTCAACCCCACAAACCATTTTGATGGCATTTCAGCAGTCACACGGTGGCGATACTTGGTATCAGGTCATGACAACGATTTTTAACATGCAATCTGGTCCGGGCATTGCCCTTTATACCTTTCTGATTGTTGTCTTTACCTTCTTCTACGCGTTTGTCCAAGTTAACCCTGAAAAATTAGCTGAAAACCTGCAAAAGCAGGGTAGCTATATTACTGGTGTTTGGCCAGGCCGGGGAACGCAACAGTATGTTTCAGGACTGCTGATGCGGCTTAGTACTGTCGGCTCGCTGTTCCTGGGATTAATTTCATTGATTCCACTGGTTGCCAGCATCGTCTGGAACCTGAGCCAGTCAATCGGACTTGGTGGGACGAGCCTGCTGATCATTGTTCAAATCGCTTTGGACCTTAACCGCCAGATTAACGGTTTGACAATGAAGCGTGAGTACATTGGCTTTATCAGAGATGACCAAAAGCCAGATGCTGAAATATAAGGAGGAATTGGTAAATGAGTACAATGAACCTCGTTTTGATGGGTCTGCCAGGTGCCGGGAAGGGTACCCAAGCGGATCTGATTATCAAGGAATTCGACATTCCGCACATTTCAACCGGTGACATTTTCCGTGCTGCAATCAAGAATCAGACGGAAATGGGCAAGAAGGCCAAGTCATACATCGATGCTGGTAACCTTGTTCCCGATGAAGTGGTTAATGGGATCGTTGCTGAACGCCTTGCTCAAGATGATACGAAGAAAGGCTTCATGCTCGACGGCTTTCCGCGGAACCTTGTTCAAGCCAAGGCATTGAACAAGATGCTTGAAGATGATGGTCGCCAGTTAGACGCCGTTATCAACATCCATGTTTCTCCAGATGTACTGGTCGACCGTCTGAGTGCCCGGTTTATGTGTAAGAACTGTGGTGCATCATACAACCGGCTTTACCGCATGCCAAAGGTCGAAGGTACTTGTGACGTTTGCGGTGGTCACGAATTCTACCAACGTGATGATGACAAGCCAACAACGGTAAAGAACCGTCTGGATGTCAACATCAAACTGAACACACCACTGGTTGACTTCTACAAGAACCAGGGAGTGCTGCACAACATCAACGGTGAGCAATCCATTGAGGATGTTTACAAGGATGTCCGTGAAGTCCTGGTTAACCTGTAACTGGGAAAAACTTGCGAAAATAGTTCTCATGTGCTATTATTTGTGAGGTTTTGTCTAGTTCGCAGTGGAAAGTCTCTGGCTTTCCACCGCTTTTACGTAAATTGAACGGTAAGGAGGAACCATTTCGTGGCCAAAGCTGACGTAATTGAAATTGAAGGTAAGGTTGTTGAAACCTTGCCAAATGCAATGTTTAAAGTGAAACTGGAAAATGGTGTAGAAGTCCTTGCCCATGTTTCTGGCAAGATTCGGATGCACTACATTAAAATCCTGCCTGGAGATCGGGTACGAATGGAAATGTCTCCGTATGATCTGACAAAGGGTCGGATTACTTTCCGCTTCAAGTAAATCGTAAGTTTTAATATGGAGGATTATTGACATGAAAGTAAGACCATCAGTCAAGCGTATGTGCGAACACTGCCGTATCGTTAAGCGTCACGGCACTGTTATGGTAATTTGCCCAGCTAACCCAAAGCACAAGCAACGTCAGGGCAAGTAATTTTATCTTAGAAACGGAGGTGCAATAATGGCTCGTATCGCAGGTGTCGACTTACCTCGTGACAAACGAATTGTAATCGGCTTAACTTACATTTATGGTATTGGTAACACTACTGCTCACAAGATTCTTGAAGCAGCCGGTGTTTCAGAAGATGTTCGTGTTCGTGATCTGACTCCTGACCAGGAAGACAAGATCCGTGCACAAGTTGACCAACTTCAGGTTGAAGGTGACCTTCGCCGTGAAGTAACGATGAACATCAAGCGTCTGCAAGAAATCGGTTCTTACCGTGGGATGCGTCATCGTCGTGGCCTGCCAGTTCGTGGTCAACACACGAAGAACAACGCCCGTACTCGTAAGGGTAAGGCTGTTGCCATCGCTGGCAAGAAGAAGTCAAACGCTAAGAAGTAATCTAAAGAAAAAGGAGGTCAGTTAGTTTTATGGCTACCAAAAAAGGAACGCGCAAGCGTCGTGCAAAGAAGAATGTTGAAACTGGTGTTGCACACATCCATTCAACATTTAACAACACGCTGGTAATGATTACCGACGTCCAGGGTAACGCTGTTGCTTGGTCTTCAGCTGGTGTCCTCGGTTTCAAGGGTTCTCGGAAGTCAACTCCATTTGCTGCACAAATGACTTCTGAAGCCGCTGCTAAGACGGCAATGGAACATGGGATGAAGACTGTTGAAGTTGAAGTTAAGGGCCCTGGTTCCGGTCGTGAATCTGCTATCCGTGCACTTCAAGCAACTGGTCTGGAAGTAACTGCTATTCGCGATGTTACCCCAGTTCCTCACAACGGTTCTCGCCCGCCAAAGCGTCGTCGTGTTTAATGTGCAACGGCAACGGACGTTTTTCTGCCCACTGTTGTGTTGTTAAAATGCGGACCACGTTTTGAAAGGGGTAAAACGGTAGAATGATCGAATTTGAAAAACCAAACATTCAAAAGGTTGAGGAGAACGACAACTACGGCAAGTTTGTTGTTGAACCACTCGAACGTGGTTATGGGACGACCCTTGGGAACTCCTTACGTCGGGTGATGCTCGCCTCAATGCCAGGTGCTGCCATCACAAGTATCCAAATTGATGGTGTTCTTCATGAATTCAGTACTGTTGAAGGTGTGACTGAAGACGTTACTCAGATCATTTTGAACCTGAAGAAGGTTTCAATGAAGATTGATTCTGAGGACGAAAAGAATCTGGAACTGGATGTTAAGGGTCCTGCGGACGTTACTGCAGGAGACATCCAGGGTGATGGTGATGTTACCATCTTAAATCCAGACCTGCATCTGGCAACCGTCGCTGATGGCGCTGAATTGCATATTCAAATGACCGCTGACAAGGGTCGCGGTTACGTCTCAGCAACTGACAACAAGGCCCGAATGGATGGGTTGGCAATTGGCGTTTTGCCTATTGACTCCATCTACACCCCGATTGAACGGGTCAACTACACTGTCGAAAATGCCCGGGTTGGTCAACGTAACGACTTTGACAAACTGACGCTGGACGTTTGGACCGATGGTTCACTGACGCCTTCTGAAGCTGTCAGCCTGGCTGCAAAGATCTTGACCGAACACTTGGCAATGTTTGTCAACCTGACCGAGGAAGCTCAAAACACCCAGGTTATGGTTGAAAAGGAAGAGACTCACAAGGAAAAGATGCTCGACAAGACGATCGAAGAACTGGACCTGTCTGTTCGTTCTTACAACTGTCTGAAGCGTGCGGGCATTGAAACCGTTAAGGATCTGACTGAACGGACCGAAAGCGATATGATGAAGGTTCGGAACTTAGGTCAAAAGTCTCTGGAAGAAATCAAAGAAAAGTTAGCTGACCTCGGCGTAACATTCCGCCAGGAAGACTAACAATTACCGACAAAAGGAGGGAACCACTTCATGAGTTATCGTAAATTAGGACGGACCAGTTCACAACGTAAAGCTTTATTACGTGGCCTGACTACTGATCTGATCATCAATGGCCAAATTAAGACGACTGTCGCACGTGCTAAGGAAGTTCGTCGCACGATGGACCAAATGGTTACGCTCGCTAAGAAGGGCGATTTGACTTCACGTCGTCGTGCTGCTGCTTTTGTTCGTGACGCTGTTGCTGACGTTAAGGAAGACGGCGACGACATCAAGGTACAAACTGCACTGCAAAAGTTGTTTGACGAAATCGGCCCGAAGTACAAGGATCGTCAAGGTGGCTACACTCGCGTGGTTAAGATGATGCCACGCCGTGGTGATGCTTCACCGATGGCCTTGGTAGCACTGGTTGACTAGTTATTAGTAAACTTAATAACGCGTAATAAAGAATCACTGCAATCTGTGGTATAGAGCGTTACGATGATGGGCATTGCCTTAGTCTAGCTCGAAGGCGGGTTTCCCGCGCGCCCTGGTTGTAAGTGGTTTTTTTATACCCTTTTTTTCTGTATAATGGTGGTTAGTGATTAAAGAAGAAAGGCGGATTTGAATGGCTGCGATCGTCACAACGAAAGATTTGACTTACCGTTATTCCAATCAAGGGAAGTCGGCACTCGATCACGTCAGCTTGACGATTCCAGCGGGGCAATGGACAGCGATTATCGGTCATAACGGCAGCGGTAAAAGTACTTTTGCAAGGTTAATTGATGGCCTACTGGCGCCCACTTCTGGAACCCTCACTGTTGCTGGCATGCCAATGGATGAGGCACACGTTGTTGACATCCGACACCGGATTGGCTTCGTCTTTCAAAATCCAGACAACCAGTTTATTGGGACGACTGTCGGCGAGGATGTGGCTTTCGGAATGGAAAACCACCAGGTGCCGCGTGACGAGATGATCGAACGGGTTGAGTACAGCCTGGACCTGGTTGGGATGGCGCAGTTGGCTGACGCCCAACCTGCCAGCCTGTCAGGTGGTCAAAAGCAGCGGGTGGCAATTGCTGGTGCACTGGCAATGGATCCCGATCTTTTGATCCTCGACGAGGCGACCAGCATGCTGGACCCCGCGGGGCGCGAGCAGATTAACCGCTTGTTATTAAAATTGCAGCGCGAACGGCAGATAACGATCATATCAATTACTCATGATGTACTGGAAACGATGAACGCGGATTCGGTGATTATCCTCAGCGATGGTCAAGTGGTTGACCAGGGGCCCACTGAAAAAATCTTGAGTGATCCTGCTGGATTAGAGCGTCTTGGCCTCCAGGCACCATTTACGGGCCGCTTGAAGCTAGCCTTGGAAAAACGCAGCATCCAATTACCGGCAGAAACAACAGACACGCAAAGGATGGTGGAATGGCTGTGCCAGCGATTAAGTTAAAACACGTTGGTTTTACATACCAGGCTGGAACACCATTTGCCGATCAGGCAATTGCGGACTTTTCCCTGACCATCGAGAACGGCTCGTTTACGGCCATTGTTGGTCATACTGGTTGTGGCAAGTCAACTCTGATGCAACTGGTCGACGGTTTACTTCGACCAACCGCAGGTGAAGTGACCGTTAACGGTCAAACTGTGACGTCCTCGAGTAATCGTCGTCAGTTAGCTCAGTTGCGAACCACTACTGGCTTTGTCTTTCAGCTGCCAGAGAACCAGCTTTTTGCTGAGACGGTCCTTGAAGACGTGATGTTCGGTCCGTTAAATCTCGGTCAGGGCCAGGAGGAAGCACAAAAGAACGCCAGTCAGGCACTGGCAACGGTAGGCATTAGCCGCAAATTAGAGCAGAGCTCACCCTTTGACCTTTCAGGCGGGCAGATGCGGCGGGTCGCGATTGCCGGCGTTTTGGCCATGAATCCCGCAATCTTGATCCTGGACGAACCAACTGCTGGCTTAGATTCATTGGGAGCCAAACAAATGATGGAATTGACCAGTCGTCTTCACCAGCAGGGGAAAACAATTTTATTGGTCACCCACCATATGGAACAAGTCGCGGCCCTTGCTGACCAAGTTGTGGTAATGAATGAGGGCAGGCTCGCGTTTCAAGGGAGCCCCCGGGAATTGTTTGAAAATCAGCAACTACTTGACGCTAATTCGTTGCGTTGGCCGGCGGCTGTCGCGTTTAACCAGTTATTATCCGAGGGTGGTGTTGACTTGCCTGGGCCGGTACCATTGACCCTTGATGAGCTGGCTGATCAACTGGCAGGCCAGCTGAAAGGACGCGATCACAATGGATAACCGAGTAGTATTGGGGATGTATGTTCCTACAAAGTCATACTTTCACCGGCTAGATCCTCGCGCTAAATTATTGGTGGTCTGCTGGTACGTTATCCTGGTCTTTTTAGCCACCCGACTGGTCGAAAACCTGTGGCTGACGTTGGTCCTCCTCGTGATGATGCTAATCACTAGGGTGCCGTTCAAAATGTATTGGCGAGGGTTAAAACCGATGGCGTGGGTAATTGCTTTTACTGTCATCATCCAATTGCTTTTTAGTTCTGGAGGGCACACGTATTGGCAGTGGGGGCCCATGCACGTTAC
>DXGK01000080.1 GCA_019113965.1 Candidatus Limosilactobacillus merdipullorum
AGGAGATTACCACTAACTATCAGGAAACATTCCAGCTAACCAAGCTGTCCGTTTCCCCGCTGGAGAAGTATCTAAATGCTAAATTATCCGACGATGAAATCTCGTTAATCTCTATTTACTTTGGTAGCGCCCTGCGCAACCAACACCACCAGGCCGTTAAAAATGAGATCCTCGTTGTTTGTTCTAGCGGCATCGGCACCTCACACTTGTTATTCAGCCAGCTACGTAACGTGTACCCTTCCGTTAACTTCCGCCGTCCCTTTAACACCCTTGAACTGGAAAATGTTAATTGGAATAATGTCGCGGGAATTATCAGCACGCTGCCCATCAATTACGGTCACCAAGTTCCCCATATTCAAATCCAGGCCATGCCGTCCAAGGCTGACTGGCATACTATCCAACGGTTCCTGGTTGACATTAACCTCCTGTCAAAGGAGACCGTTTCGCGGATCAATATCGAATCACTGATGGATGTGATCGCCGAATACGCGCGGATTGAACACCCCCAGCAGTTGAAGGAGGCGCTGACCGACTTCCTGCTATCTGCTAATAGTGTAAACATGAACTACCCCAACAAAGAAAGGTTTCTGGGCATCAATCAACAGTATCTCCAGTTATTCACTGACCAGGTTGACTGGAAACAGGCAATTTGCCAGTCGTTTCGGCCTTTGGAACGCAGTGGTGCAATCGAAGCCCGCTATACTGAAAAGATTATCCACTCAACCATTCAACACGGCGATTACATGATCATCGGTAATGGTATCATGTTGGCCCACGGTGGACCGGCCGACGGGGTTCACAAACTAGGAATTGGCTTTAACTTGTTTAAACAGCCATTCCAAAGCATTGGTGGACAGACCATTCACCTGGTCATTACCCTGGCACCGGTGGACGCCAAGCTGCAGGTTCCGTTCCTCGAAGTCATGCTCAAGTTTGCTTCGGATAAGAAGTGGCTAAAGCAAGTCATTGACTCCCCCACAAGGGCTGACTTAGTGACTCACTTGCAGCAAAGCCACTTACTGGCCAACTAACCATGTTCAAGACGGCGCCATTTCGATAATTTTGGAATACGGTTTGTCATATTGGAATGTAACGGATACACTTCGCCGACCAATTTAAGACAGCGCGGTTGTTTGCAATCTGGAATGTAGGTCTCAGCTGTGAAATTTCAGTTAGTGGTGCGATAGCAGCACTTACTGAAAGACCGAACTTTGAGACAATTTTTAATTGGCTCAAAGTCGTGTCCACAGCGTTCCAGACCCACAATAAGTACGGAGCTGATTTTTTTGGCGTTCCAGCCCCAAATGCTGAAGTGCGTCATTGCAAAATAAATAGGCCACCATTCCAGCCAACACAAAAAGGATGGTGAGTCACCAAACTCATCATCCTTTTAACGTACATCTTTTATTTTACTGGAGGGTTACTTACCCAGCTTACGAACCGCAGTAGTCAGACCCTTCAAGTTCAAGGTCTGAATGTACTGACGGATCGGCCGCTTGATGGATTCAATGACGAAACCATGAACGTCAATGTGGTTGGCTTCCAGGTTCTTAGTCATCTTAGCGATTTCGCGCTTAACGTCTAGATTGTTGAAGGCGTAGTGGCCACCAAGGTGCAAGATTTCTTCCTTCAGCTTGTCGTCAGCCAAAACATCCTCAACCTTCAGGTTAACGTCGTCGCCTTCCATCCACTTCCGCCAACGTTCAGTCCGAACGGCCCGGTCAATCAGCACCGGCTTCAGGTTGGATGGGTCATCAACTAACCCATCCTTGTGCAGCCGCTGTTCAACGTTGTACAGGGTGACGTAAGCTTCGGTTTCAGCGGTCCCGTATTGTGGAGCGACGTTCGAAGCGGTGATGTTAGCAGGGTTGTGAAGAAGCAACTGGTAGTCGCTCAAGTAGTCGGCGTTGTGTTCCTTCAGACCAACACCGTACTTCTTGGCCATCGTGGTCAGTTCCAGGGTGTTCTTCAGGTTCCAGTGACCAACTTGTTCACCAAGCCGGGTCAGCGTCCCAGTTTGGCCAACGATGAAGGTTGGCATTGGCAAACCATTTTCGTCCAACTTAGCCTTCAGCTTTTGGATGAAGGTTTCGTAACGTTCGGTCGTTGTCAAACCACCATTGGTTTCTTCAGTCCCAACTTCATAACCGATTTCCGGCAGACCGCGCTTCTTCCGTTCGTTTTCACAGTACTGGATCAGGTCAAAGGTCCACTTCAAGTTCTTGTCCATGTCAATGACCTTCCCCATTTCGTAAGGGTTCTTGGTAGGGTCAATCATCAGCAGGTCAAAACCGTTTTCAATATCTGACAGGTATGATTCCTTGGCCTTGGCCATGGCTTCATCAACTGGCAGGTGGGCATTCCGTTCCTCGTCACGCTGCCATGGACCACCGTGATCCCGGCAAACGTAGTAAAGACCCGTAAAGCCCGTCTTCTTGGCAACCTTCTTAATGTCGCGGGTAAAGGTTTCCTGGTTCCAGCCGTTAACGTAGCCGCCACCCAGGTCATCCTTATCAACCTGGTTCCGGCTAGCGATAAACATCAACGGAAAATCGTAGTCGCGGCCCAGTTCAAAGGTTGCTTCCAGCAGATTTGGTGACATTGGTCCAATGCCGATCAGGGTTGAACGACGCCCTTGATCCTGCAGTTTTAACATATTGGTAACAGTCTGCTTGATTGATAAATCGTTTGTCTCCGTCATTGTTTTTCCCTCTTATGATAAAAAATCTTCACGTTAATCGTTACTTAACCATTGATTGCAATTTCTTCATCAACGCGCCTGACTTGGCAATCATTTGCGTCGTGCTCATCTGGACTACTTTCTTGCCCTTAAAGCGATTAAGCCCTGAAAGCTCGGTATCGTTTGAGAGGACCACAAAGTCTGCCTTCTTAACATCATCTGCGGTCAAAGTATTCTCAGTCCCACCTGAGCCCTGGGTCTCCACCTTAATGTTGATTCCCTGGGCCTTAGCAGCTGTTTCCAAGGCTTCGGCAGCCATGTAGGTGTGCGCCACACCACTCGGGCACGATGTAATTCCAACAATATTCATTCAAATCACCTTTTTAGAATGTTGTAATATCGAGATCAATATCGTCATCATCGTCGGTCTTCTTTTCTGGTACGTAGTCCTTCTTAGTTAGACCGACGATTATAGCGGTAACCAAGGAGCCGAGTAAGACCGCGACGACATACCAAATTCTCCCACCAACAACTGGTAAGGTAATTAGTCCACCCCACGGAGCGTGGCTAACAACGCCCATGTATGCCGCAAAAGCACCGGCAACTAGTGAACCAATCGTGTTGGCCGGGATGACCCGGAGTGGGTCTGCAGTCGCGAAGGGAATGGCCCCTTCGGTAATCCCACAGCAACCCATCAGGATCGCTGCCAGACCACTGTTACGCTCTTCCGGAGCAAACTTCTTGCGGAATAACAGCGTCGCCAAACCTAAGCCAATCGGTGGAGTAGCGACGGCTGGTCCCATGATCCCCATCAAGAATGGAAGGGTATTAACCTGCGTTTGGGCAAAAGTACATGCCACTTTATTAATTGGACCACCCATGTCAACACCGATCATCGCACCCATAATGGCGCCAAGCGGTGCTCTGGACATGCCACCCATCGACTTCAAAGTATTCGTTAACCAAGCCATGAAGGAGGCCACTGGGTCACCGATAATAAACAGGACAATGCACGATGGAATTAAGGTCCCAACAAGTGGGTAAAGGAAAATGCTTCCTAATACCTTGTAATGATCTGAAATCGGTATTTTCTTAAGATACATTACCGTCCAGCCGGCCAGCAGACCACCGAGAATTCCCCCAATAAATCCGGTGTGAACCTGGACTGCCAAATAGGCGGTAATAAAGCCGGGGCCGATTGCGGCTCGGCCAGCCATACTGTATGCCAGGTAACCACCCAGCGCTGGAATGAACAGCGCCAGGCCGGCACTACCGATTAAGCTGATCTGGTAAATCCATCCGTCTGACGGTTTCGGGGCGGCCGCCTGGCCAGTCATCATGACTGATACGGCGTAAATAACTCCACCGGCAACGACGAACGGAATCATGTAGCCGGTCGCAGTCATTAAATGCTTCTGGACCAACGCCCAGAACTTATGCTGTTTCTTAGCCATTTATATTAACTCCTCATCATGTGACGATTCATCATTTCAACCACTTCTTCAGGAGATGCTGTCTCCAGTTTCTCCCGAAA
>DXGK01000081.1 GCA_019113965.1 Candidatus Limosilactobacillus merdipullorum
AATAATAGTAGGGAAGTAACTACTTCCGAAAAATATGCTGCACTCCAGCTGGGTAACACGAAGAAGGGCTTCTACTACGTCGTGGCTAACCGAAGTAAGCTGGGCAAGCACCCGGTTGTTTCATATACATACTGGACTAAGAATACTAAGTATACGACCAACTCGCGGTATGGATCGATTGCCGATTCTGACCATTATATTAGTACGCAGGCGGCAGTTTATCCATGGAATCGTCAGCGATTAGCCAAGGAAAACAGCCGGACCGGTCACGCCTTTATGGCCGAAATGACGGTGCGTTACAAGAACACACCAATTAACGGACTGGGGCTCCGGTGTGGTAAGGTGGCAACGACCCATACCCTCCTGCGGATACCGGGAGCTAATATGATCTACCTGAAATAGTAAAGATTAAGTGATGAGCGTGGCGTTAATTGATAGCCACGCTTTTTGTTTCACGTGAAACACGAAGGAGAATCTGTGATGAGTAAAAAGGATAAGTACGAAACACACCGTTATGTTGGAATCCCGGTGGGAAATGACGGCAATGGTGGCTACCAGCTTAAAGTTGATCCCGCGGGACAGGTCAAGGTGCATACCTGGCGGACTGGCAAGCATACCAAGGGAAAGTTTCGCCAACCAGGGCAATTGATGCTGACGGAAAACAACATGATGGTAGTTATCTTGGAGGAACTGCCACTAGCCTTTAAGAACCGCCACCAAGTAGTTCCTCTTCAGCGATTTTTAACCGCGAAAGTCGACTCGACTGTCCTGTCGCAGGGGATGACGATTTTAAAGCAAACGGAGTAGGGAGGGTTAACAATGGCACTAACCTATCAACAATTATTAGTCGCGGTACCCACGGTCATTAAGGCAGGCAATGTTCCCAGTATCGTTGGCGATGCCGGCTTGGGTAAGACGGCTCTGGTAGTCGATATCGCCAAGCAAATGGGGGCTAGTCTGTACACGACGGTGGTCAGCTTGGTCGAAAAGGGCGACCTTGCGATCCCGGTGCCACCGTTGACTAGTGACTCCTTTGTCGACACACAACGCTATGGCAGCTTGGCCAACATTCAGTTCGGTTATTCGGAGACACTGGTGCGGATCGTCCGGGAAGCAGAAGAACACCCCAACCGGCCGATTATCTGGTTGCTGGATGAATTTAACCGTGGTACCCAGGCGGTCCAGAGCGAACTGATGAATCTCGTCCTCCAACGGCGGGTTAATTCTCTTCAGCTACCGGCGACTGTTCACCTGGTAATTGCGGAAAATCCTGACAGTACGATGGAAGAATTTGCCGATAGTGACTACGGGGTTGCCCCTGGGGATGCGGCCATTAAGGATCGGACCGTTCGTTTGGTCATGCGTTCATCACTTTCGGATTGGCTGCGGTGGGCCAACGAAGGAGCAGGGAAACCGCAGATTGAACCGCTGGTCCAACAGTACCTCCAAGCACATCCTGATCAGTTGGCACCGCGCGAGCACGGGGATGACCTGTACCCGACACCGCGGGCCTGGGAACGGGTTTCCCATAACCTTACCCAGTTGCTAAAGCTGCCGGCTGACCAATGGCGACCATTAGTGGCGGACGTCTTTAGCGGTGACTTGGGGACGACGGTTGGCGTCGAATTTGCCGAGTTTATTAAGCAGCAGGGTCAGGAACTGACGGTGGAACAACTGCTGGACGAGGCGGAGTCAACCCAGTTTAGTCAAGCGGCTGAGTTTGCCAAATTGACGGTCTTGAACAAGTGGGTGGGGCAAAATGATCACCCCGGCTGGCAAATCGCCCAGCATGCTGACAAATTCCTGCAGTATGCCCAACAACTCAGTCCTGATGGCCAATTTAGTCTGGCCAATTCTATTGGCGAAACTAGCCAGCAGGTGGCCGAGGAACTGGTTGCTAGCCAGAACCCTGCGGCCCAGCCATTGGTGGAATGGCTAGTCAGGGTGGCCACAAAGAGTGACCGCGGGGATGAGTAGCGATGACTAGTCCACGTTTAGCGCAACTGTCTCAGCGGTTAAAGCGGGCACAAGGATCGGCGAATGTTCAACAGTTGGCTGACCAGTACTTGGCGGAAGGAATCATCACCGTATTAGGGGACCAGCGCCTGGTGGGAGAAGTTTTGCTCGGCTTACCACACCTGTTAACTACTGATGCGCCGGGAACTTTGGCGTTGATCTGGCAGGGTGATGATTTAGCTTTGTTGGCCCACCCGCTAGCACTTGCCCAGGTTGATCCGGACCAGCTCGTGGCGCTTCTCAAACACGAAGCCTTGCACGTCATCTGGCGTCACCCCCTGCGTTATGCCGATCAAGCAGACCTGGCTAACGTCAAGGTGGCTTGTGATATTGCGGTTAACCAATACCTAGATGTACCGCCAGCAGGGACAGCTACTTTGGCTGACCTACGCAAGTTGGTTCACCAACCGGTTAAAGCTGGCCAGGACTCGGCAGCTTACCTGCGAATTATCCGTGACAACCACCTGCAACTTAATGGTCATTTAAACCGGACCGGTCAGTCACTTAACGGGGATAACCAGTCGGTGACCGGTGTTCGCCCTCGGTCTGGGAATCCTACCAAACGTCCCTTAGACAGTCACCATGGTTGGCTAGTGAGCGCCGACAAAGTAGGGCAGCTCCGCCTACCACGGTCGGCCCATTTACAGCAAATTCTGACCCAGGTCTGGCAAAAAACGCCGGCACACCAACGGGGGCTGTTGCCTGGGGCAATCCAGCAAGAGCTCAGCCCACGCCGATTAGCCACACGGCCACGCTGGGTTCGCCAGTTAAGGACGTGGCTGGGTAGCGTCCCTCATGGTAAGCAGGATTCGCGGGCGCGGTTTAACCGTCGTCAACCATACCGAATGGAATTGCCAGGACGAGTGACACGGTACGTCAGTCAATTACAGGTCTTTATCGATAATTCGGGGTCGATGGGGGATGACGAGATCAGCAACTTGCTAAGCCAAGTCAACCTGCTCGCCCAGGAGCAATCGATGGTAGTCACCGTTATCCCGTTTGATGCTCAAATCCACCCTGAAGGAATCCAACAACTTAACCAACGCAAACAGGTGAAGTACCAGCGCAGTGGGGGTGGTGGTACCCGTTTCCAGTCAATCTTCGACTACTTAAAAAAGCAGAGTACTGCTAAGAATGCCCAGGTACTGATTATGACTGACGGGTGGGGTGAACGGGCAGTAAATACGTTTGATTACCGGCATGTTGTTTGGCTGCTTACTACCGCCAAAAATGAGCTGTCGATCGTTAACCCACCGGGAAAAGTGATCACAACGAAAGGAGACCAATAAATGACAGAACTAACGGCGCCGCAACTGCGGGAAATTTTAAAGCAAGGCCACCAATACCGGCGGGCAGTCAACTTGTTGCAGGAACGTTGGGAAGTCCATGAAAACCAGCTGAAATACGACCTGGTGGAGCACCGCGATGTTAATTGGGCCCGTCTTTTACAAAATCAGAAACTAATAATTGGTAAGTATGATTTGAATAGCTACCGGGAAGTCAGCCAGTTACTTAACCGGCACCCGGAATGGTTCTCCGCCGCGGGACGAGCAACATTATTAGCGCCATTTGCTTAAGACAATTTCGCTTTTAATGATCGAATGGTATCATAAATATGGGAAAGTTTAATTGCGTGAAAATATTTTTTGGTATATCCCAAACGGAGGATTGTTATGAATGCAGAGCAGCTCAACTGTTAAATTAAAGTGGGTTTTGTTGGCTAACCTGGCCAACAGTACCGGTGCAGCGATCTTGTGGCCGCTGACGACGATGTACGTCCACAATTACCTTCACCAGACACTGACGATGGCCGGGATCGTCATGTTTTTTATGTCATGCACGATGATTATCGGTAATTACTTAGGTGGATGGCTTTTCGACAACTGGAAGCCGCACTACATTTCCATTATTGGTGCGGCCGTCGCTTTGATTGCCGTTTGCCTAATGATTTTCTTCCAGGGCTGGCCGATGTTTGCTATCCTGATCTCCTTCGTTAGTTTTGGGGATGGCGTCTGTGCGACCTTGATTAACTCCTATAGTTCTGGGGTGAATAGTTATAGCCAGCGCTACGTCTTCAACGTGGTTTACATGGCCTTTAACGTCGGGACGGTGATTGGAACGCTGCTAGTCGGGGTTCTGTTTCCAATGGGAATTAAACTGGTACTGATGGCTACTTCAATCTGTTACCTGGTTTTGACGGCAGTGGTCGTTTTTCACTTCAATGTTAACTTTGCCAAGGTGCGAGCGAATGCCAAGAAACGTCGGCCAAAGAAGCAGCGCAGTAAGAACCACGGAATGAAAGTTAACTTGGTTCGGCTGATTTGTGTCAACCTCGTGACGATCTACATGAGTTATGCCCTCTGGGAGTCAATCATGTCGGTTCACATGACCAGTATGCACATCCCGTTCTTCTACTACAGTATGCTGTGGACCCTCAATGGCTTGCTGGTGATTTGTGGTCAGCCAATTATGGGCAAACTGGCGCCATACATCAAGCTCAGTACCCAGGTACTTGTCGGCCTCGCAGTTTTTGCCGCGTCATTCCTCCTATTGATCAATGCCCATACCAAGACCGCCTTTACCATTTCCATGGTGGTGTTGACGATTGGTGACTTAATGAGCTTGCCTGGTGTACCGGCCTGGGTTTCAACTTTGACCAGCCTGGATGAAGCAGGTCACTACCAGAGTTTGGTCAGCATGACGGTGTCAGTGGGCCGGGCAATCGGGCCGCTGTTTGGTGGGTACATGATTGAAGCGTACAGCTATAATTCACTTTTCATTATTTCCTTTGCTTTGATGATGGTGACCTTGCTGTTGATTATCGGCCAAATGTTGAGAGTCCATCGATCTGAGAAGACTTATTGAAAATTACATGAATAAAACTCCGCAAGTTTTCTGAATCTTGCGGAGTTTTTATTCACCATCGCGCAGCCTTGCTCAGTAGCAATTGTCAATTGGAATAGGTGAAAGACGTGGTATAAATGAACCTAGACCAAGTTGACTGAACGAAAAACAAACTGTGAAAAATGTTTGGATAATTATGTGATTTCGGTTGAAAATTCACAAAATAGCCACAATTGCTAAATAAAACGACCAAGAAAGTGTTTTCAAAAAGGGGTTGCATTCTTAATGCCAAAGAGTGATAATGAAGTTGTTCCAAGTTACTAGTTTTTTGCTGGTATATTAATTTATTGGAGGCATTATTCAATGGACACTAAGCTGAAGATTGCGTCAACTGAAGAAGCTTCGCAGTTTTTCGACACTGATCGTGAAGTCGTATCAGCTCATGATACTGATTTTGTCGATGTAGCCGCTGTCGTTGTTAACGAAGACGACACGGACATTATCGATGCTGTTGAAGAAACTAAGTTTGACATTCC
>DXGK01000082.1 GCA_019113965.1 Candidatus Limosilactobacillus merdipullorum
TCTCAAGAGTGTGGTGGCAATAGCATGAAGGATACACCTGTTCCCATGCCGAACACAGTAGTTAAGCTTCAGCGCGCCAAAAGTAGTTGGGGGATCGCTCCCTGCGAGGATAGGGCGTCGCCACGCGAACATAACCGCTTGGATTTATTCCAGGCGGTTTTTTTGTATCTTACGCGAATCCGTTGCAGGAGCTAGTGTAAATTTGGTAAAATCGAACGGATGTACGATCAACCAAGAAAAGGGGGAAGTTTGATGGATAAGACCAGTTTAGCTGCGTATTTGCTTAACAAGTATGGACAGCGGCTCATGACAGTGAAGCGCAAGGAAATTAGTGTTACTACTGCCATGGTGCGCAATGACTTCAACCCTTGGTTAATGTTTTATACCAATAAGGAAGATGACCCCCATGCAATGGCGGGGACTGATGGAGAGCTCGATATTAAGTGCGGGGCATTAAGCGCCATGCTTTTGAAAATCCCGGTCTTTTTTCAGCCATCATTGACTACCGATCCGGGCTGGGTGGGGGTCCTCATTAGCGATAAGAATGGACGGATCATTAAGGATCTGGTTGATTCTGCCTGGAGCGAACAGGGCCGTGGCCGCCGGACCATTCAATATATTGACCTCACCGACCGGAACGACGAGGAAAATGAATACCAGCCGGAGTTTATTACCGGTCGACCGACCAACGCTCAGAAAAAACCGGAAGCACCACTGCCCATCCAGTTGCGTAAAATGAAGGAATCGTACAACTACCAGATTCCATTGGCACAACGGCAGGAAGTTAACTTCTACCGGCAGGGCCAAATGGTGTCTGACTACGAGGATGACTACGATGACTTTACCGAACTTTACCGTACCCAACCCGATTACCACGGCCTAACCAACAACCAGCTGCGGACCTATTTTGCCTTGCGCACCAAGTGGCGGAAAAAGGATTTCCCGCCTTACCGGAAGGGAATGGGTGGCTACCTGATTCTCTACGCCAGTGAACTAGTTAATTGCATTGGTTGTGGCTCCCCCACCGAGGCTTTCGACCAGTTACGCCGGGTGCTTAACCACTACCAGACCCATCTCGGGCCGGGAGTAAATATTAACCGGTTGGCTCAGGAAATGGTACTGTACTACGGGCTTGACCATCGAAGGGCGGCTCTGGTTTTTAAAGACGAGTTAGCGGAAGATTTGCGGATGCACACTTTCCTTTATCCAGAAAAGCATTCGCCAAAGGAATTATTGGCGGCGTTCGGCGAGATCAGTCCGGACTACCAGAAGGCTCGCTTATATAAGGAAAAACCGACGGAGTATACTGAACTCTTTACCTTGATTTGGCAGCAAATTATCGCTGAAAAGGAACGCAGCGGCTATGACTTCGTGGGGCTTAGTTTAGCAGTTTCTACCAAAATGACAAGTGGGGACTGTTTTGCAGGGTTAATTTTTGATGACCGGTTGCATAGCGACCGGGTCTACCAGTTGGATTCGCTGCGGAGTTACCGAATCATTCAACGACAATATAACTCCAGCGAACTCTATAATTTTTATCCGATCAAGGCTGAAATAAAGAAGCTTTTCCGGGAAGTTGACCGGGCAACCCGGATTGCCTTCCACTTAGGTCGACCGTTGAAAGAGCGGCCAGTTGACCCGCAAATCAAGGATGCAATCCAACGCGGGTTAACAGCCTTCCACCACCAACAGGAAGCCGCGAAGGTCAAGCGGGTGCCGATCCACCTGGATAACCTCGATCAAATTAGGGATGACGCAGCAGTTACTCAGGACCAATTGTTGACGGAGGAAGAGGTCGATGACGGGCCAATCTTGGTAGACCCGGAGAATGTTTCACGGGAAACATTCTCGCTGGACAACCCGGCTGACAATGATCAGCAGTCCGGAGATGACCAGCCAACTGTTGCAAGCAAACCTAGTGAACAGGCGCCAAGTAACCAGGAAGTAAGTGCTGATCAACCAACGGGGGACTTGCCAGACTTAACGGCCGACGAATGGTTTTTCCTGTCAGCCCTGATCAACCACCAACCATACGAAGCGCACTTAAAGAAGCACTTTTTGATGGCTTCCTTGGTTGCCGACAGTATCAACGACAAGCTGATGGATGAGATTGGTGACACGGTCATCGAATTTGACGAAAATGACCAGCCACAGATCATTAAAGATTACTTAACGGATATTCAGGACTTATTAAAGAAGAAGGAGGAATAGCATGCCAGCACAAAAACAACGTGGGGTTCCCAAGCGGATCGCTCAGACGATTTTGCACTCACTGAAAGGTGGAGTGGTGCCCCGGATTGGCCTGCCGTACATTACGGTGGGGCGGAAAGCGGAAATCGAAGCCCTCTTGCACGACTTTAGTGTGGTAGCTGATGGCGGGGCCTCGTTCCACTTTATTGTCGGCAAGTACGGCTCCGGGAAGAGTTTCCTGCTGCAGACGATGCGCAACTACGTGATGGATAAGGGCTTTGTAGTGGTTGACGGGGACCTGTCTCCGGAGCGACGACTGCAAGGGACTAAGGGCCAGGGACTGGCCACCTACCGGGAACTGGTGCAGAACATGGCTACTAAGACCCGTCCCGAAGGCGGTGCCCTGCCGCTGATCCTCGACCGGTGGATCAGTTCGGTGCAGAGCAAGGTGGCGGCTAGTGGCAAGGCCGCCCCCAGTGACGTGGCCGCCTTTGGTCAGGCCGTTGACCAGGAAATCTACCGGGTAATTTCGTCACTTAACGAGCTGGTGCACGGCTTTGACTTTGCCCGCCTGCTGAAGATGTACTACCACGCCTACCTCGACGATGATGACGAGACCAAGGCGAAGGTCATCAAGTGGTTCCGTGGCGAGTACGACCGCAAGACTGACGCCAAAAACGAGCTCGGCGTCAACATTATCATCAGCGACAGCGACTGGTACGAATACCTGAAGCTTTTTGCCGTTTTCTTCCGGCAGGCTGGCTATGCGGGATTGATCATCATGATCGACGAACTGGTCAACATCTTCAAGATTCCGAACAGTATTAGCCGCCAGTACAACTACGAAAAAATCCTAACGATGTACAACGACACCCTCCAGGGAAAGGCCAAGTACCTGGGAATCCTGATGGGCGGGACGCCGCAGGCCATCGAGGACAAGCGGCGCGGGGTATACAGTTATGAAGCGCTGCGGTCGCGACTGACCCAGGGAAAGTTTGCTGACGTTAGTGACGCCCGGGACATGTACGCCCCGGTAATCAAGCTGGCCCCGTTGACGGCCGACGAGATGCTGGTGCTGACCGAAAAGTTAGCCGCCATGCATGCCGGCTTGTACGGATACTCGCAAACGATTACCGAGGAACAACTGGCTCAGTTCATCAAGATCGAGTACGCCCGGATCGGGTCATCGACCAATATCACACCGCGAGAGGTTATCAGAGACTTCATCGAGCTGCTCGACATCCTCTGGCAGAACCCGTCGACTAAGATCGAAGACCTGCTCAATTCGGACCGCTTTGACTACGCCAAGAAGGAATCGACCACAGAAGATAATAATGACAATGCGGGTGATTACACCGAATTCACCCTCGATTAATCACGAAGGGAGGAGCAGATGGACGTCTTTTCACGGTACGCACCGTTTATCCAGGACTATATTTACCGGCAGGGCTGGGAGACCATCCGGCCAATCCAGGTAGCTGCTGCCCACGAGATTTTTGAAACCAACCACAACGTTCTCTTATCAGCATCAACCGCGTCGGGTAAGACGGAAGCGGCCTTTTTACCGATCCTGACCGAGCTCGATGAAAACCCGAGTTCGACGGTCGGCTGCCTCTACATTGCCCCGCTGAAGGCCTTGATCAACGACCAGTACGACCGGCTTAGCGAGCTGTGCGAGAACACGGGGATCAATGTCTGGCGCTGGCACGGTGACGTTTCGCCAACGCAGAAACGGCGGATGCTGAAAAAACCTTCGGGGGTTTTGCAGATCACGCCGGAATCGCTGGAATCGTTCATGATTAACAAGCACATGGATATTCCCCGGCTTTTTGGCGACCTGCGATTTATCGTCATCGACGAACTGCATTCGTTCCTGCGCAGCGACCGTGGCGGTCAGACCTTTTGCCTGATCGAACGGCTGAGTCGCCTGGCCGGAGTTGAACCCCGGCGGATTGGACTGTCGGCGACGATTGGGAACTTAAAGGAAGCCAGCCGCTTTCTGGGGGCCGGCAGTCCTTACCAGACGGCGGCCCCAAAGGTGAAGAGCAGCCGGCAAGTTTGGCGGCTGTCGATGGAGCAGTTTTACAAGCAGGGTCCGCAGGTGACTGACCATGCTCAGGACCAGCAGGCGGCGATTGCTGATGCGGCCCAGGGTGGTGCTAACGGTCAAGGCGGGCAATCCAAGCAGACCGACTTAAAGATCCGCCAGGATGCCGCTAAGCAGGTCGCTGAACAACAAGAGACTACCAACGATGCCCTGATCGGTCCCAAGACCGACCAGGCGCCAGCCCTCGCTGATCCCGGAATTGGCTACATCTTCGAGCATACCCGCGGTCGCAAGTGTCTGGTCTTTACCAATAGTCGTGAAGAGTGTGAGGCGGTTTGCCAGGAACTGCGGGAGTACGCTGAATACAACCACGAACCGGACCGCTTCCTTATCCACCACGGGAACCTGTCACCGGCCTACCGGCAGACGGCCGAGGACGCGATGAAGGACGAAGATTCCTACATGACCACTTGCGCCACCGCTACCCTGGAATTGGGGATCGATATCGGCAAGTTGGAAAGTGCCTTCCAGCTGGAGGCGCCGTTTACCGTCTCGGGATTTCTTCAGCGGATGGGCCGAACTGGTCGACGGGGAACGCCGCCTGAGATGCACTTCGTGATGCGTGAAGAACACCCGGAGTCACGGGCGATGCTGCCGGACCTGATTCCGTGGTCCCTCTTGCAGGGGATTGCCCTCGTCCAGCTATATATTGAAGAGCGGTGGGTGGAACCGCCGCAGCCTAACCGGTTACCGTATAGTTTGCTCTACCACCAGACGATGAGCACGCTGCGCGCTGGCGGGGAGATGACGCCGGCAGAACTGGCTTCGCGGGTTTTAACTTTGTCATACTTTAAGAACGTTTCCCAGGCCGACTACCGGGTCTTGCTGAAGCACCTGATTGCCATCGACCACATCGAACAGACGCCGCAGGGCGGGTTGATCGTTGGCCTAGCAGGTGAACGGGTGGTTAATAACTTTAAGTTCTACGCCGTCTTCAAGGAAAGCGTCGAATTCAGCGTCCACGCCGGGTCAGAAGAACTCGGGACCATCGTTGCACCGCCGCCGGTTGGGGACAAGATCGCCATCGCTGGTCGGGTGTGGGTGGTTGAAGATATCGACCGCAAGCGGCACCAGGTTTACTGCCATGCCGTCAAGGGGCAGATCCCGGCCTACTTCGGGGATGTTCCCGGTGATATCCACCCCAAAATTCTTTGGCGGATGCGTAAAGTGCTAGCCGAGTCCAAGAAGTACCCGTACCTGATGCCACACGCTAAGGAGCGGCTGACCGAAACCCGTGACATTTGCGAGCTGGCCGGCTTGCCGGGGCAACAGCTGATCAACCTTGGTGGCAAGATGTGGGTGCTCTTTCCGTGGACCGGGTCCTACGCTTTTTTGGCCCTCGAACGGCTCTTGCGGATCAAGTGTGCTAAGAGATTTAACTTACGCGGATTTAATTCATCGCGGCCGTACTTCATGGTCTTTGCGATGGATGCCGATGCCGACGAGTTTTTCAAGGTCATTGCCGAAGAAGCAGCTAAGGACTTCCCACCGCTGGACCTGGTTTATCCCAAGGAAGTACCGTTCTTCGATAAGTACGACGAGTACCTGCCAGACGAACTGGTTCGCAAGGAGTTTGCCGAAAGCGTCCTCGACATTGACGAGATGAAACGCTGCGTGGCCTCGATGGTGGAAGATTACCAGCACTACCAGCAGCTGCCACCTAAGCCGCAGGGCTTTCGTTGACCCCGGTTGCAAACTTTTTTCAAAAAGCTAGTGCTTTCACTTAACATTTTCAAAAAAAGAACTTCAATTGAAGGTGAAAAGGGTGTCAATATTATGACAGTAGATAATGACACTATCAAGAACATGGAAAAGTATGATTTTGATGTGACTGATTCTGATGACAAGACAATTGACCTCACCAAGATCAATGACGAACCAAAGGATACTCAATACGACCTGCGGATCAAGAACCACATTGTTCAAGACCAAATGACTGGCCAAGAAGTAGTCAACTCAGTCAACGACTTGTTCGCTGCCTAAGTTAAACCAATGCAAACAAAATGGGTGTGGATTCAACCACACCCAATTTTTTATTCATTTATTTGGGTTTCATCAGCTCGCGCTTATGAAAAGCTGTGATGATTCCCAGCCTTTACCGGTCTGGAACGTGGTGCTCGAATTATCAACTTTCGCTAGTTTTGGGCTGGAACGTGGTGGACACCGTTTGGAGCCCTCGCGATGTGACGGTCTCCAAATCGGGTCTTTACCTAGGCGTTAAAACGCCAAGGTAAATTTCACTACTGAGACCGCTAACCAGCGCAAGTTTGAATGTATCAGCTTTAGATTGTCGATATTTGTTACTAATTAACAGCATATTGACTAATCAGCATTGTTGTTCATGGGGTTAATCAGTCATGCCTTAGCTGGTGAGACTTTAGGATTTTATGACTACTTATTGATAAAACATCAGCGCAGCGCTGGTGCTTTGTTAACTATTATCTTGAACCAAGGTAGCTGGTCATCATCACCGGTTAAGTCAATAAAGTGGCAATTTGTTAAATTAATACATAACTTGTTGTTGGTAATATGACATGCAGGATTTGCTGTCTGTAATACATCATGGAATAGATTGACCTTCTTAGACACCGTTCATATAAAAACAGCAACTACGTTTAATGATTGGACATGCTCAGTAGCGAAATCAGCCTTAGCGATGGTCACAGACCAAGCTTAGGCTGAGGTACAGCTTTGAGACCAAAACTATTGTGCTCAAAGTGTGCCCGCTACGTTCCAGCATGTCCCGGCATAAGTAGTTGCTGTTTTGTTTATCGTTAATTCTTAATAATATAAGATACCAGAAAGATAATTAATTTGCCGATTCCACCGACTTGTGGGTGACAAATCCCTTTTGGATCCGGATGGAAACAATCATTGCCAGCAGGTCGATGATGATAAAGGCAACCAGGGTGACGTAGTAGTTGTGTAATACCTGGTGGGTCCAGGACAGGAGGACCGGGCCAACCATCCCGGCGGCCGCCCAGGCGGTTAGGACGTAACCGTGGATGGCGCCGAGTTCCTTGGTACTAAAGACGTCACCGAGGTAGGCGGGGATGACGGAGAAACCGGCCCCGTAGCAGGACATCAGCAGGCACAGTGCCAGGGCAAAGATAAACGGCTGCTTGAAGAAGATCAAAATTAGCAGCATCACGACGTCGAGAACGAAGATCAGGCTGTAGGTCAGTGGCCGGCCAATATAGTCGGACAAGGTTGCCCAGGCGAGGCGGCCGAAGCCGTTGAACAAGCCGATGATACCGACCATTACGGCAGCGGCAGCGGTGGTCATCGAAGTCATACTCTGGGCCATTGGCGAAGCAGCGGAGACCAGGCCGATCCCGGTAGTGATGTTGATGAAGAACATGAACCAGAGGGCCGCAAACCAGCGGGTCTTTACAGCTTCGTTGGCAGTCATTTGCTGGTTGGTCAGACTAACCCGTTCGGCATTCTGGGCGATGACTTCCGGCAATTCGTGTGGCTTTGGCTTCTTAATGAACTGGGCGGCGAGGATCATCACCACAAAGTAGAAGAGGCCGAGGAGGTAAAAGGCGTTGGCCAAGCCGACCACGGCAATCAGGCGGACAGCAACCGGACCAGTCAGCAGGGCAGCAAAGCCAAAGCCCATGATGGCCAAGCCGGTTGCCAAGCCCCGCTTGTCAGGGAACCAACGAACAATCGTTGAAACAGGGGTGACGTAACCAGAGCCAAGGCCCAGGCCACCGATAACCCCGTAGGCGAGGTAGAGGAGCCACAACTGCTTAGTGGTGATGGAGACACCGGTGAGTGCAATTCCAGAACCGTACAGGATACTGGAGATGGTCCCAACGGTTGATGGACCAAACTTTTCCACCAGGCGACCCATAAAGGCGGCCGACATCCCGAGGAAAAAGATAGCAAGGCTAAAGGCAAAGGAAACACTAGCTTCTTTCCAGCCGGTTTGTTGGGCAATCGGCTTGGTGAAAACACTCCAGGCGTAGACTCCACCGATCATCAGGTGGAAGATTACGCCGGCAAAGGCAACGCGGTAACGCTTAAAAGGACTAACCAATTTCTTCTCCTTCCATTAAAAGACGAACATTAAAATGAAGTACCGAATTATAATTCGCAAATAAAAGATAACATAAAAGAATTAACATAACAATGTTCGATTAAAAATTCTGAAAATTTTTTGTGGACCGATAACCTTGATGTTGTATACTCAAAACAATTAAGGGGGCGAGTTTAATGGCAGACCAGTTTCAACAAATCAAACAAGCAATTATGGCTGATCCAGCAAACGCGGACTTTACCGCTCAAGGAATCCTGCCACTCTACTACGCAGGGCCTGATGCTCGCATTAACCTGATTGCCCAGGCTCCCGGTCAACGCGCCCAAGACCAACGAATGTTCTGGAATGACCGCAGCGGGGTGCGCTTGCGCGGCTGGTTGGGAGTCAGCTGGGATGAGTTCTATCACTCCGGCAAAATCGCGATTATGCCAATGGACTTTTACTATCCGGGTAAGGGGAAGAGTGGAGACCGGTCGCCGCGACCTGACTTCGCTCAGAAATGGCACCCGCAGTTGTTGAAACTGATGCCGAATATTCGGTTAACGATCCTCGTCGGCGCTTATGCGACCCATGCCTACCTCCACCTGCCAAAAAAGGTCAAGCAGACGGAAATCGTCGAAAACTACCAGCAGTATCTACCGGACTACTTGCCGATCATCCACCCGTCACCGCGCAACCAGGCCTGGGTCAAACATCACTCCTGGTTTGAAGAACAGCTCCTGCCGGATTTACGCCAACGGGTGCGGCAAATCATGGACGAATAGGTGTGAGCAGAATACTACTTATTCTTACTAATTGTTAGTAAAATTAACGATAATAATAGCGAGGAGGGATCATGATGAAAAAGCTAACCGTAACTGATGAAGCCCTGGACCGGATTAAGGACCACCTGCAACCGGGCAAGAAGATCGTTCTCGATTTCGACGACGGGGTGGGACCATTCTCGGCACTGGGTAACTGCAGCCTTGATGCCCATTACCGACTGATTTTTGTCAACCAGGATGCCGATTTGCCGGATTTTGATGAGATCGTCAAAAGCAATATTGGTGACATTTACATCAAGAGCGAACAGTATGCCAACGTCCAGTTTGAACCGCAAATGGAACTGCGTTTTGACGCGCATAACTTTACCTTGCCACTGGTGAGCCGCAAGGGGATGCTGACGGAAAACGTCGAGGTCGTCGACATCGATGAACCAGTCACAACGGAGTACAAGGGTACGCATGATTGCTAGGATGAACACACAAAAAGAGCGGGATGAAGTTCATCTCGCTCTTTATTTTTGACTAGCAGCGCAGAAATATTATTCATGCTTCTTCTGTAGGCCGGCCAGACCCAGCATTCCTGCTAAGCCCAGTGAAACCAGTTCTAACCAGCTAGCAGCCGACTGGTCATTTCCGGTTTGCGGTAAACGTTGCTGGCCATTATCCGCTTGTTGTTGACTATTAGCGGTTGTTTGAATTGTTGTGTTGTTGGACTTTTGTTCACCGTTTTAACCATGGTTCTGATTATGGTCCGGGTTGTTTGGCTGATCCGGCTGACCTGGTTGGTCTGGATTGACAGGGTGATCCGGCTGGTCAGGTTGATCAGGGTTGTCTGGATTGGTCTGTGCAGCAACAATTACGTAGATCGGATCATTGATACTGGAAGAAATCAGCAGATCCGCCGTTAATAAGCCACTGACATAATCATACCCGGCCGGTAGGTTTTGTTGAATTGTGTTATTAGCAGTATTCGATGCTAATGTTGCACTACCATTCGATAACGTCCCATTAATAACTGCTCGGCTAATCTCACGAACGTCAGGAGTTCGGTAAATAATTGGGATGGTGTAAGCTTCCGTAACCGGGGCCATTGTTAGTTGATAAATACCAGCCACAATTTCTGGGAAGGATGTTGGCTCCGTAATATTAGCGGTGTGCAAGCCCTTGCCGTTAACTTGCGAGTTAGCAACCGCTGGATCATCGGTGAGGTCATAGCCCGATTGAGGCTCCCACCGCTCACTATTGCCATCACCAATGGTAGCTTTGATTCCGCCTTTATCAGTTGCCTCAGCAATTGCCTTCTGGAAGTCAGCTACGGAAGCAAAGACAAAGTCCATTGGCTTGGTACCCACGATATTACTTGGGTTGACTTTTTCTACGAAGGTTAATTTATTAGAGTTTTGCCGCCCAATCGTGTTGTCATTCAGTCGTTCGTTATTTAACGAGAGTGGTAGTTGGTTGCTAATTACAATAATTGGTTGGTCACCATTAAAGTCTGACACCTTAAACCGGTTTGCTTCGGTCGGCAGGGTGATATCATTCATGTTAATAAGTGCTGGGTTTGCTAACAACGTCAGCATGGAGATTACACCACCGTGTGAGAAGTCCCAGCCGTTAATATTAAGATTCTTGACATGGGAACGGGAGAAAGCGAGGGCAAAATTACTGACGCTACTGGTGTTCCAATGACTTAAGTCAAGCTTTTGGAACCCATTATTGAGGAAAGTATAAACAAGGCTACCAACGTGGCTGGTATCCCAGTTAGCGATGGAATCGGCAGTGGTTTGGTCCGTCAGCTTTGGGGTGTTCATGAAGGCCCCAATCAGGTTGTTGAGGTTGTGGGCCTGGTCAAAGTTAGCGAGGTTGCCTAAATTCGTCAAGTTGATACAATTTTGGAAAGTGTACACCATATCTTGAACTTGGGACGCATCCCAATTGCCCATACCCTTTACTTCTTGCAGATTGGTGTCATTAGCGAACATTTCACGCAAATTGCTGACTTTGCTAGTATTCCAGCGAGATAAGTCCAAGGAAGTAAGTGACGGGCAATTCATGAACATTTCATTAAAGTCGGTAACATTATTTGCCTTCACTAGGAAGTCTTCGATTCCCTTGATCGTTGTTAGATTCCGGTTGTCCTTGAACATGTGGTAAACAGCCGCTAGCGGCATGACGTCACTGTCAGTATGCCAACCGGAAATATCAATTGATTGTAAAACATCGCCATGAAACTCAGGATTAAAGTCTGGTGAAACTTCACCGTTAAACATCTGGTGAGCGTCAACCAAACTTGAAATATTCCAGCCGTGAAGGTCAATTGACTTCAACCGGTTACCGACGCTGAACATCCCGGCAACATCTCTTACTGAATGGGTGTCCCAATTCGAGAGATCGAGTGAACCATTCATCCCTTCATATTTTGGTCACTAGCCAAACAATCCGGCAAATGACGTCGATTGACCAACGTTCCAGTGGATAATATCACCAACCGTTACTAAGTTCGGGTTGTTCTTAAACAAGTTGTACATGCTAGTAACGTCCGACATGTCTAGCTGTTCAAGGTCCAGGGTAACCCATTGGCCTGCCGGGTCAGGACCACCGGTGTTACCGGCCAAAGCACCCGCCCAGTCGCCGGCCTTGGCTTTAATCGTTCCGTTACCGTTGTGGTCGATGATCAGGCTGTGGAAACCCCAGTCAGTCAACTGGTGGACATAGTTCCTCGTTAAGATTACCTCATGGCCAAAGTCGACCGAATTTGGCACGTAAACGGTACTGCCGGCGTCTGGTTGATTCTTCAGCGTGATCGTGTTGTCAGCGGCAACGTTCCAGTCGGCTGTATTGAATTGACTGTTTTCGTCATTGACCGTTGGGGTAGCCGGACTGTTAGTAACTGGCGCTTGCACTTCGGACTGCGGGGCAGCCTTCCTTTCAGCAGTGGTAGCAACTTGCGTGTTTGCCGGTGCGGTTTCATTTTCCTGGTTGGCTTGTTCTTGTTGGTCAGCAGGGGTATTAGGCAATACTACTTGTTTGGCCTGTAAATCCTGCTGGTCATTAGTTTCTTGAAGATTTTGGCCAACGGTTGAATTTTGGTTGGTGGTTGTGTCGGCAGAGGCTTGCTGATTAACACCCATGAAGGTTAACCCTACCAGCACAGAAGCAACACCAACAGATAACTTGCGCAAAGCCTAGCGTTGTTTGTTGGCGGCTTGTTTCATCTGTTGCTGTGACTGATTATTTCTTGATAGCATGATAAGGATCCTTTTTTATTGATTATTGAAAAATATTAACAACCATCTTGATTGTAACAATGATTAGCAGACAATAAAATGTTTCGCAAACGTAAAGACCAATACTTGCATCTTAAGGAAAAAGATAAATGGATAAACTATGTTGTTTTCAATAGATACCTATTATTTTGGAAATTGAATAAGAAAATATTTATTTCATCCCATATGATTCAGTTATCATTCGTAACCGCTTAAAAACTGCCAATATTTGCCTATATGGTAAAAACGTCACGAGAAAATTCTTGCGACTTTCTAACTATTAATTTGTTTAGTTAACTTTTTGACAACAGAGATCAATATGGATGGAAAATAATTAAGTGGAACAAGCCACGATCATTGTTCCTATCTTAAGGGATATTTAAAAAGCACTTGCATTTTGTATGTACTCTGGTATAATGTTTTCTGTTGTTTGATG
>DXGK01000083.1 GCA_019113965.1 Candidatus Limosilactobacillus merdipullorum
AAAAAGGGGCGTGATAATCGATCACAATCCCCTTTCCCGATAATCGCTTCCTACTTCGCATAGTCAGTAGCACGAACCTCCCGAATAACCGTGACCTTAATATGGCCAGGGTATTCAAGTTCTTGTTCGATTTCATGCTTAATATCATGAGAAAGTGCTACTGCTTGCAAGTCAGAAACCTTCTTCGGTTTTACAATTACCCGGACCTCACGCCCAGCCTGAATAGCATAACTATGGTCCACGCCGTGGTGCCGGTTAGCGATTTCCTCAAGCTTCTTTAGTCGCTGAATGTATTGTTCCAGCGACTCGCTCCGTGCCCCAGGACGGGCACCAGAAATCGCGTCAGCCGCCTGAACAAGCACTGCAATGACCGACTTGGCCGGCTCGTCGCCGTGGTGTGAAGCAATCGTATTAATCACTACCGGATCCTCTTTGTATTTACGAGTTAATTCAACCCCTAGCTCAACGTGAGAACCATCAACTTCGTGGTCAATTGCCTTCCCAATATCATGAAGCAGTCCGGCCCGTTTAGCCATGGTGACGTCTTCACCCAGCTCGGCCGCCATGATACCAGCCAGCTTAGCTACTTCAATGGAGTGGGACAAAACGTTTTGTCCATATGACGTCCGGTATTTCATTCGCCCAACCGTCTTAATCAGGTCGGGATGCATCGAATGCAAGCCGAGGTCAAAGATCGTCTGCTCACCAACTTCACGCAACTGGGCATCCATGTCATCACGCGCTTTTTCCACCGCATCTTCAATCCGTGCCGGATGAATGCGGCCATCAGCAATCAGCCGCTCCAGCGCCATCTTGGCGATCTCGCGCCGCACCGGATCAAAACCAGAAAGAACGACCGCTTGCGGCGTATCATCAATGATTAAATCAATCCCAGTTAAGGTCTCAAGGGTCCGAATATTTCTCCCTTCGCGACCGATAATCCGTCCCTTCATCTCTTCATTTGGCAGGTTAACTACCGAAACCGTCGCTTCAGTAACAGTATCTGCAGCAGAACGCTGAATAGCCTGAACGATCAGGTCCTTGGCTTTCCGATTAGCCGTAAACTGGGCCTCCTGCTCGCTGTCACGAATCATCACTGCCCGTTCTGTGGTCAACTGATTCTTCAGTTTATCAAACAAAATATCTTTTGCTTGGTTCTGCGTCAGTTTGGCAACTTTTTGCAACTCTTCAGTCCGTTGCTGAACGAGGGCATCAGCTTTTTCCTGTGATGCACGCAATCGTTCTTCGCGTTGATCCAACCGGTGTTCACGATTGGCAATTGAATTTTCACGATTTTCAAGGGAACTATCCTTACGATCGGGAGATGTTTCTCGTTGAAGAAGCCGTTCTTCTTGTTTTTGAACTTCATCACGACGACTCTTCAACTCGCTTTCTACCTGGTCACGATACTGGTGGGCTTCATCTTTTGCTTCCACAATCGCTTCTTTTTTGGCAGCAGCGGCATCTCTTTTCGCTTGGTTAATGATTCCCTCGGCACTGTTCTGTGCATCTTCAATATTATGCTTGTGCACATTGTTGAAGACGACATAACCGCCTGCCACCCCGATGATTAAGGCGACAACGGCAACCATAATGCCGACAGAATTCATTATGACACCTCCATTATTGCTGTTTTTTTTAGTAAATTATTGCTATATTGGTGGTTTTCAATAAAACCACACTGATTAATTTTAAGCGTGTGAAAGTTGAGTGTCAATCAGCAAAGATTGACTAACAAAAGAAAAGGACGATTACCCGCGGGTAATCGTCACTATCCTTACTTATTCTTTGAAGCCTCTTCGAGGGTTTCCTGTTGGGGGTCCTTCGGCGTCTTCTCGTCATCAGCACTTGGTGCCGGTTGCATTCCGTAGGCCACCCGAACCTTATTCAACAGCTCGTGGTATGCTTCCGGATGATCAGCCAACCACTGCTTAGCGTTCTCACGCCCTTGGCCAATTCGTTCCTTCCCGTAGGAGTACCAAGCACCTGACTTCTTGACCATGTCCTTTTCAACAGCCATATCCAACAGTTCACCGGTCTTAGAGATACCCTTACCATACATAATATCAACTTCTGCACGTTTAAATGGCGGGGCTACCTTATTTTTAACGACCTTGATTTTGGCACGGTTACCAATCACGTTGGAACCATTTTTCAGTTGCTCACCACGCCGAATTTCAAGACGGATGGTCGAATAAAACTTCAAGGCACGACCACCAGGAGTCGTTTCAGGGTTACCAAACATTACCCCAACCTTTTCACGAATCTGGTTAATGAAGACGGCAATCGTCTTCGTCTTATTAATTTCACCAGATAGTTTCCGCAGAGCTTGAGACATCAACCGCGCCTGTAAGCCAACATGGGTATCCCCCATCTCACCATCAATTTCAGCCTGTGGAACCAATGCAGCAACTGAATCAATCACCACAATATCAATCGCTCCACTAGCAATTAGGGCGTCAGCGATTTCGAGGCCTTCTTCCCCCGTATCGGGCTGTGAAAGTAAAAGGTCATCAATATTAACCCCTAAAGCCTGAGCATACTGCGGATCAAGGGCGTTTTCCGCGTCAATATAGGCAGCTGTCCCACCTTCTCGCTGCACTTCAGCTACCGCATGTAGTGCAACAGTCGTCTTACCGGAACTTTCGGGGCCATACATTTCAATAATTCGTCCCCGTGGGTACCCGCCAACTCCTAATGCTTCATCGATTGCCAGCGAACCGCTTGAAACGGTTGCAATCCGAGTGTCAGCGGCATCACCCATTCGCATAATTGAACCCTTACCAAAGTTTTTTTCGATCTTTCGCAGGGCCGCATCCAGGGCCGCTTTCCGTTGATCAGCCAACTCGTTCCCTCCTTAGTCTACAAATATCTTCCTCAATAATCATATCAGTTCTTCAACAAATTACAAGCAATAAGCGAACAATTGTTCGACTATTTTGTCAGTTGCTCATACAACATCATCAATGCGGCCTGTGCACTCTGAAGACGAATCGATTGCCGGCCGGTATGGGGATCCAGTTGGAACCGTCGTGTTAGGATCGGTTGATCGAGCCCAGACAAACCAACCCATACGGTTCCGGCCGGTTGCCCTTCTAACTTGTCGGGCCCAGCCACGCCAGTAAGCCCCAGTCCATAGTCAGCACCGATTTTAGTTCGACAGCCATCCGCCATCGCACCAGCCGTTTCGCCACTAACCACCCCATACTTCTCAATCACCTGCGGCTTAATCCCCAGCAAAGCCTCTTTTTGCTCCGGTGCATAGGTGACAAAACCGCCATCAAAAACTTCTGAAGCTCCCGGGATAGAGCAAATCATACTCTGAAGAAGTCCTCCGGTTAAACTTTCAGCAGCAGTAACGTGCTGATGTTTCTTTTTCAGTAGGCGAACAACTTGACCCGCTAGACTAACTTGGCCGTCACCAAAGTAGCCAGCTGATTGACTGGCAAGAACCATTTGACGAGCCGCCTGCAATCGTTGGTCAGCCTGTAGCTGGTTAGTAGCAACAGTGGTTAAACGAACTTGAACTTCACCAGGTTGCACATAAGATGTTGCGGTAATGTCTGGACTATTGACTAGTGACTGTTCAATAGTATTCATGAGTTGTGACTCTGGAACACCATAGTAATGCATCACCAGTTCGGCGACCAACTGGCGACTTTTCGACAACGTCGACAGGCGAGGCAGCACTTCTTGTTGGACCATTGCATGAAATTCACGAGGAGGTCCTGGGAGAACAACCACCGTCTTTACACCATTCTGCCACCAACTGCCGACCGCCAAGCCAACAGGATTAGCAAGGGGTTGGCCGCCAGCCAGGAAACAAGCTTGGCGGATGTTTTCCTTAAGCATCTTCTTTTCACGCACTTTAAATGACTGCTTGATCTTTTGCCATTGTGATTCATCAATCGCTAAATGGGTGCGCAATGCAGAAGCGGTTGCTGCCAAGGTATTATCATCAGCCGTTGGCCCCAACCCTCCGCAAACAAAAACCAGGTTCACCCGGTTTACTGCTTTCTTAACCGCCTGCATAATATTTTGCGACTGATCATCAGTGGTTGTCTGCCAACGAGCAACAACCCCCTTTCGTCGTAAACAATCAGCTAAGTAACGACCATTTGTGTTATCAATTTGCCCAAGAACGATTTCGTTACCAACTGTGATGATTTCTGCATCCATTTGTGGTGCCTCCTAACTAATAAGTACGAAAGTCATGCTGAAATGTGTGAAAAATAAAAAAGCGGTCTGATCCGCCCGCTTTTTATTCCTTGGGAGAGCCATCTGGATTAAACAATGGCATATCAGCCAGGTATTGAATATCACGGCGAAAGGCCGCGTGCCCTTCAGCAATAACTGCTAACCGGCCAACGACGGCCGCCCCAGCCTTTTTCAGGGCCAGTTCACTTGCCGCCATGGTACTACCGGTGTTAATCACATCGTCGACGAGCATGACTTTTTTGCCATTCACTCGTTGAGCATCACGGCCATCTAAAACTAGCTCTTCCCCGCTAGTAATTAAAGAGCTCACACGAACCTTTAACGGTTGCGCCATATAATTACGCACCTTTTTGCGGATAACAATTGAACGTGAACGATCTGCCAAAAGGCTCAAATCATGAGCTAATGGTACACCATTTGATTCGACCGTCGCAATATAATCAAAGCTATGTAAGTCAATTTTCTTCGCCAGCATTCTGGCTGCCGTCCGTGCCATCTGGTCATCACCCAGCAGCATAAAATTAGCAATCATCGTGTCCTTATTTATTTTTACCAGTGGGAGCTGCCTTGTGAGCGCACCAACTTTTAACGTGTAAAATTTTTTCATCCTGGGGACACCCTTCCTGCTTAAGACGATACCAATGCTATATCTTTTATATTATGGACAGAAAAGAAGACAAATGCAAGCTGCTGATAACCAAAAAGGGCCACCAATGGCAGCCCTTTTCACTATTCTTATTTGAAACCATCGCTGAAGACGTCGCGACCCTGGTAGAAGTAATCAATCCCTGAGTAAACCGTGAAGAATAGGCAAATGTACAACATGATTTCCCCAAAAGGAATGTGAATCAGCATAAAGAAGGCATCGTGTAACAACAAAAAGATAATCGCGATAAACTGAGTGGTCGTCTTAATCTTACCTGGCATTTTAGCCGCTAAAACAATCCCATCTTGTTCAACCAACAAGAGCCGCAAGCCGGTGACAGCCAGTTCGCGCCACAAAATAATGGCGGTAACCCATGCCGGAACAGTCCCGTCTGCGGTCAAAACAACAAATGCCGTCATCACTAACAGCTTATCAGCTAAAGGATCAGCAAACTTCCCAAAGTTGGTTACCAAGTGCTGGCTGCGCGCAATGCGCCCGTCAAGGTTATCGGTAATAGTCGCCGCAATAAACACAATCGTGGCAACAAGGCGGGCAACGGTGACGGTCGCCCCACCAAAGGAGATCGTCCCCCAGCCAGCCAGTGGCAAAACCATTAGACAAAGGAAAAAAGGAATGATAATTAACCGCACAACGGTTAATTTGTTAGGTAAATTCAATGTGCTGCCTCCTATTGTTGACCGCCCTGCTGCCCGTTTCCATTGGTAGCCGGTGCATTAGTAGTTGTTGTTTGACGGTTAGTTGTCGTCTGCCGGCTAGTACCAGTAGTGTTCGTCGTGGTGCTTTGCCGATTAGCTTGGATATTGTTACCACCATTGTTAGATGTCCGCGTCGTTGTATTTACAGACCGGTTGCCGGTGTTGGAATTTGTGCTGCTGCTTGCCGATGATGGCTTGTTATTGCCAAAATTGATCGTGACCGTCCGCGTTGACGGGTAGCGACCATTAGCAGTCACATTGATCTTCTTGCCACCAATTTTCAGCGTGGTTTGGGAAGCATTCCCCAAGCGAATAACAATGCTTGAAGCATTCTTGGCAATCGTAACCTGGTCTTTTTCATTAGCGTTCATTGTTTTACCTAAGCGTTGGGTGCCATCAACGCTGACACTGTTCCATGACCGTGTAGAAGTACTGATCTGTAACGTTGTCCCCTTCTTGAGCGACTTAGCGTTATAAACAACACTATTAGCATTCCGGGAACTCTCAGTCAGCTTAATCGCGGCCGCTTTCTTAGTCTTCTTAGAAGAAGATGACGATACCTTCTTTGCCTTGTGGCTCGATTCACCAGAAACCGAAACCCTTGAACGGTCAATCTTAGTCGAATTATCGTGATTTCTAGCAACCGCAAAAATCCAGATAATCACCAAAATAACAATGACGATCACGGCGATAATCACTGTCGGTAGGTACCGTCGACGGGCATTTTCCATCTTCTCAGCAGTCCGGTGATGGCTGCTCCGCGTTTCAACTGCCTGGGTAATATGTTCCGAATATTCGCTGGTCTTCGTTTCAGGCAGCTCGTCTTCGTAATCCTTTAACAATTCATTGCCGTCAAGACCTACCGTGTCGGCATATTGTTTCACAAAGGCCCGCACGTAAAAATCGCC
Source organism: Candidatus Limosilactobacillus merdipullorum (assembly GCA_019113965.1). Classification (GTDB taxonomy): domain Bacteria; phylum Bacillota; class Bacilli; order Lactobacillales; family Lactobacillaceae; genus Limosilactobacillus; species Limosilactobacillus merdipullorum. The sequence continues at coordinate 6,489 of DXGK01000083.1, forward strand.
AGGCAAAGCCTTAAAGTTCTGGTCTTCAATCGCTATCAAATAGCGTTTTTGAATCTTGGTAATTTGTTGGAGGTCGTCTAACGTATAGCCCTTTTGCTCACGAGCTGCGCGAAGTTTTTGGCCAATATTGATGCGCTCCTTGCTGTTGCCAGCTGAATTCTGTTGATCTGTCAGTGGTTGTTTATTTTCGCTCATGTTCAGGATTCCTCAACTTTTTATTCTGAATACATTAATCATTAGTATAGCATATGACAAAGATCCGGCTGCCGTTTATGGAGATGTACTTCACAGTAGCAGCCTTGATCACGGTTTGATATTTTAACACTAATGTCGCCAACTTGCTTATTGCTTTAGCGACTTTAATAATAAAGTTAACTTATTGGCAAAATTTGACAGGTGGTCCACAGATGCGGTTCGACCAGCGAATCCACAATCATTCCCAAATCATCAAAGGTCAACGAACGAAGCGTTTTGACCTCGTCTGCGACCAGCCAATCACCATTTGCCACTTCAGCAAAACGGTTGGCGACGGCTTCTGGCGAGTCCATCATCCCAATAAGACGGCCGAGTAGCGACTTCTTCACCATCGCAAACTGGTCTGCTGCTTGTAATAATTGGTGATCACCGTCAGCAAGGATGCGGTAAATTTCTTTTCTCAACTGTTCTGGTTTGTCGGTCGCAGACCCGATGCAGGCGTAATCAAACTGGCTGGCAACCTCAGTTTCATAACCAAAGGAGTCATCAATAATTCCGGCATTGTACAAACGGAGAAAATTATCCGACGACTCGTCAAATAATAACGAAAAGAACAATTCACCAGCCAATTGATACTTTAGCCGGTCAGCTGCTGGCCAGTCATGTTTTCCCCGCAAGCCAATCATCACTCGCGGTCGTTTGACGTCCATTGCACGCTGCCAATTTTCTTGAACTTTAAATTCGCGGTTGATCACCATTGAGATTGGCCGCTGGTAGCGGTTAGCAAAGTGCTTAGGCGCCTGGTTTTCCAGAACCCATTCCATCACCTGCTGCGGGTCAAAACCGCCAACGACTAAGAGCGTCATATTTGCCGGTTGGTAGAAATAGTCGTAGAGCAGCTGTAAATCCTGTGGACGGATTTGTTGGATGGAGGCCAGGGAGCCGGCAATGTCTTCGGCAAGTGGGGTGTGCGGATAAAGGCTCGCCACCATCGCATCGTAGAGCCGCATCCCCGGCTGGTCATCATACATCTTGATTTCCTCACCAATAATTCCGCGTTCCTTATCCACCTTATCCTGGGTGAAGTAAGGTTCCTGGACAAAATCCAGCAAGGTTGACAGACATTGATGAAGGTTGGTCGTCGTTGAAAAAAGGTATGACGTTTCGCAAAGGTCTGTAAAGGCGTTAGAATCAGCCCCTAACTTGCCAAAGAGGTCAAAGGCATCGTAGTCCTTCTTTTCAAACAGCTTGTGTTCCAGATAATGGGCAGTTCCGGCCGGCACTGTTAAGAGACGGCCACTCTGCGACTGAAAACGGGTATCAACCGAACCAACATTGACGTTCACCATTGCAAAGGTCTGGTGATATCCCTTCATTGGCAATAGTTTGACCCGCAAGCCGTTAGCCAGCTGCTTGCTTATCACCGCTGTTTGTTGGTAATCATTCATCAATCT
>DXGK01000084.1 GCA_019113965.1 Candidatus Limosilactobacillus merdipullorum
ACGTTAACAGGGACGTTGTCGGCAAATTCACGCGGTGCCCCAAAGGCTAAGACCTTCATGTCCGTGGGCCCATAGTAGCGGGCAACAGTCTCACCAAAGCCTCCATGAACCGTACCATCCTCCAAGGTCACCACTAAGTCATGGTCTTCCTGAAGGTAGTGCAGGTCACTCTGGTCAATTCCCGTGACCGATTCCGGATCGATCAGCGAAGCATTAATATGCAACTGGTCCTTCATTAATTGACGGACCTTTTCACCAAGCTGCCAGAAGTCACCAACAGCCATGATAGCCACCTTGCTGCCACGGTGGGCAAACTTGTAATCAATGCTCGAGTAATCATCTTGGGCTGCCTTGCCATGAATAACCGGCTTCTCCGGCTGGCGGATCAGAATTGGCGTATCCGTCTGCTTAATCGCCCACTCCAGCATTGACATCAATTCTTCCATGTTAGTTGGAACCAGGTATTCAAGGTTCGGAATGTTTTTAATAAACGAAATATCAAACGAGCCCTGGTGGGTTGCTGATTCAGAGGAAATAGTCCCACCGCGAACGATCATCACGATTGGTGCGTCATTTAAGGCAACATCATGAACCAGTTGGTCGTAGGCCCGCTGCAGGAAAGTACTGTTCATGAAAACCACCGGACGAATGCCGCGAGTGGCCATTGCCACTGCAGAGGTGACACATTCCTGTTCGGCAATGCCGGAGTCCCAGTAATTATCTGGGTACTTTTCCTGGAAACGTTTCAGGTCAAACATCCCCGGAATGGCCGCGTTCATCGCCATAATTGGCACACCATCAGCTACTTGCTTCTCCAGTTCGTCAATAATGGCGGCACTGTAGCTTTCCTTGGCTGCCGGCGTGGTCGACTTACCCGTCTTAGGATCAAACGGTCCCCGCCAGTGGTAAGCCATTTCATTTTCTTCAGCCGGCTTGAAGCCCTTGCCCTTAAGCGTATGAACATGAAGAACGATTGGGTGGTCGATGTCCTTCACACTTTGGAAGGCTTTGATCATTGCCGACAGGTCGTTGCCGTCCTCAACGTAGCGATAATCAAGTCCCATAAACTTAAAGATGTTGTTAGGTGTTTGCCCATGAGTTTTCCGCAATTCAGCCAATCCCCGGTACAAGCCACCCTGGTTTTCGTCGATCGACATGTTATTATCGTTGACTACAATAATTAAATTTGAGTGAACCTTGGCGGCGTTGTTCAGCCCTTCAAAGGCCAACCCACCAGATAGTGAGCCGTCGCCAATCACGGCAATCACATTGTCATTCTTACCAAGTTTGTCGCGAGCAATGGCTAAACCGTCAGCCAAGGCAATCGACGTTGAAGTATGGCCAACCTTAAAAAAGTCGTGATCGCTTTCTTCGGGTGCCGTAAAACCAGAGACCTCGTCATAGTGGTCAGGGTCTAAAAAGCCTATCTTACGACCCGTCAGCATCTTGTGGGCGTAACACTGGTGTGAGACGTCCCAAACAATCTTATCGTGCGGCGAATCAAAGACGTAGTGCAGTGCCAACGTCATCTCCACGATCCCCAGGTTAGGGCCAACATGCCCGCCGATTTTTTCGTCGCGTTCCAAAATCAACTGGCGCATTTCGCTGGCCAGTTGTTTCAGTTCACTAAGCGACATCGTTTTGATATCGGCCGGTTCGTCAACTTCGTTTAATAAAAAATCAGGATGTTGATTCATCATGCGCACCTCTTATGGTTGAGAAACTGTCAAAATTTAATTGTCGATCTTTTAGCTTAATCTGCTTTATATTTTATTTTACAACAAATCACGAGGGAGGGGAAAAGATTATCTCAAATCAGTTGACGTCTCACCGGGCACTTCCTATGATGTGATTGTTAATTGGGGAGGAAAGATAATGCAAACTAACGAAGCAATTGCCAAACTATCACCAGACCTGCCGCTAACTGACGAACAATCTCGACTGGTCAAACGGGTACTGCGTTTTACCGGCATCCACCTGGCTGATCCACAACCGGCCGTCTTTACCATTAATGGGGATGCCGGTACCGGCAAGAGTGTTGTACTCACCCACCTCTTTACTGAGCTCCAGCAAAACGCCCGCCATAATCCCGACAGTGTCTTTTACCACACTACAAACTACTTTACGGTTAACCACCCGGAGATTTTAAAGGTATACCGGGAATTGGCTGGCCACCAGTCGGCACTGCTGAAGAAGGACTTCCAGCGGCCAACCAGCCTGATTAACAGGCTGAACAAAAAGGACGAAAATACCGACGTCGTAGTGGTCGACGAAGCCCACCTCTTACTATCCAAGCCTGACCACTACAATAATTTCTACCACGACAACCAGTTAGTTGAACTCCTCAAACGCGCTCGAGTGGTCATCCTGGTGATGGACTACTCACAGGTTTTGCGAATGAAAAGTCTGTGGACACCTGACCGTCTCCAGCAAATTATTAGTCCCTACCCTCACCGCGAATACCAGCTCACCCACCAGTTCCGCATGACGGCCAGTGACAACTTGGTTCACTGGTTGAACCGCTTAACCAGCGAGTGCGTCATCGATGACATTCCAGCTGACGCCCGCGACGGTTACGATTTTCGCGTCTATGACGATGCAGAAGAAATGCGGCGGGCGATTGTCGCCCGCAACCAAGAAGTGGGACTGTCACGGGTTCTCTCCACTTCCGGCTACCCATCGACCCTGGACGGTGGTAAGCACTACATTCACGAGGGTAATTTTAAAATGTCCTGGGACCAGTACAACTTCACCAGCACTCCCTGGGCGGAAATTCCCCAGACAATTGATGAGGTCGGGTCAATCTACACCTGTCAGGGCTTTGACCTCAACTATGCTGGCATAATCATCGGGCCGGTGGTTAGTCAGCGTCCCCATACCCGGCAATTGCAGGTTAACCTAGATCGCTTTACCGATAGCGAAGCCTTCAAAAAGCGGTCGGACATCACTGATCCGCAGGAAATGAACCGCCTAGAACGCTGGATGATCATGAATGCACTCAATGTCATTCTCAAGCGTGGGGTCCGCGGTACCTACATCTTTGCCCACGACCCGCTGTTACGCCAAACGTTATCCGAACTCTTTGCCAGCCACGGCTGGTCCCAGATTATTCAGTGCTAGTGACCCGGTCTGAATACTTTTATGATAGAATAGTTTTGTTATTAATGGCGGGAGGTGACTTATGCCAAAGAGTAAAAATCGGGGTACCATTTTGATCATCGTGGGGATCATTCTCGCCATAGTAGGTCTGTGGATAATTTACCAGGACTTCAAACCTGAAATAGGGTTGCTTCTCCACTTAAATGCTCATAACAAGGCCAAGTTAATGGTGATGATGCGCAGCCACGGATTACCGGATATGTTGCTGTTAATCCTCCTGGTCGCAATTTTAAATTCCATCCCTGGACTCTCCAACTCGGTTATCTGTCTCTTTGCCGGGCTTTGTTTTGGCCCCTGGATCGGATTAGCTATTAATTGGACCGGGAATATTCTTGGCAACTTAACGGTTTACTCGTTGCTCAGTAAGTTAACCTTGCC
>DXGK01000008.1 GCA_019113965.1 Candidatus Limosilactobacillus merdipullorum
AGCAAATTACTCTTGGCATTGTTGCCCCCGGTCGATGCTGGCAAAACCACGCTATCCGAGGCGCTGTTGTATCAGACTGGCACGATTCACCACTTAGAACGGGTTGACCACCAGGATTCATTTTTGGATCCTGACCAACTGGAGAAGAAACGTGGCATCACGATTAGCACTCACCAAGCTCAGTTAACTACCAAGCAGGTGGACGTGACGCTCCTGGATACGCCAGGTCACGTCGATTTTGCTGATACTACCAAACAGGTGTTAAAGGTCTTGGATTACGCGATTTTGGTAGTCCCAGCCACTGACGGGGTGACAGGGGCCGTGCAGTACCTTTGGAAGATGCTGCATGCTGCGGAAGTCCCCACCTTTATTTTTGTCAATAAGGTGGATACACCGGGTTTCGATCAAGACGTACTCCTAACTGCGCTACAACAAAAATTAAATCCTAACTGTGTCGGTTTTACTGGTGCAGACCAGCAGATGACGACAGAGGTTGCCGATAACGTTGCGGCGGCCGACGATGAGGTTCTGGCAGACTATCTTGAAACAGGGCAGCTGAGTGATGGCCAGGTCCGACGGCTGATCAGTCAACGGAAAATCTTCCCGGTTTTGTTCGGTTCGGCACTTCACCAACAAGGTATTGACCACTTATTGAATTTGCTTGGTTACTGGACCGAGCAAAAACAATGGGGTCACGACTTTGCTGCGTTATGCTTTAAAATTTCTCACCCGCAAAAGGGCGAGCGGCTAACCTGGATGCGGATTACTGGTGGTGCTCTGCATGCCAAGGATGAGCTGTTGCCAGGTCAAAAAGCCGATGAAGTTCGCGTGTATAACGGCGGCCGCTTTCAAACTGTCCAAGAAGTTCCGGCTGGTCAAGTCTGTGCATTGATGGGGCCGACAACAACGTATGCTGGGCTGGGGCTGGGACAGCAGCCCAGCCAAACGGGGACTGTCAAACCGGTGTTAGAATATGCAGTTCATTCAGCGGCTAATATGGGAAAAGTGAAGGACCAGCTCGCAGAATTTGCTGATGAGAGTCCTTCGACAACCATCTCATGGCAGCCAGATAATGATGAGCTGACTATCGCGGTGACCGGGACAGTTCAACGAGAAATTGTTGAGCAGCGGATGGCCGCTGCAGGGCTGCCGGTCGAGCTGACTGCCGGTCAAATTATCTATCGGGAAACGATTACCCGAGCAGTGGAGGTGGTCGGCCATTTTGAGCCGTTGCGCCACTATGCGGAAGTACACGTCCTACTGGAACCAGCCACGCGTGGAGCCGGGATTCAGTTGGTTAACCATGCCCGGGTAGAAGACTTGCGCAAAAATTGGCAAAGCCAGATTCTGTCGGCTCTTAGTACTAAAAACCACCGTGGGGTTTTAATTGGCGCGGGGTTAACCGACGTCAAGATCACGCTGCTAGGTGGCCGCGGGAGCATTGTCCATACTGTTGGTGGCGACTTGCGTGAAGCGAGCTGGCGGGCAGTCAGGCAGGGACTGATGGAGATTCGTGAGACAGGTTGCCAGTTGTTGGAACCGTGGTACAGTTTTCGCTTGGTAGTGAATAACGAAACGGTTGGTCGGGCCTTAAATGACATTGCCCGTATGGGCGGTACGGCAGAGGCGCCGGTCACACTGGGCAGTCAGTTAACGGTATTGGTTGGCCATGCACCCGTTGCAGGAATGCTAGACTATGCTGCTGATGTGCGTAACTATACGCATGGGCAGGGACAGTTGTCACTAGTCGTTGATGGTTACCAGCCGTGTCATAACGCCAATCAAGTGGTTGCAGCAGCGCACTATGACCTCTGTGCGGACCTGCCTAATACGCCGGATTACATCTTCTGTGCTCACGGTGCAAAATATTCAGTCAAGTGGAATGACGTCCCGGCAACCATGCACCGGCCATATTACTGGCAGCGTAAAAATTGAAGTTTTCTAGCGATGATGCTATTCTGAACTGGTAAAGCGTCCTTAGTGTAACTGGATAGCACATGAGATTTCGGTCCTCATACTCCGGGTTCAAATCCCGGGGGACGCATAAAATCCCCTAACAAATGCCGATATATCAACGTTTGTCAGAGGGTTGTGTGCAAAATGTGTGTAGAGATGGACAACAAACAAAAGCGGACGGCATTTGCCGCCCGCTTTTTATCTGCTCGCCATGAGTTAATTGCTACTTGTTGATTAGTTTGACCATCGTGCCATAACCGGTTAAAACCAGGAACTTGGGTGCCACCTGGACGTTAGCCACCGTCTGGTTAAAGCGAACGCCAACAATGCCGTCAGCTCCCTTGTCACTGGCACTAGCAGTCAGTTGTTCTTTAACATCGGAGAACAATTGGTCAAAGACTTCGAACTGGTCGATACTGTCACTGGGTAGCATGACTTTGGATGTGGCGTTGACAATGCCAAGTACCTGGTGCTTCCCAGGAAAATTTTCTGTTGAAAGAAACATGATAACCTCCGCGTTTTCTCGCATTGTACCATATTTGCTTGCCAAAACTTTTCTTCAGGGACGTTTTTCGCTGGTAAATGAGTTATGATAGACATGCTAAATTGGAAAAGGAGTTGATGACCATCGGGTGCATTCGAATTAACAATATGACTTTCTATACATATAATGGCGTTTTCCCTGAAGAACAGAAGCTTGGTCAAAAGATCGAGGTTGATGCGGAATTGGGTTACCCCATTGAAGAGAAAGTCAAACACGACCAGCTGGAAGAAACGGTCTCCTACGCTGATGTTTACGAGACCATTAAAGACTTTGTTGCCAATCACCACTACCGCCTGATTGAAAGTTTGGCCAACCGGTTATTGCACCAGATTCTCAGCGACTATCCACGGTTAACCCAGGTAACGCTCCGGGTTCGCAAGTATGGGGTACCGATGGCTGGAGTTTACGACAATGTCGAAATTGAAGTCACTGGGAGACAAGAAGATGGCCATTAGGAGAGCTTACCTGAGTATTGGTACTAATATTGGCGACCGGCTGGCCAACCTGCAACGGGCACTGAACGTCTTGGCCCAGAATCATGAAATTCATTTGCGGCGGGTGTCGCCAATTTACCAGACCGAGCCGGTGGGCCCGGTTGTTCAGCGCAATTTTTATAATATTGGCCTGGCACTGGATACAACACTGACGGCATTGGAGCTGCTCGATTGGTGCCACGTGGTAGAACAATCGCTTCACCGCCGGCGGCTTATCCACTGGGGGCCGCGAACCATCGACCTGGATATTATTTTTTATGGTGACCAGGCCTACGACCTGCCGCGGCTGACGGTGCCGCACCCAGAAGCTGCTAATCGCCGCTTCGTTATCCAACCACTGCTGGACGTGAGTGGGGATGACCAAACGATTCACCAGCGGTTGGCGGAAATGCTCGAGCAAACCACCGACACTAATTGGATTGATCAGTTAAAAAATCAAGGAGTGACAATTTGATGGATCAAAAAGCAGTTGAACAGGCAGTTAAACAACTACTATTGGCAATTGGCGATGACCCACAGCGACCGGGACTGGTAGAAACTCCGCAGCGGGTCGCCAAAATGTATGCGGAGCTTTCTTCTTCAATTGGTCACCGGCCGGAGGATGTTGCTAATTACAAGGTTTTCCACGTCGATGATGTTCCGCGCATGGTCTCGGTTGAACATATTCCTTTCTATTCGCTGTGTGAGCATCACTTATTGCCATTTTTTGGCGAAGCGAACGTGGCGTATGTTCCCCGCGATGGCCGGGTAATCGGCCTGAGTAAGATTCCCCGCTTAGTTGACTTTGCGGCCAAACGGCCAGGAATGCAGGAACGGGTAACAACCGACATTGTTAATGAATTGCAACGGTTGCTAACCCCGCGGGGGATCGCCGTGACCATTACTGCCCGTCACCTTTGCATGGAAATGCGGGGGATCAATAAACGGGGGCAGGATACCTACACGAGTCGCTTTACGGGGGTCTTTGAGACTGATGATGCCCTCCGCCGTGAATTTTTAATGAAGAATGAACATGGCCAAATTAACCTATGAACAACTGCAAGCCAGTTTTAACCACCACATGCTGGGCGGAGAATATGACCGGGTGGCCATGTTGCGACGGGTACTAGATAATCTAGGACACCCCGAACGTCGTTTCCGCATTATCCACATTGCCGGGACCAATGGCAAGGGATCGACTGGTCGGATGCTATCGGCCATCTTGCAGTGTGCAGGGTTACGGGTCGGTCACTTTAATAGTCCTGCCATGCTTGACCAGTGTGAACAAATTTGCGTTAATGACCAACCCATTAGCCACCAGGCATTTGTTGATGTTTACTACCAGATCGCTGGGGCATTGCCACAGGGTTTGGCGCCGGCTGACTTGACTATTTTTGAGTGGTGGACGCTGGTGATGCTCCAATACTTTGCGACTTTACGTGTGGACTGGGCAGTGATTGAAGTGGGCCTTGGTGGGCAAAATGATGCGACCAACTGTATCGATGCTCCGGAATTGGCGGTTATTACCCACCTGGCGCTCGACCATACCCGCATTTTGGGGCCAACGATTGAAGATATTGCCGCAGCTAAGGCGGGAATCATCAAAGCTGGAACCAGGTCCGTGGTGCTGGCACCCCACCAGCGGAAAGAAGCTGTGCAGGTGGTTAAGCGCCAAGCTAAAGCTCAAGGGGTGCCATTAATAGATAGCGCCAGCCATGCTTCAGTAATTCGGACGGGTCAACCAACATTGGCTGGCCAACCACTAGAGATCAACAGTGATACGATTCCCCCAACAGCAGTCACTCTACGGCTGCTTGGTGACTACCAGTTAGATAATTTAACGACGGTTTTGACCGTGATAGATTGCCTTCGCCGTGATGGGGTCAAGATTTCAGACAATGTAGTGATGCAGGCGCTTAGTCAAACCACCTTGCCGGGCCGTTTGCAGCTAGTGGCCAGGCAGCCGACGGTGATCTTGGATGGTGCCCATAATCCTGATGGTGCCCGCAGCTTGACGGATAGCCTGACTCACCTCCGCTTAACCAATCAACCGTTGGCGCTAGTGGTTGGTTTCCTTGCCGATAAGGACACCGCCACGATGGTCCAGGAATACCGACAACTGCCGGCCAAGGTGTGGGCGGCCACCCCACATAATCATGAACGGGCCATGAGCGCCGAACAATTAGCCCAGTCGTGGCCAGGAGCCCAGGCCTGTCTTGATGGACACGCAGCACTAAAAGAGGCAATTCAGGCGGTTGGCCCTCGAGGGGTCGTTGTGGTCACCGGGTCGTTTTACCTCATCAAGGAATTTGAAGCTCTTTATCATCATTAATACAGGAGGAACTTCCATGAAAATCCAGGAATTACCGCTCACGGGTGAAAAGGGGCTCGCTGGCGCCGTCGCAGCCAACTTGGCTACCGTCCACCAGCAGTTATTTTTATCGTGGCAAATGGACCGGTCAGAACAGGTGCCAGCAGTTCAAAACCTGTTAACAGACCTTGACGTCCCACAGACGACCAACGGGTTGACGGTTCAGTTCATGTTGCCACTAGCCGCCTTACCGGTCCTCCAGAAATGGAGTCGGCAATTGTTTGGTGACCAGCAATTAAATGGGTCCCTCCAAGTGGTTTATGAGCAGCACAGGCAAATCTGGCAGGCGGGTCGCTTTACTTTTGATGTGACTAGTAAGCCATTAATCTACGCGATCTTGAACATTACGCCCGACTCTTTTTATGACGGCGGAGAGTACTACCACCAACAGCAATGGCAGCAGCAGATTGAACGGCTAATCCACGACGGTGCGGACATCATCGAAGTTGGCGGGCAGACAACCCGCCCGGGCGGCTTTCATGAGATCAGTCCGGAAGAAGAGAAGCGGCGGATCCTCCCGGCAATTAACTTTCTGCACCAGCGGTACCCTCAAGTGGCCATTGCGGTGGATACTTACAAGTTGCCGGTCATGAAGGCCGCCTTGGATGCAGGGGTCGATATTATTAATGATGTGGAGGCCTTTGATACTGAGGATAAACAGACTTTGCTGGCTCAGTCGTCGGCTGGTTTAGTGACCATGCACAGCAGTCGTGACCGTGAATATGACCACCTGACTGCCGAAATGCACCGCTTTTTTGAACGAAACCTAGCTGATTTGCAACAAGCGGGAATTGATTTAAAGCGGGTTGTGATTGACCAAGGAATCGGCTATTCCAAAGTGGCCGATGGCAACCAAGATAGTGCGATGATGCGCAACATTGACCAATTCAATGACTTTCAGCGGCCAATTCTCGTGGCTATTTCGCGAAAGGGATTTGGTCAGAAGCTGCTAGGATTGGCAAAAAAAGACCGCCTGCCAGTAACACTGGTGGCGGAAGCTTATATGTATCTTCACGGCGGGCGCGTATTGCGTGTTCATGATGTTGCTGAAACTCACCAACTGATCGTTATGTTGGAGGCCATTAACCATGGCTATTGGAACCGGGACTTAAACCAGGAAAGTCAGGATGGCAAAACCAACGAGCATGACTAGGAGAGTGAGGTTAAGGGATGGTGAACCAAACGTTTCCCGCTTTCGGCGGAAAAAGCTTTCCAGTAACATGGATGTTAGGATAAAGTAAACGGCCCGGACCAACGGCCAAAACGGGTGCGATTTAATCAGCACAAACACCTGGACGATGGCCAGGACTAAAATGATGATCGATAATAAGCGGTTAATGCCAATAAGGGTATTAACCCTTTTTTCAGATTTAGCCCAAATCGCTGCAATGACCGTCAAAATTAGCAGGACAGTGCAGACTAGCGGGATGATCGTATAGGGTAGCGACATGTCGTTGCCTCCTTTTTTCTTATTTTACCATTTAATTATTCCGGAAGTGATTTGATTGCAATTTCTTTAAAAAAGGGTATAATTTAACACTGTTACGCTAAGAATCATCAGATGGAGGAGATGGCCGCATGGCAACGCAAAAGAAAAAAGACGATCAGCCAAAGTACGATTTTGCTGCTGGTGACGTGGTTGAAAGCCCAAAGTTTGGTCCGCTTGACCATGGCTTCTCCGGCAAGGTTGGTAATGTTTACAACAATTCACTCTTGGTGTCGATTGACAAGTTTGATCCGGCAGACCAAAGCGGGGTTAACGAGCTCAACGGCCGTGCGATTGTGCGGATGAGCAAGGCGAAGGCTTTGTCGAAGGTTCCGCGTCAACCAAAGGATGAAGCTGAAGACAGCGGAGAAGAGAAGACAAAGTCATCGTCGCGTAAGAAGTCAATGAAAAAGAGCTCAACTAAAAAGACTTCTACAAAAAAATCGACGAAAAAGACTGACAAATAACTAGAATTAGGTTATACTAGTGAGGTGGTTATGAGCCACCTATTGATGCGGGTATAGTTCAGTGGTAAAACTCAAGCTTCCCAAGCTTGCGTCGCGAGTTCGATTCTCGTTACCCGCTTGTCGCGCCACTGTGATTCAGTGGTGCTTTTTTTAACTAGTGAGTAGTAATAAAGCGGTCGTTATCAGCGAGTCCGTGCTGGTGGGAGACGGACAAACGGCTTTTATGAAGCGTGCGCTAGCTAACATTTTAATTATCAACAAACGAGTGGAACTAAACTTCAATTAGAGTGGTACCGCGGGTTGATCTCGTCTCTAAACGGCTATGGCTGTTTGGGGACTTTTTCTTTAAGGAGGTTTTTATCGATGAGTGAAAAACAACAAGTGGCAAAAGCAGTGGCAGCAGCATTGCCAGATGTATCATTAGAAGAAATCGAAAGCAAAATTGAACGGCCGAAGGATTCGAATAATGGTGACTTCGCATTCCCGACGTTCTTCTTGGCAAAGACGATGCACAAGGCCCCACAGATGATTGCTGCGGACGTGGTGAAGAAAATCAATACCGATGGTTTCGACAAGGTCGTCGTTGCCGGCCCGTACATCAACTTCTTCCTCAACAAGGGCCAGGTTGGTGCGGAAATTATCAAGGCCATTCTGGCTGACCCGGAAAACTACGGCAAGACCGACCTGGGTCACCAGGCTAACGTGGTCATTGACTACTCCTCGCCAAATATTGCTAAGCCAATGGGGATGGGGCACCTGCGGTCGACGATGATTGGTGAAGCTATCGCCCGGATCCTGGAAAAGGAAAACTACACCCTCGTGCGGGTCGACTACCTGGGTGACTGGGGGACCCAGTTCGGGAAGCTGATGGCTGCCTACGAAATGTGGGGTAATGACGAGGAAATTGAAAAGGATCCGATCAATACCCTGCTGAAGTACTACGTGCGGATTAATACCGAAGCCGATGAACACCCAGAATACACGGAAGCCGGTCGGGAATGGTTTGCCAAGCTGGAACACGGTGACAAGGAAGCCTGGCGCCTATGGCACTGGTTCCGGAAGATTTCACTGGAACGGTTTCAGAAGGTTTATGACATGCTGGACGTTCACTTCGACTCCTTCAATGGTGAAGCATTCTCAGCCCAGCACATGGACCTGCCAATCCAATTGCTGAAGGACAAACACCTATTAAAGAAGAGTCGTGGAGCGCAAATTGTTGACCTCGACGCTTACAAGTTGACGCCACCGCTGATCGTCAAGAGTAACGGGACCACCACTTACATTACCCGTGACCTGGCAACGGCTCTCTTCCGGAAACGGATGTATGGTTTCGCCAAGTCGCTGTACGTTGTCGGTGCCGAACAGGAAAACTACTATAAGCAACTGAAGGCTGTTCTGCGTGAAATGGGATTCACTTGGTGGAACCAAATGGAACACATTTCCTTTGGCTTGATGCGGTTGAACGGGAAGAAGATGTCTACGCGGAAAGGGAACGTTGTTTCGCTGGAAGATGTCTTAAACGACTCAATTAAACTCGCCCGTGAGCAGATTGCCGAAAAGAACCCGGACCTGAAGAATGCTGACGAGGTTGCTAAGCAGGTAGGTGTGGGGGCCGTGATTTTCCACGACTTGAAGAACTACCGGCGTAACGCCGTTAACTTCAAACTGGAAGATGTTGTGCGGTTTGAAGGTGAAACCGGGCCATACGTTCAATATGCTCACGCCCGGGCCGAGAGTATCCTGCGCAAGGGAGGTGTCAATGACTTTAGTGACGTTGACCTCACCAATATTGGCGACGAGGCTTGGGAAATCCTTAGCTTCTTGGGCCAATACGCTAACGCGGTTAAGCGCGCCGCCATTAACTATGACCCGTCAATTGTGGCGAAGTATGCCCTGGAACTGGCTAAGAAGTTCAACCAGTACTACGCTCATAACCGGATTCTGCAAGATGATGGCGATCAGGCCGGGCGACTGGCACTGGTTAAGGCCGTCAGCCTGATTTTGAAGGACGCTTTGGCCATGCTGGATATCAAGGCCCCAGACGAAATGTAATCACTGGTTTGATCAAATTAAACTCCTAATGCTTGGGCAAAATCCCCAACGTTAGGAGTTTTTTTATAATGGCGAAGGGGATGCAGTAGTATCTCAGCCTTTAGCAAATATTAAACTGATAATTTAAACCGGCCAAATTCATTGTGGTAAAATAAGCCGTAACATTTGAGAGAAGGACGACGAACGAAATGGATCTACAGCCATCTAAATTCCAGCAACTGAAGACCAGGATTCGCAACTGGTCTCAACGGTTCTGGTCCCAAGCCAAAGACAACTTCAAACGTTTTTGGTATCGGTTTCAGCTGACTCGCTGGTTGATAGTGATTTTTCTCTTTTTCTTCTTAGTGGCGAGCGGCTATTTAACATTTGTGGCGAAAACCGCCGGGGTAAAGAACCTTGAGGCGCGGCTTGAACGACCAACGCAGATCTATGACCGCAGTGGCAATTCGGCAGGGAGCCTGTACTCCCAAAAAGGGAGTTACGTTCCCCTAAGCAAAATTTCGCCGAACGTCCAGAACGCGGTTATTTCAACTGAAGACCGTGATTTTTACCATGAACACGGGTTCAGTGTGAAGGGAATTGGCCGGGCCATGTTCCTGCTGGTGAAGAACAAGTTACTCCACCGTGACTATATTTCTGGTGGTGGGAGTACGCTGACCCAGCAGTTAGTTAAAAACGCCTTCCTGACCCAGGAGCAAACTTTCTCACGGAAGGCCAAGGAAATTTTTATCTCGGTAGAAGTTGAAAACCAGTATTCTAAGAAACAGATTTTGACCATGTACCTCAACAATGCTTACTTTGGCCACGGTGTTTGGGGTGTCCAGGATGCTGCCAAGCGGTACTTCGACACGGATGCTGAGAATTTAACAACCGCCGAAGCCGCTACGCTTGCGGGGATGTTAACTTCACCGGGGATCTATGACCCGGTTGAACATCCGGACAATACCAAATCGCGGCGTAATTTGGTTCTTCAGTTAATGGTCGAGAACCGTAAACTGACGCAATCGGAAGCCGATAGTGCCAAGCAAGTCCCACTGACGGTTCACAATGGTTACCACGGCAATGACAGCTACCGCTATCCGTACTACTTTGACGCGGTAATTAGCGAAGCTGCCAGTGAGTACCACTTATCAGAAAAAGAAGTCATGAACAATGGCTACAAGATCTATACCACCCTTGACCAAGGTCAACAGCGGGCAATGCAACGTTCATTTGACAATGACGATAACTTCCCATCCGATTCAGCCGATGGTAAGATGGTTCAATCAGCTTCTATCGCAATGGACCCGAAGACTGGTGGGGTAACGGCCATTGTTGGTGGCCGGGGGCAACATGTTTTCCGGGGCTATAACCGGGCAACCCAAATCAGGCGCCAACCGGGTTCGGCCATCAAACCCCTGGTGGTTTACACGCCAGCGTTGGAGAAAGGGTACTACTACGACTCCGCTCTTCAGGATAAGAAAAAGTCTTACGGGACCAACCATTACACACCCAAAAATTACGATGACACCTACAGCGGCAGTGTTCCAATGTACAAGGCCCTCTATGAAAGTCTGAACGCGCCGGCCGTGTGGTTGCTAAACGAAATTGGCGTTCAAAATGGCTACAAGAGTGCGCAAAAGTTTGGCTTGCCAGTGACGAAAAAAGATCAAAACCTTGCCCTGGCTCTTGGTGGGATGACCCACGGTGTTTCTCCACAGCAACTGGCCCGTGCCTATACGACTTTTGCCAACAACGGGCGAATGAGTTCACCACACTACATTGTCAAAATCGAGGATGCATCCGGTAAGGTTATCAAGCGGGCACCGAAGCCGCGCTCTAAGCGGGTGACGAGTCCGAAAGTGGCTCGTGAAATGACCAGTATGATGCTGGATGTCTTCAAAGTTGGTACTGGTAAGTATGCCGAACCGAGTGGTTACCAGCTTGCTGGGAAAACCGGGACCACTAACTCCGGGGTCAATGGCTTTGGCAGTGGGGACCGTGACAAGTGGATTGTCGGTTATACACCGGACGTAGTGGTCGCAACCTGGGAAGGTTATGATGATACCAACGAGAACCACCAACTGGAAGATATTACTGACAAGAATATCAACGTGATCTTTAAATCAGAGATCTCAGGAATCCTGCCAGCGACCGCGGGGACCCAGTTTGATGTGAAGGACGCTCAGTCACGAGCTGAGGGTAGTGGTAAGTCAAGCAATGGCCCTGGTTCATTGAGCGACTGGCTATACAAGGCTAAGGATTCCGGTAACCAAATTGGGCAAAAGGTGGGCCAATTTATTCAGAATATTCGGGGCCTTTTCTAAAATTCACCGTCCTTAATTTGGGTATCCGTTTCCATCTTTGTTATAATGATAAAGACTTATTTTGAGGAGGATTTTATTACTATGGTTGTCAATATTTACGACACGGCGAACGAAATGGAACGCCAAATGCGCGAAACTCAGGAATTCCAAGCACTGAAAAAGGCTTTCGATGACCTGCAAAAGGATGCTGACGCTTCACTGATGTTCACTAAGTTCCAGTCAAAGCAGGCTGCTGCTGAAAAGAAGGAACGTTCTGGTCAGCAACTGACTAAGGACGAAATCACTGAAATCCAGAATCTGGCCAAGGAAGTCAGCAAGAAGCCGGCTGTCCAAAACCTGCTGAACCAGGAACGCGGCCTGGACCAGATGATGCAAAAGCTGAACCAAATCATCACCGAACCAATCCGTGATCTTTACAATTCAGCAATGCCAAAGTCATCTACTGACGATCAAAACAAGTAAGCGAAACTGAAACACACTAGAATACTTTGAGTTGATTTGTGGCCCAAAATTGCATGGTTATTAGTGGTACCACTGAGACCGCAACCTGCGCATTTTGGTTCAAATATTCAGCGAAGACGTCAACTACTCAGTTTCAGTTCAATATTTACTTAACGATGAGACTACTGGCCATTTGTGGCAATG
>DXGK01000085.1 GCA_019113965.1 Candidatus Limosilactobacillus merdipullorum
TAAAGCCGTTGAAAAGATTTACCTTCCGGATAGTGTCCGCAATCGAGTAATGTATGAATTACGTGACCAACAGTCGGCGAATACACTCCGCGAGTTTTGGAAAAATTGGTTACATACCAGTCGCGGATCGACAATGGTAGCCGAAAAGCGTGAACTAGATCAGCGGGCGTTGTTATGGGCATTTCGAACAGAGCTTGACTACCTCGACATGATTTCGCAAAATGAAGAAATGCGCGACTATGTTTACCAGCTCTACAATGACGTTTTGCTGGCAGAGTCGATCCTGATGGACCCCGAGATTCATGCTTAACGTTACGCGATTATTTGCCGCTTCAACTGATCTCTGAGATAGCTTGTGTTTGGCTTGCATTAATTTGACAATTGGCAATGATGATGTGATGGAAGCTTAGCTGTAAGCATTGATTAATAATCAACTTTGCATTTTGGCAGTGAACTCATGGTAAGAAATTAGCCACGAAGCTCGGAATTAATTGTTAGAGATACTGAAAGTGTATCAACGTTGCGCTATGGGCTCAGCCGTGAAATTGTCGTTAGCGATTTATCGCTTACGACAAGACCTAACTTTGAAACAATCTGTGATTGGTTCAAAGTAGTGTCCACGGCGTTCCAGCCCAAAATAAGCGCAGGTTGATACATTGATAAGACTGGTTATGGCTGGGAATCATCACGGCGTTACAGCCTTACGACAGCGCAAGCTAATGCAATGTTTCAGATGGAATGAAAATCACCGCATCTTTCTAGTCCCACAATGTTGCAAGCTAATGCGGTCATACCGGCGAATGTTTTGAATCATCACAATCGTTAAAAATTTTTCAAAAAGGTATTGCATTCTTTTGGAAAATTGGGTAGAATTACATTCGTTGGTTGTCAGAGGGACACCTTGATGGAGGGGTAGCGAAGTCTGGCTAAACGCGGTGGACCGTAAATCCACTCCTTCGGGTTCGGTGGTTCAAATCCACTCCCCTCCATTCCATTATTGGGCTATAGCCAAGTGGTAAGGCAACGGTTTTTGGTACCGTCATGCGCTGGTTCGAACCCAGCTAGCCCAACTGACTAAGCAGCTGTCGATGGCAGCTGCTTTTTTATTTGTTTTCAAGTTATGGGAGGAACGATCGATGCCAAAACAGGGGCGTTTTGCGGCTTCAAAACGAGTCAAACAATTAAACAACTTTCACCAAAAGCACCAGCACCACGAGTCGCTGACCATTGACGACGACCAGTTTGCTGACTTCCTGCTGGTGCGTTTTGCGTTGACCACCAAGAAGAAGTTACCGACGGATAGTCAAGAAAGTCTGCAACGTTTTTTGCAGGAACTAACGCCACAGCTGGTGGCCAATAACGGTGCGGTGGAAGAAAGCATTCGCCCGCTCCTTGTTCAACTACGGACCCGGGTGCCATGGCAATTTTTCCGCCAAGTGAGCGACCAGTGGGACACTTTCCAACACTTTCTGAAGCGAGAAGTACCGGCGGTCCCACTCAAACAACGGTTGCCACTAACGGACCTATTGACTGAGACGGCGTTCAACTCACTACTGGCGGATGCATTGGCGGAACAAGTTGTGGCCATTACTACCCTGCAGGCCAAACTTCCGGTAACGCTGAAAAAGACGATGGCCCAGAAAATGAGTGCTTCGATTTTTGATGGACAGGGCATCGACTGGAAAAAGGTGCGGGTACTATTTGCGCCCGTCAAGTTTGACGTTGACTCGGCGCCAGATGAAAAAACTCGCCAATGGCTACTGGATTTGTTAGCCAAATAAGAGTATCATGTCAATCAGCAGTAAGAGAATACGATCGAAGTGTAGGACCGGGCTGTGGTGAAGCAATCACCACGCCCGTTTTTTATTCAATTGTAAGGAGTGACGACATGTCTCAACAAAAGACGACTGCAAAAACTTACACTGCTATCTTCTCGGTAGCGTTGATGACGTTTCTGGGGGTGCTGAATGAAACCTCGATGAACGTCACCTACCCGGAATTATCCCGGACATTTGGTATTTCCCTGGACATTACCCAGTGGATTACGGCAGGCTATCTTTTAATGGTTACCATCGTGATGGGGACGACTGCCTATTTGCTGCGGCAGTATCCTGCCAAACGGATCCACCTATTTTGTGTAACTGCCTTTATTGTCGGTGACATTGTTTGTGCACTGGCACCGAGCTTTGCTGTGCTGCTGGTAGGGCGGTTGATTCAGGCGGTAGCCACCGGGCTGGCAACGCCAACCATGTTTTTCCTGATCTTTACGTCGATCCAGCGCCAGCAGCTGGCGACGATGACCGGGATCGGGGCAATGGTGATTTCACTTGCGCCCGCATTGGGGCCAACATATGGCGGGGCGGTGGCCGGAGCCTGGTCCTGGCGAATGATTTTTTGGATCCTGTTACCAATTGCTGTTATTAGTTTGCTCGCTGGCCAATGGAGTATCAACAACCAGCCGGTGGGTAATCAGAAGCCGTTTAGTTTTGCCAGTTTGTTGTGGCTGGCTTTGTCATTGTTGGGCATTGTCTATGCCGTTTCAACGGTCGGCGGCGGCTTTAGCATTTGCTTTTGGTTATTTTTAGTTTTGGGATTGGTATTCTTTATTCTCTTTGTTTACAGCAACGGCCACGGTAAATCGCAGCTCCTCGGCTTGGAGATTCTCCACCTGACGACGATGCGGCTGTCGACCTTTACTTACTTTGCGCTGCAGTTTATTAACATTGGTATTTCGCTAGTTATCCCGGTTTATTGCCAGTATGTCTTGCATACCAGCGCCCTGGTTGCCGGCTTGGTTTTGTTGCCAGGATCGATTGCCGGAGCGATCACTTCACCGATGATGGGGCGGGTGGCCGACCAGTACGGTTACCACTTGCCAGTGGTCGGTGGTAGCATTCTTCTGGTCCTCGGGACGGGGATGTATGCCATTTTCCAGCACCAACTCACTTCGCTAATGATGATGTGGTTCTTTATTGTTACCCGGGTCGGCTTCAACTCCGCTTTCTCAACGACAATGGCTAACGCTACGACACTAGTTCCGGGGAACCAGTCGGCGGACGTAAATTCACTCTTTAACATGACCCAGCAGTTTGCTGGTTCACTGGGAGTGGTCCTGTTGACGGCCCTGATGGCACTCTTCCAAAATACCGGCAAGGGTTCGATGGCTGCCCGAACCTTTGTCGGTGGCCAACTCGACTTTTGGCTGCTCTTTGGATTGGCAGTAGCGGTCCTTGTCGCCACTGCCACGAACTTTACGGTACAACGCATTGACCAGCAAACCGGAACGGCAAATTAGTCTTGGTTGCGCTTTATTGCGTCTCTTCATCAGCTCAGTTATAATGAAATTGACTGAAAAAGAAAGGATGTCGAGAAATAATGGCAGAAGTTATTGACCAAATTGACATGGATAAAGTCAAGAAACAAGTGGCCACTGGTTTAAACGAACTGCTTGAACAAGCCCATTTGAATGAAGGGGACCTGGTTGTTCTCGGGTTGAGTACCAGTGAAGTTCACGGTGGACGGATTGGTAAGGATTCCAACGTTGACATTGCTCGTGGGATCGTAAAGACAGTGGTTGATATTATTCGTCAACACCGTCTGCACCTGGCAGTTCAGGGTTGTGAACACTTGAACCGGGCGCTGGTAGTGGAACGCAGCGTGGCTAAGGAATGTGGTTTCGAACAGGTAACCGTCTTCCCAGCACTGCACGCTGGTGGTTCTGGTCAAATTGCTGCCTTTGAAAACTTCCACGACCCGATCGAAGTAGAACACATTACTGCAGAAGCCGGGATGGACATTGGTGACACCAGCATTGGTATGCACGTTAGGTTCGTCCAGGTTCCAGTTCGGACTTCGGTTAAGGAAGTTGGCTTAGCACACACTACCTACCTGCGGACCCGTCCGAAGTTAATTGGTGGTGCCCGTGCTAAGTACGAATGGGACCCGTTCGACGAAAAAGATAAGAAGTAGTTGCTAATGATGGTTATTAACATCGTACAAAATTAGGATCTGTCCCCCAATAAACTGGGGGATTTTTCTTGTTTAGAGCTAAATTACGCTTCTGGCTTAATCTCAGTTAAAATTAATGATAAACTGACATTAAAATTGCGTGGTTGCACCAGCTGGGTGCACAAAAAGGATGAACATTATGAAAAAGTTTTTTACCATTTTAGGTGGGATGGGGACGCTAGCTACGGAAAGCTATGTTCGCTTGCTTGATAAGCGAACCCCAATTACTAAGGACCAGGATTATCTGGATTACATCGTGGTCAACCATGCCACGATTCCGGACCGGACCGATTGGATTTTGGACCACAGTAAGCCAGATCCGTTTCCGGCACTGCTGGAAGATGTCAAACAACAGAGTCAGCTGAAACCGGAATTCTTTGCACTGATCTGCAACACTGCCCATTACTCTTACGACCGCTTGCAAGCGGCGACGGATATTCCGATCCTTAACATGCTTCAGGAAACCGTCAACGCCATTGCTAAGATTAAGCCGGATGCAAAAAGAGTCGGCTTGTTGGGAACCTATGGCACGTTGACGACGGGGATCTATGACCACTACATCACCGATGCCGGTTATACCCTGGTTAAGCCAACTCAGGAATTGCGTGACCTGACGGAAGACCTGATTTACAACGATATCAAACAGAAGGGTCATTCTGATGATGCCAAGTACCACTGCCTGATTAAGCGCATGAGTACGGAAATGCATTGCGACATCGTTATCCTTGGCTGTACCGAACTGTCGTTTGCTGAAGAAATGTCGCCCGAAACTGAGTATCCGGTGGCGGACTCACAGTCGATCATCGTCGACAAGTCCCTTGAATTAGGGTTGAAGTTGCAGAAGGGAAAGCAACTGAATGATGACTAGGAAGATGAGTGGTTTCTGGCAAGGCGTCCTAGTTATTGTGGTCGGTCTTGCCTGCCTTGGTATCGCAATGTATGGCAGAAACTACCATCAGCATAAAGTTCGTGAGGAACGCTGGCACAGTTTTGCCGGGACTTATTACGCTTACGTAGCGGATAACGGCGACACCCATAAGGTACGGTTGACAATCCCCCAAAACCACCGGGTGGCGACGTTGCGGATTGTTGACAATACGACGGGGATGAGCACCCACGTTAGCAAGGTCAACCGTTTAAAAATCAACCAGCTCCGTAAAACGATGACGGCGATCGGCTATCCGGGAACCCCGGCCGACCATTACCAACACGTCGGTTCCACTATTAAGCTGACCACTGAGGGCCAAACCCAAACTTATTACCGTCAGGGAACACCCCAGCAGGAGAAACATGAAGATCATTTTCAACATTAATCAAAATGGGCTAAGCTACTAGATAATAGTGGTTTAGCCCATTTTTGACAGCGTTTTCATGCCGTCATCTGTAAGATTTGATTGATATTTTAGAGGATGATAACAATAATATGTTACAATGGTACCGGTAACAAATGGTCTATTTCATAATTTGAAAGAAATGGGGAATTAGCAATGGCATCACCTGTATATATTCAAATTCATAATGACCTCCGCAAGAGTATTGAGGACGGTAAGTGGGGAGTCGGGGAAAAGATCCCTGCTGAACGTGAACTGGCAGCCCAGTTTGGCGTTAGCCGGATGACTCTGCGACAGGCAATTCAGACCCTGGTTGACGAAGGAGTGCTTGAACGGCGCGTGGGTGCCGGGACGTTCGTCGCTAACCGTAAGGTCCAGGAAAAGATGGCGGGTGTGACTAGTTTCACCGAGCTGATGAAGAAAGCCGGCAAGACGCCGTCTTCACGGACAATTTCCTACCACCTGACCACTCCGTCAGAAACCGAAATTGACAAGCTCAACCTTCAGCACGGCGAACAAGTGCTGCGGATGGAACGGGTTCGTTACGCCAACAACGTCCCGATTTGCTACGAAATTGCGACGGTTCCGGCACCAATGATTCAGGATTTTTCTAAAGCAGAAGTCACCAGTTCGTTCTATAATACACTTGAAACAAAAGCACACCTGACTCCCGGACACACAACTCAGCACGTTTCGGCATCCAATGCTAACGAAAAGATTGCTGAGTACTTGGATATCCGGCGTGGCGATGCCCTTTTGCGGACCACCCAGGTCTCATACCTAACCGACGGCCGGCCGTTCGAATACGTTCATGCCCGCTACGTCGGCAAACGGTTTGAGTTTGTCCTGGAAAAATAATGAGGAGGATACTTTTCTCACATGGATTTCCAATACCCGGATGACAGTTACGCATTGCATACCGACGCTTACGAATTGTCAATGATGCAGACTTACTGGAAGAAAGGCATGACCGACCGAAAGGCGGTCTTTGAAGCCTTTTTCCGGAAGATGCCGTTTAACAATGGTTATGCCGTTTTTGCCGGCCTTGACCACATTATTCGCTACATCAACAAGTTGCACTTCACTAAGTCTGACATCACCTACCTGCGGTCAACCGGTAAGTTTGACGGTGACTTCCTTGACTACTTGGAAGACTGGCACTTTACCGGGACGGTACGCAGCATGGTCGAAGGCGAGCTGGTCTTTAACCACGAACCATTAGTGCAGGTGGAAGCATCAATGCTGGATGCCCAGCTAGTAGAGACGGCAATTCTAAACATCATCAACTACCAGGTCGTAGTTGCTACCAAGGCTTCACGGATTAAGCACATTGTCGGCAAGCAACCGGTGATGGAATTCGGTTCCCGCCGGGCACAGGAATTTGATGCGGCTCTCTGGGGAACCCGTGCGGCTTACATCGGCGGCTTTGACGCGACGAGCAACGTGCGGGCCGGCAAGCTGTTTGGCATTCCGATTTCGGGAACCCATGCCCATGCCCTGGTCCAGGCCTACATGAACGACTACGATGCCTTTAAGGCTTACGCGCAAACTCACCACGACTGCGTCTTCCTGGTTGACACCTTTGACACCCTCAAGAGTGGGGTGCCAAGCGCTATCAAGGTGGCTGACGAGTTTGACGACAAGATCAACTTCCAGGGTGTCCGGATTGACAGTGGTGACATGGCCTACCTATCCAAACGGGTTCGCAAGATGTTGGACGATGCCGGTTACCCTGATGCCAATATTTACGCTTCTAACGCCCTGGACGAAAAGACGATCATGAACCTGATGCTGCAGGGTGCCAAGATTGATGTCTGGGGTGTCGGTACCAAGCTGATCACCGCTTACGACCAGCCAACGCTGGACGCCGTCTACAAGATGGTGGCCTTCGAGGACGCTGATGGTAAGATGGTTGACACGATTAAGCTGTCGAACAACGCCGCCAAGATGTCAACGCCGGGCAAGCACCAGGTTTGGCGGATTACCGACAGCGTGGACGGCAAGAACGAAGGGGACTACGTGACCCTCTGGGGTGAAGACCCGCGGAAACTCGATTCCCTGTACATGTTCGACCCGAACCACACCTACCTCCATAAGACGGTCCGCGACTTTAAGGCTCGTCCGCTGTTGCAGGATATCTTTGTCGATGGCAAGCTGGTTTATGATGAACCAACCCTGGAGGAAATCCACCAGTCGCGGGGTGTCCACCTCGACCGCCTGTGGGACGAATACAAGCGTGATTTGAACCCCGAAGTTTACCCGGTTGACCTGTCGCAAAAGTGCTACGACAACAAGATGAAGATGATTGAACAGGTCCACAATTACGTTGACCAACTAAGCAAACGGGATGAAAAGTAGGCGGTTAGATTGAGAAAATTACAAGAATTAATCATTCAGCAATTACACGTCAAGCCGCAGATCGACCCGGCAGCAGAAGTTTCCCGACGCGTGCAGTTCATCCAGGATTACCTGCTGAGTACGGGGATGAAAACCCTGGTGCTGGGAATCTCTGGTGGTCAGGATTCATCGTTGGCTGGCAGGTTATCCCAGCTGGCGGTGGAAGGGCTGCGTCGCACCGTGAACAGTGGCTACCAATTTATCGCCGTGCGGCTTCCCTATGGTGAACAGGCGGACGAAGATGATGCGATGTTTGCTATTGACGACTTTATCAAGCCTGACCAGGTGGTCCGGGTCAACATCAAGGATGCGGCCGATGCCATGACTGACGCTGTGGCCGACAACGGCCTCGAGGTCTCCGACTTTAACAAGGGCAACATCAAGGCTCGGCAGCGGATGATTGCCCAGTACGCCATCGCCGGTGCCCGTGGTGGCGCGGTGGTCGGCACCGACCACGCGGCCGAAGCCGTCACCGGTTTCTACACTAAGTTTGGTGATGGCGGGGCCGATATTACCCCGCTGTCCGGTTTGGACAAGCGTCAGGGGCGGGCAATGCTGGAATACCTGGACGCGCCAGCACGCCTCTACGAGAAGACGCCAACGGCCGACCTGGAAGACGACCGGCCGGCGCTGCCGGACGAGGTGGCCCTCGGGGTCAAGTACCAGCAGATCGATGACTACCTGGAAGGCAAACCAGTTGACGACCAGGCGGCGGAAACCATCGAAAACTGGTTCATTAAGACCAGGCATAAGCGCCACCTACCGGTTAGCCCCCAGGATGACTGGTGGAAGCGGCAATTGAAGAATTAACGAAAATCAACTAATCAGGACTGCAGTGGGCAAAGGCCTACTGCAGTCCCCATTTTGTTCAACGAAGAAGCGAGGATTATTTTGGAAGAAAAAACAATTAACTTAGTCACCAAGCAGGTGGCCGGGGTCAAACCACGCCAAGTGAAGGCGTCACTAGAGCTACTGGATGAGGGTAATACCATCCCATTCATTGCCCGTTACCGGAAGGAAATGACCGGGGCCCTCGACGAAGTGCAACTCCAGGAAATCGCGACCAGCTACGAAAAAGTCAGTGAACTGGAAAAGCGCCAGCAGACCGTCATCAAGGCGATTGCCGACGAAGGCAAGCTGACCGACCGGCTGAAGAACGCCATCTTGG
This sequence comes from Candidatus Limosilactobacillus merdipullorum, assembly GCA_019113965.1. Classification (GTDB taxonomy): domain Bacteria; phylum Bacillota; class Bacilli; order Lactobacillales; family Lactobacillaceae; genus Limosilactobacillus; species Limosilactobacillus merdipullorum. The sequence goes on from DXGK01000085.1 coordinate 8,905, forward strand.
CCGCTGAAGACCTGACCACGGTTGAGGACCTTTACCTGCCTTACAAGAAGAAGCGTCAGACCAAGGCACAGAAAGCCAAGGCCCAGGGACTGACCCCGTTAGCCAACTGGATCTTGACCTTCCCGGCGGGTGAATTGGAAGCTAAGGCGGCGGAGTTTGTCACTGACGAAGTGCCGGATGCCCAGGCGGCGCTAGACGGTGCCCACGAAATCTTGGCGGAAGCCATCTCGGAAATGGCGACCGTCCGGGCCTGGCTGCGGGGCTTCACCCGTGACAAGGGGCAGCTGGTTACCACCCTGCGACGTGGTGGGGAAGAGGCCGACGAGCGGAGTGTTTATCAGCAGTACTACGACTTTAGCTCGCCGATCGCCGACTTAAGTTCCTACCAGGTTCTGGCGATCAACCGGGGTGAGAAGGAAAAAGTCCTGTCAGTAAAAATCGACGTGGACCAGGAACGGGTTGATGGCTACCTCCGCTTCCGTCTGGTTGGTAGCCACGACGACAGCCCAGCGGTGGACTTCATTACTGAAGCATACCGTGATGCATACAAGCGTTTCATGGGCCCAGCCATCTCCCGTGAAATTCGCAAGGAACTGACGGAAAAAGCCGACGAACAGGCCATTAAGGTCTTCGGTGAAAACCTCTACCACCTATTGATGCAGGCACCAATCAAGGGCAAGGTCGTCCTCGGCTTTGACCCGGCCTACCGGACCGGCTGTAAGCTGGCTGTGATTGATCCGCACGGTAAGCTGCTCCACGTCGCTGTGATCTATCCGCACAAGCCGGCGCCGGAAAAACAACGGGCCCAGGCGGAAGGACAGCTGATCGACCTGATCAACCAGTACCACGTCGAAATGATCGCCATTGGAAACGGAACCGCCAGCCGTGAGTCGGCGGCCTTCGTAGCGCAAACACTGAAGAAGATCGACCGGCCGGTTTATTACGTCATTGTCAACGAAGCCGGTGCCTCGGTTTACTCCGCGAGCGAAGAGGCCCGCGACGAGTTCCCTGACCTGCACGTCGAAAAGCGGAGCGCCATCAGCATTGGCCGCCGTCTGCAGGATCCGTTAGCCGAACTGGTCAAGATCAACCCGCAGGCGATTGGCGTTGGCCAGTACCAGCATGACCTGCCTGAAAAGGAATTGTCCGGTGAACTGGACGCGGTGGTTGAACGGGCGGTTAACCAGGTTGGTGTCAACCTCAACACTGCTTCGTACCAGCTGTTAACCCGGATTGCCGGGCTCAACGAAACGATCGCTCACAACATCGTCAACTACCGCAACGACCACGGGGCTTACCAGAGCCGGACCGAATTAAAGAACGTCTCCCGCTTGGGGCCGAAAGCCTACCAGCAGTCGGTCGGCTTTTTGCGGATCATCGGCGGCAAAAACCCGCTGGATAACACCGATATCCACCCGGAAAGCTATCCAGTGGCTAAGAAGGTGATGAAAGAGGCAGGGGTGGACCCGACGCAACTCGGGACGTCGGCGGCCAACCAGCAGTTGAAGAAACTCGACTGGCACCAGTTTGTCGGTCCGGATGCTGGGAAGGAAACCGTTGCCGATATTTACTCCTCCCTGCAAACGCCGGGGCGGGACTTGCGTGATACGATGCCGGCACCGCTACTCCGGCAGGACGTGTTGACGATCGACGACCTCAAGCCGGGGATGAAGTTGGAGGGCACCGTCCGCAACGTTGTCGACTTTGGGGCCTTTGTCGACATTGGCGTCAAGCACGACGGCCTGGTGCACGTTTCCAAGATGAGCAAGAGGTTCATTCGCGATCCCCGCAAGGTGGTGGCGGTCGGCGATATCGTCACCGTCTGGGTTGAATCCGTCGACCTCGACCGGCAACGAATCCAGCTGACGATGGTAGAACCAAAAGAGCAGGCGGTTAAGTCGTGACCAACGAAGAGCTACAGGCGCTGACCGAAAAACTGTCACTGGAGCGCTTTGGGCGGCCCTTTACCCACCAGGTGTTCTTTAACAGTCGCTTGCGGACTACTGGTGGTCGCTACCACTTGCGCGACCACCACATCGACATCAACCCCAAGATGGTAGCGGCCGGGTCACAGGTCCTTACGGGCGTCATCCTGCACGAATTATGTCACTACCACCTTCACTTGACGGGGCGTGACTACCACCACCGCAGCCGCGACTTCAAAGTCCTGCTAAAGCGGGTGGGCGGTTCGCGCTTTGCCCCGGCGGTGGGAAAGGTTAACGGTTGGGAATACCGGTGTCAGGGATGTGGGGTTAAAATCTTTCGCCAGCGGCGCTTTAACGTCCGCCGTTACCGCTGTGCACGCTGCGGCGGCCGCTTTCGCCTGCTTGGGCGGGTCAGTGTGACTCCGTCGCAGAACGATGGTGAAAAAAGCAACGACGATTAAAAATTAGCTTGATTGATACGAGAATGTTTGGTAAAATACTTCTCGTTGATGCGGCAGTGGCGGAATTGGCAGACGCGCAAGATTAAGGATCTTGTGGTCACTATTGACCATGGAGGTTCGAGTCCTCTTTGCCGCACTGAGTAAAGCAATGAACGATTTTCCGTTCATTGCTTTTTTTATTGTCTAAATGTTTTCTTGAATTGGCGGGGATGCTGGGCTTATGATGAAAGCGGATTCAGTTGTAGTCAACGAAAGGAAGAGACGGATGAAACCATTAATCGAATGGCTGGATGACCCCAAAGTCTTTCGGGTCAACCAGTTACCCGCCCACAGTGATCATCGCTGGTTTCGGACGGATGATGAGTTATCCGCTGATGACAGCAGTTTTCGCCATTCGTTGAACGGCCAGTGGCAGTTTAAGTATGCGGACAATCCGCAGGAGCGGCCGGTCGGCTTTCAGGAGCCAGCCAACGCCCGCGACGGTTTGACGACCATCCAAGTACCGGGTCACGTTGAACTGCAGGGCTTTGCCAAGAACCAGTACATCAACACTCTCTACCCGTGGGAGGGACACCTGTACCGGCGGCCGGCATACACTATCGGCGGTGACCCGCAGAAGGGTTCCTTTAGCCAGGGTCAGGATAATTCGGTGGCCTGCTATGTTCGCCGGTTTGACCTGGCTGCCGGCTTGAAAGACGCTAGCAAGGTCCGCGTCCGCTTTGAAGGAGTTGAGAAGGCGATCTACGTCTGGCTTAACGGTCACTTCGTTGGCTACGCGGAGGACAGTTTTACCCCCAGTGAGTTTGACCTGACGCCGTACCTCCAGGACAAAAATAACTTGCTGGCGGTCGAAGACTTCCGCTATAGTACCGCGGCGTGGTTGGAGGACCAGGACATGTTCCGCTTTATGGGGATCTTCCGCAACGTCGAACTGCTGGGTCAGCCGGCAATCCACTTGGAGGACCTGGATGTTAAATCCCGGCTGAACCCCGCAGAATCGACCGGCTCACTGGCCGTGAAGATGCAGTTCGCTGACCAAGCTCAGGGTACTGTTCAATTGACCCTGACCTCGCCGACAGGTGACCAGGTTGCCGCATGGCAGCTGCCAATCGCCGCTGGCCAGGCAGTCCTCGACCGGCAGGAGCTGGGCCAAGTGGCGGTGTGGGACCACCAGGATCCGCAGCTTTACCAGTTGAAGATTGAAGTCCAGGATGAGGACGGAACGAACCAGGAAGTAGTTAACCAGGACGTTGGTTTCCGTAAGATTGAAATCGACGCCCAGCACGTGGTCAAGCTCAATGGCCAGCGACTGGTCATCAACGGGGTTAACCGCCACGAGTGGGATGCCCACCGTGGCCGGAGCATCACCATTGCCGACATGAAGGCGGATATCCAGACAATGCTGGACAACAACATCAATGCCGACCGGACCTGCCACTACCCGGACCAGCTACCGTGGTACTTGCTTTGTGACCATGCTGGGATCTACCTGATGGCCGAAAACAACCTGGAAAGCCACGGGACCTGGCAGAAGATGGGGCAGGTCGAACCATCGTACAACGTGCCGGGTTCGTTGCCACAGTGGAAAGCAGCGGTGGTCGACCGGGCCCGCAGCAACTACCAGTGGCTGAAAAACCACCCGGCCATCCTCTTCTGGTCGCTGGGCAACGAGTCCTACGCCGGTGACAACATCGCGGCAATGGACCAGTACTACCACGACCATGATGACAGCCGGCTGACCCACTACGAAGGGGTGCCCCACAACCCGGCTTACAAGGACCGGATCTCCGACCTGGAGTCGCGGATGTACCTGCCGCCAGCAGACGTCGCCGACTACCGGGAGAATGATCCCAAGAATCCGTTTGTCGAATGCGAGTACATGCACGACATGGGTAACTCCTGCGGGGGCATGGGCGAGTACATTGATTTGATCGACAAGTATCCGCAGTACCTGGGCGGCTTCATCTGGGACTTTATCGACCAGGCGCTGTTTGTGGACCGGACACCAAAGCCGGCACTTCAGGAGGTGAAATACTATTATGGCAAACACTAATCAATTGCAGCTGGTCTTCGGGGATGCCACGCTGGTCATTCACGCGCCACACGTTGACTACCTCTTTTCCTACGAGCGCGGCGGCCTGGAATCGTTGCGGAGTAGCGGCAAGGAATGGCTCTACCGGGTGCCGACGCCAACCTTCTGGCGGGCAACGACCGACAACGACCGTGGTTGCGGCTTCCCGGTTAAGAGTGCCCAGTGGCTGGGTGCCGACATGTTTTCTTCTTGCCAGCACGTTAGCCTGAAAGTCGACGGGCGCCAGCTGCCGACGTTGAACTGGTCTTTACCTACCAGACAACTACCACCCCAACCACGACCGTTGATGTGGCCTACCACGTCCAAAATAACGGTGACTGCACCATCAGCGCCCACTACTATGGGCAAGCGGGATTGCCGGAACTGCCAGTTTTCGGCCTCCGGGTGGTGATGCCAACGGTGGCCGCCGGCTTTGACTACCAGGGATTATCAGGCGAAACCTACCCTGACCGGATGGCCGGAGCTCAGCCGGGGACCTACCACGTTGATGGGCTGCCGGTAACTCCCTACCTGGTTCCCCAGGAGTGCGGGATGCACATGTCAACCAACCAATTAACCATCCAGCGATGGACGACCCAGAACAACGCCGACCAAGCAACGCAACCGTTTGAATTGACTATTGCCCAGGACCAGCAGCCGTTTAACTTCAGCCTGTTGCCGTACACCGCCGAAGAGTTGGAGAATGCCACCCACCAGGAGGAACTACCAGCAGCCCGGCGAACAGTCCTAGTCGTTGCTGGTGCGGTCCGCGGCGTCGGCGGGATCGACAGCTGGGGTCACGATGTTCAACCGCCTTACCACGTTTTGGGGACGGAGGACCACCATGTATCCTTTACTATTAAGGCAAATTGATAAATAATTCTTCCAACTTGTTCACGTCCTTTCAGATGCGTTATTATTATTAACAGCATGAGATGAAGGGAGCAGACCAATCGTGGCGACATTAGTGATTGTGCGGCACGGCCAGAGTCGAGCCAATTTGGATAATATTTTTACCGGTTGGACGGACGTGCCACTGACCGCG
>DXGK01000086.1 GCA_019113965.1 Candidatus Limosilactobacillus merdipullorum
ATTTAAAACGCCGCAAACGGCTTAAAGACCAGTTTATGAATAATCGTCCTTTCCAGGTCACTTAAACTTTTCTGTTCAAAGGCCTGCTTCATCACCAAATCGTGCTGGTGACGGCACAATAGATTCTGGTATTCCTGCAGGCACTTCTGCAACTTGCGCCGTTGCTGGTAATCGGTCACTTTGAGTCGTGCACTAGTCATCCCCTGACAAAACTGGCGAAAATCTAGCAGTTCCGACTGCAGCTCGGCAACTTTGTCAGCAGCTTCCATATTATGGATGAAAGATTTACCACAGTAGTTCAGGGTAACCAATAACGGCACCCCGGTGACCACATTATCAAACTGCAAACGAAGGCCATTATCATTTGGCTTGGCCAGTTCGGCATGCAAAAGGTGGTGTGTCATCACCCAGACCACATCGTCGTTACTCATCCCGCAGGTTGGGACTAGCTGGTATTTGCCGGCAACGGCCGAACGGGTCGCACGCGGCATCCCCAGCATTTTGTAATAGACCCGGCTCTCCACATCACCGATGCAGTTTTCCTCGAAGAAGGTCTTTAAAACATCATGAATTGGTTGGCAGATTAACAGGACCTGCCCCTTGGTGGTCACCACCAGCGTCGCCTTTTGTCTCTGATAGAGGCGGCCAGTCAGCAAGAGTACCGATTGCCAAGTGATGTGAAAAGTGTCGACCACGTAGTCCGCTTGGTTGGCGGAAAAGGTTGTAAGATTGATTGTTTGACAGTGACCAGCCATTGAAGCACCTCGTTGTTTATTTGTCAAGGAGACAAAAAATCGTTTTTGACGGTAAAAACGCTTTCTACCATTCCAATTAATGAGATTACCGAATGATTTAATCATTGTCAACACAATTTTAATAGCGATACAGTTATTTTTCCTAATTCAACCAAACCGCAAAATTATCTAAAATATAGACAACCTTGGCCAGGGAAATTTTTATAATTAGGTGAAAATATGACCAATCGAACAATGGCAGAGGGATTCGCTTTCCTCCTTGCTGACAACCGTACCCGACTCATTCATGGCGTTTTAAAGAGTCTTTATCTGCGGCCAACTGACGATGACTACCATGACTACTTCCAGGAGGCCTGCTTGCTCTTTGCAGAGGCATACTGCGACTTTCCCCAAAACATAGCCAATCACGAGACAGACCTGATGCACTTTGCTTACCAGAAGATCCGCTGGCGACTGCTCGACCAACGAAAACGCGCCACCTGGCAGCAAAGTTGCTGCGAATGCTCACTTGACAGTCCTGCACTGAGCCCAACCCAAAAGGAACTGCTCTTCCTGGATCCCGCAAGCAATTCTCCATTAGCGGTCACCGCGAAAAACGACCTCTTTGCCCGCTTGGCCACCCTTTGTACTAAAAAGCAGCGCGACTACCTCCTCTCGGTGGTAGTCCGTCACATGACCGACAGCGAAATTGCCCGCTACTATCACGTTAGCCGCCAAAACGTCTACCAGTGGAAACGAGGGGTAATTAAAAAGGCACGTAAGTTGTTGTAGATTGATGAATACCAATAATCCATAATATTATCTCGGCTTCTTTAATCTTAATATATGAACCATCAACAAGGCCCCCGGCAAAACTGCCAGGGGCCTTGATATAGTATCAATATTCTTTACCTAATAAAGGTTCTTCGGATGTGGCAAGCCCTTGATTTCGTGCTTTACGTGGTTCAACATGTCGTCGATCATTTCCACGACGTGCGGGTCATCGAGGATGTAGTAGACCTTGTTACCCTCTTTGTGGTTGCGCACCAGCTGGTAGCGACGCAATATACCCAGTTGCTTGGAAACGATGGGTTGCGCCACCCCAAGTGCCTGCACAATGTCACCGACGGAGACATCATTCTCCTGGTAACGGAGAAAGTACAAGATCTTAATCCGGGTGCTATTGCTCAGCACCTTGTAAATTTTGGTTGCTTCATCAATTAAACTGTCAGAAATTTCCACTTGTGATTACGTCCTTAGATTAACTTCATTAAGTGACTAACCAGGCCGCTATCCCAGAAAACGTACATGCCCACGCCAACGTAGACCACCTTCATCAGGATTTCACTGTACTTGGCCATAAAATGCTTGACCACTGGGATTTCGCCGATCATCTTCAATAAGCATACTATAATCACGGTGAAAATGCCGACATAAAGGAGGACTTCAACAAATTGAACCCCGGTCACGTTGGTCAAGACCGGCAGAAAGATCGACAGGTTGCACCCGGCGCAAACAGACAAATAGGTAACTAACACCGTCAAGGATGGAGTCCAGTTGCCTAGACTATTGGGATCTTCATCATTATCGTGGAGTGCCATCCAGATTGGTAAAATTCCCAGCATCCCCAGGACCCACTCCGGCAAGAACATCGCCAATACCTGTCCGGCAAAGTAGCTGGCCACAACTAAGACCAGCACCCCACCTAAATATCCCAGGACCACATCCCGCAATTTAAACTTGTCCAATAACAGCAACAAAATAAAGAAAAAGTCGAGATTGACTGCCAGAAACGTTAACGTTAAAACCCACCAGTTCATGGACTTGCCCCCCTATATGCCACATTTGATATATAGTATATATCGTTTCTGGTATATATCAAGCCATTTTCCAGTTAATTCCGAATAAAAAAGACATCAATAAGCAACGACTTGCTAAAGACTAATAATTGTTAAAGTTTAATCGCATCCCCGGGAGTTAGGGTCACCTCGCCCACCAGGTTCTCGTTGAAGAGCTTGGTAATGCCGTCGACATCCAGGCGCTGGCCAAGCCCCCACATCAACTTGGTGATGGCACTCTCTGCCGTCATGTCGTGAGAGGAGATCGCTCCTTCCAGCAGTGCTAAGCGGCCAACCTCATACTTGGTCAGGTCACTGCGTTCGTACAGGCACTGGCTGGTGGCAATCACCGGAATGCCCTGGTTGATCAGGTCACCAATGACGGCTACCAGGTTGCGACGGATAAAGTTCATCCCGCCCAACCCATAGGCTTCAATGACGATCCCCTTACAACCGTTATCAACCATCGCGTACAAGAGGTTCGGATCAAAGCCAGGGAACAGCTTAACCAGTGCCACATGGGTTTCCAGTTTTTCCTGAAGCTGGCACGGCTCGGTCGGCGGCACCGGTTTCCAGCCGGTATAAACAATCCCGTCGGAGGTGACATTGGCAATCGGCGGTACCTTCACACTTTCAAATGCATCAAAGTTCGTCGTCCGTACCTTGACCGCCCGCGACCCCAGCATAATTTTCCGGTTAAAGGCCAGGTAAATGGCCGCCGGGCAGTTAGCGGCCGCCGCAAAGGCCAGCCGCAGGTTGTCAATGGCGTCGGTCAGCACTTCGTTGATCGGCACCTGACTCCCGGTCAAGACCACCGGAATCTCGATGTTCTGGAGCATGAATGACAACATCGACGAGGTGTAGGCCATCGTATCGGTCCCGTGAGAAATCACAATTCCGTCGTACTGGTGGCGGTACTCAAAGACTTTTTCTGCCATCAGCTGCCATTCTTCCGGCTGGATGTTCGAGGAGTCCAGTTCGAGGATATCCTTGACATAAATCTCGTACGGGACCGGCCCCAGCTGTTTCAGCAATGACGCACCGTTCTCTTGTGGTTTGAGGCCGTCACTCGAAGTGTCTGATGCGATCGTCCCACCGGTGGTCAGTAGTAAAAGCTTCTTTGTTGCCATTTCATTCACTCCCTTTACATTGATCTTATTCTACCACCCCACCATCCCCGGCGACCATCTCAATTATTAGCGATTAGCGAAGCAGTCATAGTATAATGTAAGCGTTGTTAAAACGACTCACTTTGAGGAGGGATTTTAGATGGAAATTAAAAACGTCGTTGTCGCTGGTGCCGGGGTCCTCGGTAGTCAGATTGCCTTTCAGGTAGCCCGTTTCGGCTTCCAAGTCAAGATTTGGAACCGTCACACTGACCGGGCTGAACGGCGCCTGGCAGGTATTAAAGCGCCATTCATGAAGGACATGAACGCTAGCGAAGCCGACTACCAAAAGGCCATGGATAACATCGTTGACATTAGCAATGACCTACAAAAGACGGTGGCCGATGCCGACTTGGTGATCGAATCCGTTTCCGAATCGCTGGAAATTAAGAAGGCCTTCTACGAAGACTTAGACAAGATTCTGCCGGACCACACCATCGTGGCCAGCAACTCGTCGACCTTCGTGCCGAGCCAACTAGTCAAGTTAACTGACTTCCCAGAACGCTTCCTCCACATGCACTTTGCCAACCATATTTGGAAACAAAACGTGGCCGAAATCGTTGGAACCGACAAGACCGACCCAGCAGTCAAGGACGCGGCGATTAACTTTACCCGCGCAATTGACATGGTTCCGATTGTCTTAAAGAAGGAAAACCACGGCTACGTGATGAACGCCCTCTTGATCCCACTACTGAACGCTGCCCAAGCCCTGTGGGCCAACGGGGTTGCTGACCCGCACACGATTGACAAGGACTGGATGATTTCCAACGGTTCACCACTGGGCCCATTCATGATCCTCGACATCGTTGGCCTGCGGACAGCCTACGAAATCGTCAATAACCAATACCAGCAAACCAAGTCACCGCTGGCCAAGAAGATTGCTGACAAGCTAAAGGAAATGATCGATGCCGGCCACACTGGTGTGGAAGCAGGACAAGGGTTCTACCACTACCCAAACCCAGAATTCCAGGACCCGGACTTCCTGAAGAAATAACTGCCTGTAAATATAATAAGGATGCCACTTCACTGTGACATCCTTATTTTTTATATGAGGTCCTTAATGATGAAGAAGATAATGGGAATCAGTAGCGATGGCAAGAGGTTGAGTGTCTTCAGGTTCTTGACCTTCATCATCGAAAGTCCCGTCGCAGCAATCAAAAATCCGCCGACGATCGAGATTTCAGTGACTAGTTCGCTGCTGAAGAACGAGGCTGACAGGTACTTGGCAATCAGGTAAATCCCGCCCTGCCAAATGAGGATCACCGGTGCCGTCCACATGATCCCCCAGCCAAAGCTGGCACCGAGGACCATCACCGTTACCAGCGCCATTAGATCATTAGTAAACAACATCGTGTTGTTGCCCTTCACCGCGGCAATCACGGCGCCGACGATTGAAAGGGCCCCGATGCAATTCAGCAGGATGGCGGTCATCAAGCCCTGGCTAAGGCCCTTCTTGCCTCCGCCCAGCAGTTTGGTCAGTCCATTAAATCAACCGTCGAGGTCCCACCAGGTACCGAGCAAGCCGCCAACGGCTAAACTGACGATAAAAAGGACCTGGTAGTGACTCTTCGGCATATTAGCGGCAATACTTTCCATCCCGATTCCTAGCGCGATCAGCCCCAAAATAGCGTAGAGGACGTCCTCGTACTTCTGCTGAATCTCGGCGTTAATCAAGCAACCGATCGCCGTCCCGACAATTACGCCGAAAAAGTTTGTCAATACTCCAATCATTTTCTGCACCCCAAAAACGGGACGACCATGGCTCGGCCAGTCCCGTATCATTCATTATTTATATGATAACACGATGTCACTACTTGCGGAGGTAGTCATCCAGAACAGCTAAGACACCATCGTGATTATTATCCAGGCCCGCTTGCCGATCCGCGGCGGACTTAGCGGCATTACCACCGTTAGGCATTGCCCAGCTAGTCCCGGCCAGCTTGAGCATTGTGACGTCGTTGCCACCATCACCGAAGGCCATCAATTCACCGGCGTCCAGTCCCCACTTCTTTAACAGGTAGCGCAGCGCAAAGGACTTGTCCACACCCGGAATGGTGAGGTCAACTGACCCATTGCCGCTTGGCGTGGCCTTGACCTTCCCTGGGAACTGGTTTTCGATCCGGTCAAGCAACCGCTTGACTTCCTCTTCATTGTCAATGTTAAAGGAGATTTGGAAAAAGCGGTCATCCGGCAGCTGGTCAAAGTTATCAATCAAAACGTGATTCGGGAAGTAGAACTTCATCCACTTCATTTCACCAGCTGGCAAATCTTTGGATAGGTAGCCCGCCTTAACCCCCGCCAAGAGCGGGATAATTCCCAGCTGGTCAACCATGTACGGTACCAATTCAGCCACCATCTGCTGGTCCAGCGTCTTCGTCAAAATGGCCCGGCCCTGCTGGCTCACGTAGGCCCCGTTTTCGCAAACAAAGGTCAGCTGTTCGATCATTTCCGGTGTGAAGTACTTTGCCAGGTTTTCGTATTGGTCGCCACTAGCCACGATAACTTTGACCCCGCGTTGAGTCAGCTCGTTAAGGATCCGAGCAAAGCGGTCAGTATCAATGGTCTTATCGTCGCGCAGAAATGTCCCGTCCATATCAAAGGCAACGGCTTTAAACGGTAGTGTCATCAACTTGCTCCTTTCGCTGGCGGCAAAATTAGCTGGTCGCCAGACAAAAAACTTTCCTGAAACTTGGTTAGTGGGTGAAAGTACGCCTTGCCGAACTCATCAATTTGCCCGTGAAAATACTTCGCCATGGCGGCGTTAAAGTTAGCCGGTAGCTGACAAATGCTTTTCAGGCTTTAATAATCGGTCAGGTTACTAATCCCCAGTTGGGTAAAGAGCGTCCGGACATACTTATCGGCAATAAAGGTGGGAAAGTCAAAGATATACGTCAAGAAGACATCGGCAGTTTCCTGCACCACCCCGCGAAGCTTCAGCAACTGGTCGCGCAGCCCATCCCCAAAATGATGGCGGATTTGCGGATAGTCGTAGTTCCACTGCTTTAGCCAGGAAAAGATGGCCACCAATGACCGGCTCTTATTCTTATAAAAGCCCGCCGGCCGCACTAATTTCTGGAGCTTCGTTGTGGATAGGTCTAGGATCTTATCTGGATCAAAGGCCGTTTCTTGACGAAAAAGGGTCATTGAACGGTCAGCATTGCGCCAATTGGTATTTTGAATCAAGACTGCACCGACGATGATTTCCTCCAAGGAATCACCCGGCCACCAACCAGACGGACCCATTGCCCAACGCATTTTGCGGTAAAGGTCAGTCAGCGTTAAACGCATCCTTATTCCCTCCTTTTACCCGGGCTAACAAAAATAGTTTAGCGGTTAGTGGCAGATTTTTCCAGTCTTAACGGTAACCATAACAAAAGCCGGTAGTATCCAGCAAATAGCCAAACACAACCGGCTCAATGAAAAGTAGAGATAACTAACTTTGGCTGCCTAGCATTACTTCGTCGTGTAACGCAGCCAAACCGCCCCGTCACCGTACGACTGAACAGCCTTTAGGTTTAACGGCGTCGGAATTGAACTAGTAAATCCGTCAAAAACGGATGGTTGGTCGGACCGACCATCAACCCCGGGGCCTACCAGCAGGCTGATTTCATCACCACCCCGGCAGAGAGGAAGCCACCGTTGATCTTCCCGCCACCAACAACGGCGAGACGGTCAACGCTAAATTCATCCCCCAGGATCGTCATTGCCCGTTTGAGGTCAATGTGCCCTTTCCCGGCAGCAATCCAGCAAATGTTGGCAGCATCCAACGACTTCAAATAGTCAGCCGGCACGTCCTCGGAAGTTAGGATCAGGTGCGGGTGTGAGGTGCTGTTTTCCTTACCCCAGCGAAGCTTCCCGTGGGTGTCAGCGATAATTTCAAACTCATGGGAATCGCTGTGCTTAGCGAATCTTTCGTGGTCATATGCCGGACCATCCGCATGGTCCAGCTGCCCGCCATTGATTTCGGTCTGGGCCGTAACCCGTCCGCTAACCCGCGTCGGTGCGTTCAGCTGGTCTAAAGTAGCGTAGTACTCGTTGTTACCGTCAAGTTGGGCGGTCATCCCACAGTCGATGCGACCGTCAATTGACGTCATCATGTGAACGATAATGTATGGTTTGCTCATATTTTTCTCCTCCTGTGTTTTGACTTAATGATAGTCGAAAACAGCAGCAATTTGAAATACTTATTAGTATGAGCTAGGCATGTATTAAATGTATAGCTGCTTGGTTAACCGGTTATCGCGTTGCAGTAAGAACGCGGCAACCGTCCCTACCATGGCAAAAGCAGCACCAATCAGTCCAACCGTCCGCATCGGGATAAACTGGAACGCAAACGAAACCGTCACCGACCCGAGCATGACCCCGATGTTGGTGCACAGCGGATCCAGTGAGGAGGCCAAATTAATCTCAACTGGGTAATCCTTGGCAGCAATGTTCAGAAACATCACCTGCAAAATAGAACTTGGCATCCCCAACAGCAAGCATACCAGTGAGATATCAACTACCCCAACCCATGGTGAATGGAAGCTCGGCGTCATCAACAATAAGAGCACTAGTGTTGCAGTTTCAATCAACGGCATCTTGCTCGTCTGGGAGCGCCCGGAAATCCATCCGGCGCAGAAGTTCCCAATAATGAACATGATCCCGATCAGGCTGAGGATCCAGTTGAACTCCCCTTCGGAAAATCCGAGGGTGTTGACTAATAAGGGACGAATGAAGGTGTAGAAACTATACTGGGCAGCATAAGTGGCAATCACCATCAGGATTCCTAAAATCACCCGCTTATCAGTCAGCAGGCTGGTCTGGTGCCCCAGTTGACCCTTTGGCTGCTGGGTTTGGTGCGGCAAAACCAAATAGATCGCCACCGTTACCAAGACCGTCAAAACGCTAATGATCGCAAAACTGACCTGCCAGTTAAAGGCGCTGGTAATCATTGTTCCGGCGGGCACGCCAACGATCGTGGCGATATTGTAACCGGAGTAAGTAATGGCGACTAACATTGACCGTTTCGCCGGTGGAGCCACGATACTGCCATATACCAGGACTAACGAAATAATCACCCCGGCCACCAGTGCAGTAATGATTCGGCTGACGAACAACCAGAATAGTGTTGGAGCAAGATCAGTCAAGGTATTTCCAATAAAGAACACCAGCATGGCGACCATCAGGACTTTAAACCGTGACCATCGTGCCGTCAGCGCGGTAATTACCGGCGTAGCGATGACGTAAGTTAAGGCAAAGACAGTTACCAGCGTCCCCACTGCCGACAGTGACGCCTGGTAACTATGGGCAATGTTAGAGGTAACACCGACAATCAAAAATTCGTTACACCCCAGCAGGAAGGCTACCGCCACAAAGGTGAATACCTGCCAGTTGTAATGATGATTACTTTTCACCGTTTATCCACCCCCGTAAGACCTACTTTTCCGCATCCCACTCAGCATGGAATTCTGCGAGAAAGTCCAACATCACTTGCTGGCGGTGCGCCGCAATTTTCTTCGCGCTGGGTGTCGACATCATCTCCTCGAGGTGCAGCAACTTCTCGGAAAAATGGTTGATGATGGTTTCGTCGGCCAGGTTGCGGTACTCCGCCCGCGACATGTGCTGGCGCGGCTTGATTGCCGGATCGTACAGTTTTTCGTGGTGGGCACCACCATAATATATTGCCCGGGAAATTCCCAGGGCACCGATGGCATCTAACCAGTCGGCATCGCGGATAAGCTGGCCTAACAGCGATAATTTCACCGGCTTGTCCTCTAGCGTCCGGGCGAAGGAAATATTACCAAGAACATCTAGCAGGTCTGTCACCTCGGCTGCCGAAAAGTCGACCGAATGCAGAAAGTCAGCCAGTTCTTCTTTGGCCTGGTCAACGCTGGCCACTAGTTTTTCATCGATCGTGTCGTGAAGGTAGGCACCAACCACTGGCAAGAAGGGATCAATCCCTTCGTCAACCGCTAGCCGTTGGGCCATCCTGGCAACCCGTTCGAGGTGGTCCATGGCATGACCGGTTTTATCCTGCCCTAGTTTTTCCTGGGCGTACTGCTTTACGGCTTCTAGCTGCTCATCACGTTTCATTGGTAACATCCTTTCTAAATCGTCAGTAATGACTTGCTTGGTTGCATTGCGGTCTGGAACGTGGTGGACACGATTTGAAGCCTTTACTATGCAAAGTCTTCAAACTCGGTCTTTGGCTAAGCGGTAAACCGCTAAGCCAAACGACGCGAAGCTAGCCTATTTGGTTTCACCACTGAGACCGCCAACCAATGCAAGTCACGCTGACTAAGCAATTAAATGTTTGGATTTATCCACTCTGAGTATCCAAACGCTCGGTAACAAAGTTGAATTGCCAACTAAGATTCCCTGTTCTTCTTCAAACACTTATAATGATAACAAACTCAGTGAGGTGGGAAAACATGAAAAGATATCTCTAAGTAGTTATGGTGGTCTTGATCGCCACACTAACCTTTTTTAGTGGTAGTGCAGCAGCCAAGTCATTGCGGGTCGCCAACCACGTCTATTATGCAAGCTTTATCGACGCCAACGGCTACTCCACTAAATACCAGGTCGTCTGCTTTACTGGCGGTGGCAAGGCCGCCTATGTCAACGCCGATGGGGTTGATGAGCACCAACAACCGTTGTTTAACCCGGACCAACAACAGCAGGCAAAACAGCTCCATTCATACCTCACCAGCAAAAAGCAACGGCAAGAAGCCGCTAAGGCTGGTAGATTTACCATCAAAGGTAACCGTCTCACCATTAACAACGGTTTATTAAACAACAACAGCTCAGCCAAAATCGACCAGGACGGTACCGGTAAAAAGTTCATTGCCCGCTACCCGTCGACAACTAAGCAAAAAGACCAAACCGTCATCTTCCAGCGAGCGCCGCAAAAGTCGCAGTATAAATAAAGTCGCGACACCACGCGGTATCGCGACTTATTTTTATTTCAGTTTCATCTTATCCAGTGGTACCAGGTGGGTGTGGTTAATGATCTTGTAACCCAGGTAAAAGAGAATAAAGGCCGGCACACTCATGTAGGTAATCAGGATGTTAGACCAATCGAGCTTGGCAAAGGCCGAAACGTCCTGGCCAACAATTACGATAATACAAAGGATGAAGGCAAAGATGGGGCCAAACGGGAACATCCCCGCATGGTAGGCCATCTCATCCAGCGAATGCCCCTGCTTGATGAAGCCACGGCGGAAACGATAATGGGCAATGGCAATCCCCAGCCATTCCATAAAGCCGCCGAGACTGGAAGCACCAATCAGGTAGTTATAAACGTTGGGTCCAATGAATTGCAGCCCCCACAGCAATAACGACAGCAGTGCCATGGCCAGGAAGCTGTTGATTGGCACCCCGCGGCGGTTAACCTTGCGAAATCCTTTCCAGAGGAAACCATCCATCGACTGGGAATAAATGATCCGTGAAATGGCATACAGCCACGAATTGGCTGATGACAAGACCGCAATCAGTATGACAAAGTTCATAATCCCGGCCGCATAACGCAACCCGGCATCCTCAAAAATCAGGGTGAAGGGACTAGTCACAATGTCTTGGACATCCGAACTCAGCAAGTGCTTGTTCGTGTAAGGCAGGATGCAGGCAATCACGAATATCGTCAAAATATAGAAGAGCAGGATCCGCCAGAAGGTCGCCTTAATGGCGTGCGGGACGCTTTCGGATGGGTCTTTGGACTCACCGGCAGCAATCCCTACCATTTCGGTCCCCTGAAAGGAGAATCCGGAAACAACGAAAGCACTAATGATCCCCGGAAGGCCATGGACGAACGGTGCCTGCTTATAGGTGAAGTTACGCAGTCCCAGTGCCTTGCCCGAGCCGATAACTCCAAAGATTACCAGGATCCCGACAATCACGAAGATCACTACCGCCGCCACTTTCAGCAGCGACAGCCAGAACTCGGTCTCACCGTAAGTCCGAACCGATAGGTAGTTAATCGTAAAGATAATTGCAAAGGCAATAATACTAAAAATCCAGGCCGGCACGTGCGGGAACCAAAAGTTCATCACGATCCCGACCGTCGATAGTTCCAGAGCGACGGTAATTGCGCCACAGAACCAATAATTCCATCCCATTGCAAAGCCAAGGGCCGGGTCAACGTAGCGGGTCGCATACTCGGTAAATGAACCGCTCCGGGGATTGTAAGTCGCCATTTCTGCCAGCGAGGTCATCAGGAAGTAAACCATAATCCCCATCACCGCGTAGGCAATCAGACTCCCACCAGGACCGGCGGTATCAATTGCCGACCCGCTGGCAATAAACAAGCCAGTCCCAATCGTTCCGCCGAGCGCAATCATCGTTAGGTGGCGCGAATGGAGGGTGTGTTTCATTTGGCCATTTTCTTCTGCCACTATTTTCATCTCCAATAAAGAAGGACAGCTCATTGATGCGCTGTCCTTTTAATCATTCATATTTTACCGCTAACTAAATGTTAGTCAATTAAATTCTGCACCAATCAGCAAATGAGCTATACTGTAATATACTGATTTATTGGGAGGATCAGCGAATGTTATACGAACAAATTGCCCACAACAAGCGGAATACCCGCATTGTAATGGTCATGTTTTGTCTGGTAATTTTAGCCATTGCCTGGCTCCTAGCCGCAACGCTTAGTGTGTCGGTCGCGGAAATATTTATTGTCATCGGCTTGATTTACCTGGCCTACACCTACTTCTACGCTACACGCCACCTCATGTCAGTTACCCATGCGGTTCGGGTAACCAAACAGGATTCCCCTGAAATTTACGAATTGGTCGAAGAGCTGTGCCTGGCCGGGGGAATTCCAATGCCGAAGATCTACATCACTCCAGACCCAAGTCCAAACGCCTTCGCGACGGGGCGTGATCCACAACATGCCAGCCTTGCCTTAACGCAGGGCCTGCTCAAAATGATGAATAAGCAGGAGGTGCAGGGAGTTATCGGCCACGAGTTGTCGCACATCAGGAACTACGATATCCGCGTCACCACGCTGAGCAGTGGCCTGGTCAACCTGGTCATCAAAACGGGTCTGGGAATCGTTACCTTTGCCTGGGCCATGCTTTGTTCAGACAACGATGGCCTTCTCGGTTTGCTAGCGAAATTCTTCGCCCTTTTCCTATTAGTCATTGGCGGAATCATCACCATCATCGGCATCCCGATTGCCAAATTATTGTACTTTGCGGTCTCCCGCCAGCGTGAGTATCTGGCGGATGCTGGTTCCGTTGAACTGACCCGTGAACCTAGTGGGCTAATTTCCGCGCTGAGCAAGCTGCAACGTCTGGAACAGCCAGCACAAAGTACGGATATGATGTTCAACGCCCTCTGCTTCAACGCGCCGGCACCGGTCAACTTTATCACCAACTTGTTCGCCGACCACCCGGCACTAGATAAACGCATCGCACGGCTGCAAAAATCCGCCAGCATTTAAAAAGACGACTGTTTGCTAACGAGCAGACAGTCGTTTTTAGTCACTTAATTTTTATCTGGCCAGTGGGCTTGGCGGATAATGTTGACCGCCTCAATTGACGCAACTCCACTATTGACCTGACGCGCCGCATAGCGTACCTGCTTGGTAGGCAGCCAATGATCACCAACCAGGATCTCACTGACCCGCGGAGCGTGGTCTTCACCATAGCCCTTGCCAGCCTTGACCCGGTCTAATCGCCACGACAGGTAGGTCACAATCCGCGCACCATGAGTTTGGGTGTGCCACCGCGCTTCATAACGCCAGCCATCCCGGTGCCAGACGTACTTAATTTGCCGGTAGTGTTCCTTTTCTTCGTTGATTCGTTTTGACTCCGCGGGAATTGGCCACGGCGCACTAGCTTTTACTGGGTCCATCTTTTTACCTCGTCAATTCAATTCACGTTATAATGATAACAGTTTTAAAAGGGAGTGTCGCCAATGCTTAACAACAAAGAGATCAATACGGCCATCAGGGTCATGAGGAAGAAATTCCCGAATGCTTCGACAACCCTGAAGGCCGATAATACCTTTCACTTCTTGCTCGCAACGATCCTCAGCGCCCAGTCCACTGATAAATCGGTCAACATGGTAACCCCACCGCTATTTGCCGCTTACCCGACTGCCAAGTCCTTGGCGGCAGCCGAACCGGAGCAAATCGAACCCTACATTAAGTCCCTCGGCCTTTTCAGAAACAAGGCCAAGTTCCTGGTCCACTGTGCCCAAAAGCTAATGACCGACTTCCACGGCGAGGTCCCTTCGACAAGGAAGGAATTGATGTCCTTACCTGGCGTGGGCCGTAAAGTGGCCGACGTGGTCCTGGCTGAATGCTTTGACATCCCCGCCTTTCCGGTTGACACCCACGTCAGCCGAGTTGCCCGCCGACTGAACATCGTCCCCCAGAAGGCTACTCTCCTCCAAATTGAGAAGCGTTTGATGGCCGCCGTACCACGTGAGAAGTGGTTGGATGCCCACCACAGCATGATTTTCTGGGGTCGCTACCAGTGCACGTCACGCAACCCGAAATGCGCGAAATGCCCGCTCCTGTCGATGTGTAAGTACGGGCAGGATAACGTCATCTAGCAACAATCACGAAGCCAAACGAACAAAGACCAGTAACGTTCTACTATCCCGAACGTTGCTGGCTTTTTATTAAACGGCCTTCTCTGCCGCTTATTCTTTTCGCTGCAATTCATCCCATGCCTTGTGCATTTCCGCTTCCGAGTGCTCATCCATCTTCGGGAATTCAAGGTCCAATTTCTTCAGGCGTTCAACCAAGAGGTTCGAAGCAACGAGGCGCTCAAAGTCCTTACTATCACCGGGAATAATGTACCACGGGTTGGCCTTAGTTGCGGTCTTACTCAGTGCCATCTGGTAGGCTTCCTGGTAAGAATCCCAGTAATGCCGTTCGCGGATGTCAGACGGGGAGAACTTCCAGTTCTTTTCTGGCCGTGCAATTCGGGATTCAAAGCGTTTCTTCTGCTCATCCTTTGAAATGTGCAAGAAGAACTTGATAACTTCGTAGCCACAGTGGTTGAGGTATTCCTCATAGTGCCGAATATCCTGGTAGCGGTGGTTGAAGAACTCGTCGTCGACATCATCCAGTTGGTGGATCTTCGGCAAATTTTCGTGGAGTAAAATCTCCGGGTGAACACGGGAAATCAAGACATCTTCGTAATATGAGCGGTTAAAAATCCCAATCATTCCCCGTTCCGGCAGTTTTTGGTTGATCCGCCACAGAAAGTCATGGGCCAATTCTTCGGAAGTTGGCTGCTTAAAGCTGGCGATCTGAAAGCCTGCCGGGTTAATTCCCGCAAAGACATGGGCCACCAGGCTATCCTTGCCGGCAGCGTCCATCCCCTGCAGGATAATGACTAAACCCTGCTGACGGTTCGCAAAAAGTTTCTTCTGGAGCGTCTTTAACTGCTTTGAGTTCGCCGCAATCTGCTTCTTTTGGTCACTTAGGCTCCCCAGCTCTTGGTCCGGCGTGGTTGATACTTCAGCCAGGTCAAAATCAGCATCGGTAAAACGGTATTGCTTTAATTTCATTGCCAACATCCTTTCTCAACGAGATCTAAAAAGCGGGCTTGGAACAAACTGCTCCAAACCCGGCACAATGTTCATTTTTAATGATAACACGTTAATCGTCTAAAACGTGACGATGTTCCTTGTAAGTGTAGAAACACCATGCAACAATCCCGAAGAAAACGGGACCAAAGGCGGTCCAGAAGGCCGTCATGTAATCGCCTGTCAGGCATGGTTCAATGCAGGTGAAGATAATCCCAATAGCAATCACCAGCCAAACCACGATCGTCGTGATCCAGGCACTCTTCTGGGTGTGGTAGAAGATGAACGGACGGTCCAAGCCCTTCTTCTGCTTGAAGAACGGGAAGGCCCCAATCAGGAACAGGTACGGTGCTGATGAGGAAACGTTCATCATATCCATCAAAATCGTGTAGAAACGGTTAGCGGCGTTCCCACCAAAGGAAACGAAGACGATGATCAGTGACACGATAATCATCTGGACCCACATGGCGAATGCTGGCATGTCGGCATCGTTTAGCTTAGTCAGCCGGTCTGGCAGCAGACGAGGGTCACAACCTTCAATAAACGACTTGATTGGTGAATAAACCATAACAAAGGCCGCACCAAGGCCACCTAGGACGTCGCTCAAGGCTGTGAACCGGGAGAACAAGTGGCCCATTGCCAGGGCACCACCATGACTCATGCCGAAGCTTTGCCCCATCCGGACACCCAGGTTATTGATCAGAACGTATTCACAGTTACCAACGTTAACGCTCTTGCCACCAAGGACGCCGTACCAGTTGGCAGCAATCCCACTAATCAGAATGCAGACGATGTAGAGCGTCGTCATAATGATCATCGAGATGATGATCCCACGAGGGAAGGTCTTTTCTGGCTTGTCTAGTGAGTCAGTGACCCCGGCCATTGTTTCCATCCCACCGTAGGCAAACAATGCGTAAACAATGAAGGAAACAATTGCGACCGGCGAAACAAAGGCCTTGTTTGGCGAATGGATCAGTGAAGCACCAGTCAGCGGTGTGGCCAGTTGACCATGGTTGGCGATCAAAACGATCACACTGGCAATGACGAAGATAGCAGAAACGGCGAAAACAAAGATCCCGCCGACAGAGGCCACCTTGGTAATCTTATTGATCCCCCGTGAAGCCATGAAGGTGACCACCGCCAGGAAAATAACTTCCATAATCCCCAGTGTCTTGTTGGCGGAAAGACCAAATAAGTGCCACGTCTGTGTCTGGTCCTCACCATAAATAACGGTGGAAACGGAAATGAAGAAGAACTGGGTGGAAGATACCAGCCAGACGACCCAGGCCGCTAACCAAATGAAGGTACCGACAAAGGCATTTTTCTCACCGATGGAACCACGCAGCCAGGAGAAGATACCACCCTTAGCTGCCTTAAAAGTGGCCCCGTATTCAGCAAACATCATTGCTGAAGGGAGAAAGAACAGAATCGCCGTTACCACGTACCAGATAATACTTGCATATCCCATCTGATAAAAGGCGGTAATGGAGTTGCTAAATCCGAAGATAGACGAAAAGATCATCAGGATAAAGGCACCTAACTTAATCTTTTCGTTTTGCTTGTTTTCCATTAAGTACGCTTCCTTTTATATTTATAAATGCATCAAGTGCTATTATACTCGTTTTTGACGGTTAAATCATAAGCAATTAAGAATTATTCTCATTTTCTAGCTAATCATCATGAATATGGACTCAGCCAGGCTATGACGGTGTTTCGTTCCACAATTATAAGAAAGAGATTAATTTTATTGCTCCAAACTGCGCAGTTCATAGCACTAATTGTATACATCTTGAATAATTAAACTTTCTACTAATAGTGCCCAGCGTTCGAGAGGCCGGCTTGAGGGTTTACACAAAGTAACCGTTCTGTGCCGTTGGACGACAAATTCTCATTTCACTACAGTAATGGTCGCTTATCTTACTTTTGCACTGCCCCTGTACACAGCGCAATTTCTGCTTATTGTTTGTTAGTAAAAAACTCCTAGAATTGAAGGTGAAAAGTTGATCGAGCAACCAACTTTTCCCTCAAAATTTTTATGGGGAGGCAATTATTATGTTTACTACATTCTTTTAGATCTTAGCAATCTGGTTCGTCGTCAACGTTATTTGGATGTGGTTCCAGCTCAACAACCAGTCCTTACAAAAGACCTTTGCATGGGTCAACGTTGTCGCCGTTATCATCGGCTTTTGGGTTTACTACGGAGCTGGCCATGCTGCCGGCAGCATTGCACCATGGTTCCTGGCGATGAACTGGGCTAACGTTATTGTTGCCCTGCTGCAGTTCTACTTCGGTTACCGCAAGCAGAACTAATAGCAGCGATAATCAATCGCTTATCCATTCCAATAAGGGGCATGACCTCCGCTTCGAGGTCATGCTTTTTTGTAATGGGCAATTAAAAAGGGGTTGATCCCGATTGAATATCGGAATCAACCCAACACACAAAAGTTTTTT
>DXGK01000087.1 GCA_019113965.1 Candidatus Limosilactobacillus merdipullorum
ATACTCGCTGTTGGCCAGTGGGCTTTTTTGTTATTAGGATCTTTTTTACTGATTTATTTAATCGGCTTTAATTGCTTATATAGCAGGTATTTCATTAACGATCCGCTCATTGTTCGTGAGTAGGTGGTTGCATTAATTAAACTATGTGATATCCTGAACATGTTGAATAAAAGCAAACCTTGAAAGGGGATTATTTCTGATGGCTGAAGAAAAACGAGTTGCAGTTGTTACAGGTGGTGAACGTGGGATTGGCCGCGGCATTACTGAACGTTTGTTGAAGGATGGCTACTACGTTGTGATTGCCAACCGGGATGCCGAAAAGGGTCAACAGGCAGTCAAGGAACTCTCTGCTGCCGGCTACGATGGTAAAGTCGTTGCCGTTGCCGGGGATGTTGCCGAAAAGGCCAGCCACGAAAAGTTCGTCAAGTCCGCAGTTGATAACTTTGGCCGCCTGGACACCTACATTAACAACGCCGGGATTGCCCAGATTAAGACCCTGCAGGATGAAACCACTGAAGACTTCGAAAAGATCATGCACGTTAACGTCTTCTCCGTCCTTTACGGGATTCAAGCTGCTACCGCTCAGTTCCGTAAGCAGGATGACGGTGACAAGATCCGTAAGATCATCAACGCTTCTAGTATTGCCGGCCACATTGCCTTCGACATGCTGGGTGCTTACTCCGCAACCAAGTTTGCTATCCGTGGCTTAACCCAGGCCGCTGCTAAGGAACTGGGCCGTGAACACATTACCGTTAACGCTTACTGCCCAGGGATCGTTGGTACCGACATGTGGGATTACATCGACGAAAAGATGGTTGAAGCATGGGGCGGCCACAAGGGTGAATACCTGAAGAAGTACGCCGGATCCATCACGTTAGGCCGTGTTCAAACTCCTGAGGACGTGGCTAACTACGTTTCCTACCTGGCATCAACTGACTCTGACTACATGACTGGTCAGGCCGTTCAGATTGATGGTGGGATCCAATTCATTTAATTGTCCCGTTAATATAATGGTCAGCACTGTTTTGACGCAGTGCTGATTTTTTTAGTTAATTATGTTGACAACTGTAAACGAATGAGTACAATAGACGCTGTTGGATGAATTACAAACGTAAACATAACTGAGAGAGGAAGAATAATCATGGGTATGAGTCAAGTTATTTCAATTCTGGTTGCAGCCGTTTTAGTGGGGGTCATCGCTTGGTGGTTCCTCGGCAAGCACGAAGAAACTGCCGAAGCCGCTACTGGGAACAGCCAAGAACAATCCGCCACGGTGGTTGTCAAGGGTGGCTACTCCCCAAGCACCATCGTATTGAAGAAGGGGATCCCCGCAAAGCTGAACTTCGACATGAAGGATAGCACCGCATGTCTGTCACACGTGGTTTTTGACAAGCTGGGGGTTAATGAAGACCTGACCAAGCAGCCGGTCACAACGGTTGACATCCCCACCGACAAGGCCGGTGAAATTGACTTTGCTTGCGGGATGAACATGTTCTACGGAAAGGTGGTTGTTAAGTAATGAAGATCTCTGAAACCAAGCGGTTCTGGATTTCATTTATCCTGTCATTGCCATTGCTGGTGCAGATGCTAGCAATGCCATTTGGCGGGAAGATGCCGTATTACAACCTGATTGCCTTCGTGGTCACGACTTTAATCATGCTGAGCGCGGCGGTACCGTACTGGTCCAGTGCCTGGGCCGCCGCTAAGCACCATGATGCCAACATGAACACGCTGGTGGCCGTTGGGACGACCGTTGCTTACTTCTACAGTGTCTTTGCCCTGTTGACTGGACGGGACGTCTACTTTGAAAGTGCCGCCTTCATTGCCGTCTTTGTTACCCTGGGTGACGCGATGGAAGAGCGGGTTCACAAGAACGCCGAGGGTGCCGTCAGCAATCTGCTCCAGCTGCAGGCCAAGTCCGCGGTTGTTAAGCGCAACGGTGACTGGGTCAAGGTGCCGCTGAAGGAAGTTCAGATCGGGGATGAAATCCGGGTTAAGCCCGGTGAAAAGATCCCGGTTGACGGGACCATCTTGACTGGTCAGTCGGCCGTTGACGAATCGATGGTCGCCGGTGAAAGCATGCCAGTAGAAAAGAAGAAGGGCGACGCGGTGGTTGGTTCCACGATTAACCAAACGGGGACCTTTACTTTCAAGGCCACCAAGGTCGGCGCTCAGACGATGCTGGCTCAGATCGTGGAAATGGTTAAGAAGGCGCAGACCAGCCACGCACCAATCCAGGACTTCACCAACGTTGTTGCCCACTACTTTGTGCCAGTTGTTCTGATTATTGCACTGGTTACCTTTACTATCTGGTACGCCTTTTTGGGTGCGACCTTCGTTCAGGCACTGCTCTTTGCCGTTAGTGTGATCGTTATTGCCTGCCCGTGTGCGTTGGGCTTGGCAACGCCAACTGCCTTGATGGTCGGTACTGGTCGTTCCGCTAAGATGGGTGTGCTGATCAAGGATGGCCAGACTTTGCAGGAAGTTAGTTCGTTGACCACCATCGTCTTCGATAAGACCGGCACCATTACTGCCGGCAAGCCGCAAGTCACTGACGTTGTCGGTGACGACCAGGGACACGTTCTCCGGGTTGCGGTGAGCCTAGAAGCGCTGTCCGAGCACCCGCTGGCCCAGGCTGTGATTAAGCAGGCGAAGGCCGAACAGTTCGACCAGCATGCCGTCGAAGGCTTCCAGGTAGTTGAAGGCCAGGGGGTCACCGGTAAGCTCGATGACCACCAAATAGCTGTCGGCAGCGACCGGTTAGTTGATAGCTACCAGCTGTCACCACAATTGGCCGACCAGGCTGACCAGCTCCGTCATGCTGCCAAGACCGTTGTTTACGTCAGTGAAGATAACCAGGTCATTGGTTTACTGGCAATTCAGGATGTACCACGTCCGGAAGCTGCCGCAACGATGGCTGCATTGCACGACCGTGGGTTGACGACGGTTATGCTGACGGGTGATAACGAACAAGTCGCCCAGCAGATTGCCAAGCAAGTGGGTATTGACCGGGTCATTGCCGGTGTTCTGCCAAACCAGAAGGCCGAACAGGTCAAGTTGCTTCAGCAACAAGGTGAAAAGGTGGCCTTCGTTGGTGACGGGATTAACGATGCCCCGGCACTGTCAACCGCTGAAGTTGGCATTGCCATGGGTGGCGGTACCGATATTGCCATTGAATCCGGTGGTATTATCCTGGTCCAAAACGACCTGCGCGGTGTGGTCAGTGCCCTTTCGCTGGCCGACAAGACCTTCAAGCGGATTAAGCTGAACCTCTTCTGGGCCTTGATCTACAACCTGATCGGGATTCCGATTGCGGCCGGCTTGTTTGTCGGCCTCGGGTTACAGCTCACCCCAGAAATCGCTGCTTTAGCGATGGCGTTCTCCTCAGTATCCGTTGTTACCTCCTCACTGCTGCTCAAATGGGCACATGTTGAACGGGTTGACAAAAATCAGCCTGCAACAGCACGGTAGAACGTGGTATAGTCATAGTATCAAGCTATGAAGTGAGGTGGTCACGATGAAGAAGTACCAAGTCGAATTGACCGAAGATGAAATTCAAATGATCAAGGACTGCCATTCCAAGAATCCATCCCTGATGAAGGCAATGGAAAACGCCAAGGAAATCAAGTAGTCCAAACGAAAAGACAGCAGTTAGCATTGCGCTGGCTGCTGTCTTTTTGTGTGTCATGTGCGGTTGTTTGCGGTTGGGATAAGCATCAGTGCGCGCTTGTTTTGGGGTTAGACGTGGGGATGATTCCCAGCCTGTACCGGTCTGGAACGTGGTGGACACGATTTGAAGCCTTTACTGCGTAAAGTCTTCAAACTCGGTCTTGTGCTAAGTGTTAAAACACTAAGCACAAATTCACCACTGAGACCGGTGGCTGGTCATCATC
>DXGK01000088.1 GCA_019113965.1 Candidatus Limosilactobacillus merdipullorum
ACGCAATCAGAATGACTGGCATCATGGCAGTCAGGACAGAAATACCAAAACCAGGAGTTTCGTCCAGGTCGAATTCATGGTATTCACCCAGGACAGAGATGTCGGTATTTTTCCGGTACACTTGCGGGTAAACCTTCCGCAAGAACCAGTTAAAACCAGGACCGGCAATTAGGATTGTTGGAATAGCAGCAATAATGCCTAGCAGCAGAACGTGACCCAGGTTAGCACCCAGAATGTCAGTGATGGCAGTTGGTGCTGGGTGTGGTGGCAAGAAGGCGTGAGTCGTGTTCAGCGTTGCGGCCATCGGAATCCCAAGGTACATCAGCGGCATGTCCAATTCACGCGCGATGATGAAGATAATCGGCAGGACAACGACCAGACCAACTTCAAAGAACAGTGCCAACCCGATGATAAAGGAGGCAAGGATAACGGCCACTTGAATCCAGCGCCGACCAAATTTATTAATCAACGTGGTTGCAATGCGGTAACCACCACCGGCATCTGACACCAGTTGGCCAAGCATGGAACCAAAACCAAAAATGATAGCCAAGTGACCAAGCTGGCCGCCGATCCCTGTTTCGATTGTTGTTGGGATTTTGGCTAACGGTAAGCCCAGGAGTAGGGCGGTGATAAATGACGTCACGACGAGGGCAACGAAAGTGTTTAGTTTTAACTTAACGATCATAAAGATCAGCAGTAAAACACCGATCAGGACAATGAGTAAGGGCATTATGTTTCCTCCTAAAGGTTAGTTTTGCTGGAGTTGGGCGATGTCGTTATATGCCGGCGTCAAGACTTCTTCAAGCGACTTGAATAATGGCATGTAACGATGATAAGTTGCTGCGTTTTCTTCATTTGGCTGGTAAGAATCCTTTTCACCGATGAAATTAAGGACGGCACTAAGGTCATCAACCATTCCCAGTGACTTCATGGCCATGGTAATGGCACCTAAACAACCTGATTCGAACGCTTGTGGAATGTTGACTGGGCAGTCGAGCACATCAGCAAGCATTTGTCGCCAGACGGCTGACTGGGAGAACCCACCAGTTGCGGTGACGCTAACTGGATCGCCGACTAGGTTGCAAACTGCTTGAAACACAGTGGCGATATTCATATTAATTCCTTCAAGCACAGCGCGTAGCATGTCGGCACGAGTGTGGAGGTTCGTTAACCCGAAAAAGCTGCCACGGGCGTTAGCGTTCCAAAGCGGCGCCCGTTCACCACCGAGGAAGGGGTGAAAAATCAGGCCATGGGCACCGGCAGGGACGTCTTCAATGACCTTGTTGGCAAGACTATAGGCATCAAGCTGTTCGTTTTTGACGGCACTAGCGTCAACCAGGTGTTCAACTGCCCACTGAAAGACGTCACCGCCATTGTTCAGTGGACCGCCGACCACCCACAGGACACGGTCCACGGCATAGCAAAAGAGTCGTTGCTGGGGATCGATCACCGGATGGTCGGTGATTACCCGGACACCAGCAGAGGTTCCGATGGTAATGGCGACGGTGTCCTGCTTAATGGCACCAACCCCGAGGTTGGATAATGCACCGTCAAATGCTCCATAAACAAAGGGCGTGTCAGCCGGGATTGCCATAGCTTTGACTGCCTCTTCGGTGAGTCCCCGTTCCTGAGTAGTGCCGGCAACAATTTGTGGCAACTGTTCTCTGCGAATGCCGGTGAGGTCCAGCGCTTGTTGGTCCCATTCACTGGTGTTGATGTTCATCATTCCGGTACAGCTAGCGATGGAGATGTCAACCTTGAAGACATTAAATAAACGGTAAAAAAGGTACGATTTGATGTCTGCAATGTAGCTGGCCTCGTTGAGCTTGTCTGAATGTTGGTCCTTTAACCATAACAACTTAGTCAGTGGCGACATCGGGTGAATTGGTGTCCCGGTATTTTCATATATTTGCTTGCCAGCGGAAGATTGTTTTAGTGCGTTGGCCTGAGAACGAGCACGCGTATCAGCCCAGGTCATGGCCCGGCTGAGAGGTTGGTAATGATCATCGAGCAAGATCAGGCTTTGGTTGGCGGAAGAAAAAGATACGGCTAACAGCCTGTCTTGCTGGAAGTTTAGTTGACTAGCCGCATCATGAATGACCTTTTCCACAGCGGTGACAATCTGCTGGGGGTCTTCTTCTGCCATACCGCTAATGTCCCGATATAGTGGATAGCCCTGACTAAACTTATTAAGTACGTGAGCATGACTGTCATAAAGAATGGCTTTAGTGCTGGTTGTGCCCACGTCAACACCAATTAAGTAGTCCATTTGTTTCTCCTTTCGACTTTATGGAAGCGTTTGGTTTATCGATACACCAGATAATATACCTAATTGAGAAAGCGTTGTCAATGGTTATCCATCAAGAATAAAAACGTTTTCCTAAAAATGGCTAATTTAGACGGCCGGTCTTGACCAATTATTGACAACAAAAGGAACCGTTATAAACCGTGAAATAGGAAGCAGAATGATTTCGTAGTCGCGACGCGCAGCTAGGCGATTTGCTGCCCCCCACGAGCAACAATAAGCCCCCAGCGTTCGGCTTTGCCAGAACGTTGGGGGCCATTGTTATACCGTCTATTAACTTTTAATCTTAGAAATGGAGATTATGTCACAACCCCAAGTTAGTGAGGTTTAACATTAAGACTTAACCCCGCATTGTGATAAACTGCCGAATCTGTGCTGGACCGTATTGACGGGTTTCAGTGATTAGGATGTTAGCACAAGCTTGAGCGTCGTCTAAGGCATTATGGTGGTGGTGCAAGTTAATGTTCAACGCGTTGCACACCGTATCTAATTTGTGGTTGGCTAGGTTGGGCAAAAAATGCCGGCTGGTTTTGACGGTGTCAAGGGTCATATAGGCGGGAGCGGCGATGTCATAATGGGACAGGGTAGCCGCGAGCACGCTGTTATCGAAGCTGTTGTTGTGTGCAACCACCAATTGGTTAGGGGTAAAGAACTGGTTAATGTGTTGCCATACTTCCGGAAAGAGGGGCGCATTGGCAACATCTTTCTCGTGGATTCCGTGAATTTGGACATTTCGCCAAAAAAATTTGGTTTGAGGATTAATTAAGGTATAAAATTCATCGACTACCTTGCTATTACGAACTACCGCGAGGGCAAGCGAACAGGCACTGTAGCGTTGTCCAGTAGCCGTTTCAAAATCAATCGCGACGAAATTCATGTAAATCCTCCCTTTCGAAATTAGTTAAATTATACAGAAGATTAGTTCGCAAACCAAGTTGAACGACTTTATTACAAAAAGTTGAAAGAGACTGAGAACACCGTTAAGATTAACTCAGTAATGTGAAACGATAGGAGACCTATAGATGAATAATGATGTTAAAAAGCAGTTTCCACAAATAAAAATCAAGCAGGATGAACCATTGAACAAGTATACATTTACCAAAACTGGCGGCAATGCTGACTGGTTGGCGTTGCCGACATCGGTTGACCAGGTGAAACAGCTGGTGGCTTATTGTCACGATCACCAGTTGCCCCTAACTGTCTTAGGGAATGCCAGTAACCTAATTGTCAAGGATGGTGGTATTGAAGGGCTGGTGATCATTACTACTGGGATGAACCACATCCAAGTCAAGGATAATCAAGTGGTGGCTGAATCCGGGGCCGCCTATATTGATGTGACCAAGGCTGCTCGCGATGCTTCCTTAACCGGACTTGAATTTGCGGCTGGGATTCCTGGTAGTGTTGGTGGGGCGGTCTTCATGAATGCTGGTGCCTACGGTGGTGAAACAAAGTCGGTGGTTAGCGCGGCCACCGTGCTCCTACCTGATGGTCAGGTTAAGGTGATGAATAATCAACAACTAGACTTTGGTTACCGCCACAGTGTCGTCCAGGATGACCATGGTATCGTTCTCTCCGCTACTTTTACACTGAAACCAGGCAATCAGCAGCAGATCGCTGACAGGATGGATGAGTTAAATGCACGGCGAGCAGCCAAGCAGCCACTCGACTTGCCGTCTTGTGGGAGTGTCTTTAAACGCCCGACTGGTTACTTTGCCGGAAAATTGATTCATGATGCAGGATTACAAGGATACACTGTGGGTGGTGCCCAGGTGTCCACTAAACATGCTGGCTTTATTGTTAATGTCAACCACGGGACCGCGGATGATTACCAGGCAGTCATTGAACACGTCCAGGACGTGGTAAAACAAAAGTACGGTGTACAGCTAGTCCGTGAGGTGCGGATTATTGGTCGTGACCTTGCTGAATAAAAAAGTCGTCCCTTGCAGGACGACTTTTTTACTAGACAGCAGTATTAATCAACAAAAATTTTAACTGCCATCGCGATATTGTAGATGAAGCTAATTAAACCAGCTAATGCTGTCACTGCGCAGAATGTGATGGTTAGCCACCCCATGGAGATGAAAAGGT
>DXGK01000089.1 GCA_019113965.1 Candidatus Limosilactobacillus merdipullorum
AGGATCTTCAACGTGAATGTGGTGCGGGTCGGTGTAAATCGACATGACCTTTTTATAAAGGGTTTCTTCATCATCACTCAGGTAAATGGTGTTACCCAGCGACTTACTCATCTTGGCATTACCATCCAGGCCTGGCAAACGACCTTGGCCAGCCGGTGGGAAGATCCCTTCCGGTTCAACCAGCACGTCAGTATGGTAAGTAGAATTAAACGTCCGCACCAGCTCACGGGCCTGTTCCAGCATCGGTTCCTGGTCATCACCAACTGGGACTACGCTGGCCTTAAAGGCAGTAATGTCGGCCGTTTGGCTGACCGGGTAAGTAAAGAAGCCAGCCGGGATCGAACGGCCAAACTTCTTTTGCTGAATTTCTGCCTTAACCGTCGGGTTCCGTTCCAAACGCGAGACGGTAACCAAGTTTAAGTAGTACATGTTCAGTTCAGACAGTGCTGGAATTTGTGACTGAACGTAAATCGTGCACTTCTTCGGATCAAGACCCACCGCCAGGTAGTCGAGTGCCACCTGGGCCAAACTGTTCTGCACTTTTTCTGGGTCATGGGCATTGTCAGTCAATGCCTGCTGGTCGGCAATCATGACGTAGAGGTCGTAGTCGCCGCTGTTTTGCATCTTCACCCGTTCCTTTAATGAACCAATGTAGTGGCCAATGTGGAGTTTGCCAGTTGGCCGGTCCCCTGTTAATGCAACTTTCTTTGTCATGGAAATCTTCCTTTCTAAATAAAAAACGCCCTGCTTTCCGAAGAAAGTAGGACGAATTGACCGCGGTGCCACCTACGTTACAGGCAAACCGCCTGTCGCTTATTTAATCTTCATTTGTCGTGCAATGGTTCCATTTCAGCAGCCAATCGGGATTCTCACCACCACCCGTCTCTGTTGGTGGCCGCCTACTAACGCGCCATTACCAATATTCTAAGTTATTTCCCGGGAAATGCAAGCACTTACTTGTTGTTAAATGGCACTGCATTTTCCTTGGTAATCTTCTTAATACCGTGCATGTACGGTACCAAAACATCCGGAATCGTGACCGTCCCGTCTTCATTCTGGTAGTTTTCCAAGATAGCAGCAACACAACGACCAACAGCCAGGCCAGAGCCATTCAGTGTGTGAACGTATTGCAGCTTGCCATTTTCATCACGGTAAGTAGTGTGCATCCGCCGTGCCTGGAAGTCGAGACAGTTACTGCATGACGAAATTTCACGGTACTTGTGTTGTGCTGGGAACCATACTTCAATATCGTGAGTCTTGGCCGATGAGAAGCTAGCATCCCCAGTTGACAGGGTGATGACGTGGTATGGCAGTCCCAGCTTTTGCAGGATTTCTTCCCCATTCTTAGTTAGCTTTTCCAGCTCATCGTATGAGGTACCCGGCTTAACAAACTTCACCATTTCTACCTTATTGAACTGGTGCATCCGGATCAAGCCACGGGTATCACGACCGGCTGCCCCGGCTTCAGAACGGAAACATGGTGTCAACGCAGTCACGTAGATTGGTAACTTGTCGGCAGGAATTTCTTCACCGTAGAAGTAGTTGGTCAACGGAACTTCGGCCGTTGGGATCATTGTCATGTCCTGACCGTTAACCTGGTAAACACCTTCACGGAACTTCGGGAACTGGCCCGTCCCGTACATGGCCTTCGCCTTGACGATGTATGGTGGCAGCACTTCGGTGTAGCCATCCTTCATGTGCTGGTCAAGCATAAAGTTGTAAACCGCCCGTTCCAGCTGAGCACCTAAGCCCAGGTAGTAAACGAAACGGGCACCAGAAATCTTCGCAGCCCGGTCAAAGTCCAGAATTCCCAGGTTTTCACCGATTTCCCAGTGGTGCTTTGTTTCAAAAGCTGGTTCCTTAATCTCGCCAACCTTGTATTCTTCGCGGTTATAGCTTTCGTCAGGGCCAACTGGAACATCATCAGCCGGAACATTTGGCAGGTGCAGGAGCTTGTCTTCCAGCTTGGCATCATTATCTTCTAGCTGGTCATCCAGCTGCTTAATTTCACCACCAATTTCCCGCATGTGCTTGATCACGTCATCAGCCGGCGCATGGTTCTTCTTGGCTTCACCAATCTTCTTTGAAGTAGCGTTCCGCTCAGCCTTCAAGGTTTCTGACTTTTGCAGTAATTCACGCCGCTTAGCGTCCAACTCCAGAATTTCGTCAATCTCTTCCGGTTTAACGGCCCGGGTACCAAGCTTCTGCTTGTAAAAGTCTGGGTCTTTACGAATCTTCTTAATATCTAGCATTAGTCCTACCTCCATTTTCTAAACAAGAGCCATTTCATCCCTTCTTTGGGACGAAATGGCTCTTGTTCCGCGGTACCACCCAAGTTTGCTGTTTTACAGCACCCTTTAATGAATGGATAACGGCCATTTCCGTGCGGCATTACCCGCCCACATTAGCAGCGCCGGAGTTTCGGCTACCGGTTTACACCACCCACCGGTTCTCTTACCAGCCTACTTGAAACGCTTCGTGTTTTTCTATCTGCTGGAAGTTTATTACATTTTAATGAGTTTTTCAACCTTAATTAAGCTAAGTACTGCTTAATTACGTTCTCGTAAGTTTCGTTGACCTTTAAGTAGTTGTCAATGTCACAGTGTTCATTGACTTGGTGAGCCAGTGACCAGTCACCCGCACCCAGCAAAAGCATTGGACACTGGACCGCCTTAATGTAGTTGGACGCATCACTGGCACCATGGATAATGTTCATTCCCGCTGGCTGACCAAAGGCTTGCTGGTGAGCATTCTGGACTAGTTTGACAAAGTCGCTGTCAGGGTCGTTGACTACTGGCCGGAAGCTAAACTGGACCTCCAGTTTCAGGTCAACTCCTGGTTGCTCGTTTAACTGATCAACAGTCTGTTGAATCCGCGCAATACTGTCCTCATTATTACATTCAGGAACCGGCCGGATATTCCCCTGGGTTTCCGCATAGTCGGGAATGATGTTTAATTGACTACCACCGTGGAAAACATTGACACTATGGACCGGTTTGCCCAGGATGGGGCTGGCTGGAGCATCATCGAAGGCGTGTTCTTCAGCCACCAGGAATTTGGCGAGGTTACCCACGGCATTGACCCCTGCTTGCGGCATTGAACTGTGAACGCTCTTCCCATAGGACTTAACGGTGTAACCAATCGACCCGTTGTTCGCATAGACAATATCACCACCAGTTGGTTCGCCGACGATCATTGCGGTGGCATCATCGACAAAGCCTTGATCAGTCAGTTGCTCAGAACCCATGGCACCGAGCTCTTCACCGACAGTGCCCAGGAAACGAACCTTCCCTTTCTTGGGGAGACCGGCATCCTTCATTTCAATCAGGGCGATGGCCATGGCTGCCAGCCCTGATTTCATGTCGACACTGCCTCGCCCATAGATTGCGCCATCGACTTCATCGGCACTCAACGGGTCATGCTCCCAACTGTCACGGTTACCAAGAGCTACGGTGTCCAAGTGCCCAGCCAACACCAGCACTGGCCCTGGTTGCCCACTGTCGAGTTCAGCCACGATATTATCCCGATCCGGGGCATATTCCACCAGTTGTGAACTGATCCCATAGTTCTTTAGCAGGCGTTGCAGGTATAAAGCCGCCTGCTTTTCATGGTCATTGGCGGTATTGATCCGAATCAGGTCTTTGAGAACCTGAATTTTAGTTTGTTGATCCATTGACACCATCCTCTTTTTCTCATTTGGTTATAATCGTATTCTCATTTTAGCGCATCTGGCAAAAAATGCCAGTTTTAAAAGAAACTTTACCTGTTCAAATCAATTACCGACAGACCCTTTTCTAGCAATAATAAAAAGCCCTTGACTTCGCCGTTATAACGTTGTATTTTCCGCCTCTGATGTGTATAATCTCATTTGTTGAACCTTATTGTCAGGATCGGCGTAGTGGCAACCTTTGTTACTATTTCCCGACCTGATTTTAAACTCATAAAGGAGGGTAGCTGGATGTTTGCAAAATTGAATAATCATCCAACCGCAAAGTTTTGGTTGACTACCTTGCTATACTTCGTGGTGCTAATGCTTGTGATTTACCTCTACGGATACTTTGGTGCGGGCCAAGCGCCATTCATCTATAACGAGTTTTAGCATTTCATTAATGGAGGACAATCTTGATTTCAAATATTGCACAAACGATCGATAAGCAGGCCCAGGATCATCTCGACAAGGTCT
>DXGK01000009.1 GCA_019113965.1 Candidatus Limosilactobacillus merdipullorum
TTTGATCAGGTCGCATCAATTGTGGCTGATCATTTCGATATTGATAAGGTCAAGATTACCGAAGACCTTAATCTCCGGACTGATTTGAAAGCCGACTCAATTGACTTTGTTGAGTTTATGCTTGAACTGGAAGATACGTTTGGTTCAACAATCGATGACGATGAAGCTGAAAAGCTAAACACAATTGGCGAAGTGGTCGACTACATCGTTGCTCACCAAAACGAAGATAATTAAGGTTGAGATATTGAGATGGCTACGTTGTAATTCAGCGTGGCCTTTTTTATGGATGGAGGTTTTTGACAAATGAATAAAGTCCTGAGCGAACTGCAAGACTACTTGGCCGATGAGTTTCAGATTAAATTCAACCGACCGGAACTTTTGGCCGAGGCCTTTACCCAGGCTTCGTACGTGAATGAGCATCCCCACCAGGGACTAAAGTTTTACGAACGGGTGGAATTTCTGGGTGATGCAGTATTGCAGTTGTTCGTTTCAGAATACATTTACAAACGCTATCCACAACTGCCACAAGGGCAATTAACCCGCCTGCGGGCAGCGATGGTTTGCGAAGACAGTTTCTCGAAGTTTGCCAAGGAATGCCATTTTGACGAATACATTCGTCTTGGCAAGGGGGAAGAAAAGGCCGGCGCACGCCAACGTCCCAGTTTACTTTGTGATATTTTTGAGTCATTTATCGGCGCACTTTACTTAGACCAGGGGCGGGACGCCGTCGAACGGTTTATCCACCGTGTCATCTTTCCTAAACTTGACCAGGGATGGTTTGATCACGCGGTGGATGCCAAGACTAGCCTTCAAGAATACCTCCAACGTCAAGGGGACGTAGATATTAAGTATCACCTCTTGGCAGAACGCGGTGCCGACAACCAACCAGTTTTCAAGGTGAACGTTAGTGCCAACGGGCAGGTGATCGGTGTGGGTCAAGGCAGTTCCAAGAAACACGCCGAAATGGCAGCAGCTCAGCAAGCGCTGAATAAATTACGGAAGCAAG
Source organism: Candidatus Limosilactobacillus merdipullorum (assembly GCA_019113965.1). Classification (GTDB taxonomy): domain Bacteria; phylum Bacillota; class Bacilli; order Lactobacillales; family Lactobacillaceae; genus Limosilactobacillus; species Limosilactobacillus merdipullorum. The sequence goes on from DXGK01000009.1 coordinate 1,007, forward strand.
AGTAACTAACTATGCAACTTTTGTCGTTAGAGTTAAATGGCTTTAAGTCATTTGCAGATAAAACCACAATTAAATTCAAAGATGGGATTACCGGGATTATCGGCCCTAACGGTAGCGGGAAGAGCAACCTCATTGAGGCAATTCGTTGGGTACTTGGTGAGCAATCTGCCAAGACACTCCGTGGTGACAAGATGGCCGACGTGATTTTTAACGGTTCGGCTGACCGGAAACCATTGAACCGGGCTAGTGTCACCATTACCTTCGATAACAGTGACCACTACCTGCAAAGCGAATACAACACGATTACCGTAACCCGGCGGCTTTATCGCAACGGTGATAGCGAGTACCTGCTGAACAACCAGGAGGTCCGCCTGCGCGACATTGTTAACTTATTTATTGACTCTGGACTTGGTCGAGAGTCTTTTTCCATTATTTCTCAGGGGCGGATTGCAGCGATCTTTAATGGTAAACCGGTCGACCGGCGGCGCATTATTGAGACTGTCGCTGGGGTGGCCAAGTACAAGAAGAACAAGGACACCGCGGCTAAGCGGCTAGAATCGACTACTGACAATCTTAACCGGGTGAACGATATTGTTGCTGAGCTGTCTGGACAGTTGGGACCGTTAAAAGAACAGAGCGCACTGGCAGAGGACTACCTGGAGCAAAAAAAGCAGTTTGACCTATTTGAGAAGACCCGGTTAGTTCGCCTGATCGATCGTCAGCAAAAAGACATCGCCACGGTTAACCAGGCGGTTAAAGACGCGCAACAGAACCGTTCGTCCGCTGATCATAACTTAAAAGCGGCCGATGAAAAGACCGCCAAGTTGGAAGCCGACCAGCGTCACTACCGGAAGTTAAAGGACCAACTGCAGGGTAAGATTCTTGATGAGACCTCATTAATTGCCAAGCTGGACAACCAGCAGTCGCTGGCGAGTGCACGGCAAGAACAACGTCAAGAGGAATTGCGGCGAGTATCAAAAGAACTAGAGGAGCGAACTAATCAGCTCAACGATTTGACTGCTCATCGTGATCAACAGACTGCACAGCTCACGAGCCAGCAGCAAACCATTGACGAGCACCGACAGGAACTCAAACAAGCGCAGACCCAAAGCGTTGACCAACGTCAACAGACGCTCCAAAAGCAGGTTGAAAAGTTGCGCGACCAGCAGGTGGATTTGATGCAGCAACAGACAACCTTGCACAATGAAATCCTCTTCCTTCAGCGTAACCACCGTCAAGCACTGGAACAGCAGCAGCAAAATGCAACTCAGCTCCAGGCCGCTAGTCAGCGACGCGAAGTGTTGAAGCAACAACAGGCGACTCAACAGGCTGCGGTGGAACACTTAACTGACCAGTTAAATCAATCACAACAGAAACTGGCTGAAGCCCAACAACATGCGACTCAACTAAATCACCAGTATGACGCGGCGCAGCGACACTGGTACCAACTTTTGGGTGATGTCCACTCGGTGGATTCACGGATTAAGAGTTATCGTTCAATGGCCGCTGACTACACCGGTTATTACCAGGGAGTTAAGCATATTCTGGAACAGCGCGACCGTTTTCCGGGACTCAAGGGCGCAGTAAGTGAATTAATCGATGTGCCATCACAGTTGACGACGGCTATCGAAACGGCCCTTGGGTCCCAGCTCCAGCAACTGGTTGTTGATAACCAGCAGACTGGGAAGGCAATCATTCGCTTGCTGGTTCAACAGCGCGGTGGCCGAGTGACAATCCTCCCGATCAATGGGCTACGGCGTGCTCGACAGCTTGACGTGCGTTCACTGCAAAATATACCTGGCTATCTGGGGGTGGCAAGTCAACTCATCAAGTTTGACCCGGCTATCCAACCGGTGATTGACCACCTGCTGTCGACCACGGTCATCGCCCATAATCTAGACAATGCGACTGTGATTGCCAACCAAGCTTTTCACCGGGCCCGCGTGGTAACGCTTGATGGCCAGGTAATCAATGCCAGTGGTTCCATGAGTGGTGGTGCTAACCGCCACCAGCGGATTGGCTTATTATCCCAGAAACAACAACTGAAAACGATGAAGGACCAGCTGAATCAAACTCAGCGGGCAGCCAACGAGGCTGAGCAACAAGTCCGTCAGTTGACGGATGCCCGGAATGCTAACCGTAGCCTGGTTGAAAAGCTCCAACAAGAAGTTCGACAATTTAGCAATGATTCCGGTCAAGCGCAGTCAGCCCTTCAACTAGCTAATGCTCAGCTAACGACAATGGAACGTCAATTGGCTTCATTTAAAGCCGAGTGGGTTGGTGCAGATGACCATGACTTCGACCAGCAGATCAACGACAAACAACGGCAGGCCTCAAAAGTGGCAGACCAACTGGCTAAGGCGAAGACTGAGATGGCTGATAAGCAGCAACAGCTGTCAGACCTGTCTGCCAGCGCTGCGGCACAATCCGAACAGCTTCACCAAATGGAACAATGGTTGGCGGTAGCGGAAGAGCGTTTTCAGCATGACCGGCGTGACCTTCGCCAGTTGAACAACCAACTGAGTCAACTGAAGAGAGAAATTAATTCCCTGAAGCAGCAACATCATGACTTGCAGCAAATCGATAGTCGTGACAATGGTCAACAGGAATCCACCAGTCAAGTTTTGGCTAAGACCAAGCAAGAGTTAGCTAGCCATAAAAAGGCTGCCGCTCAAAATGAGGATCAACTGGAAGACATTGACCAGCAGCTGGCTGACCAGAATGCAGCTAGTCAACGTTTGCGCGAACTACAGCGGCAAGCCATGGACAAGTTGAACCAGCTAACGGGTAAACAAGCACGGCTGGAGACTTCGATTGACAATAGTCTCAATAAGTTGAGTGATGACTACTCGATGAGTTTGGATGAGGCCCGTCAACACATCAGCGATGCAGACGACGCGACAATCAAGACTCGCCTGAAATTGCTAAAGAAGGGTCTGGACGAACTTGGCCAGGTTAACCTCGGCGCAATTGACCAATACAAGGAGATCAAAGAACGGTTTGACTTCCTTAACCAACAGCAGCAGGATCTGCTGGATGCGAAAAAGCAATTGCTGGCGACGATGAATCAGATGGATAACCAGGTCAAAACACGTTTCATGAGGACTTTTGCTGAGGTCTCAAAGGCATTTGCCGAGACATTTCGGGATATTTTTGAGGGCGGACATGCTAAACTCTTACTCACCGAACCTGATGATCCATTGAATACCGGGGTCGACATTATGGCTCAGCCGCCTGGCAAGCGTAACCAGCAGTTGAGTTTGTTATCCGGTGGGGAGCAGGCGTTAACCGCTATTGCACTCCTGTTTGCCATCCTGAAGGTACGACCGGTGCCATTTGCTATCTTGGACGAACCCGAAGCGGCTCTCGACGCGGTGAACGTTGACCGCTTTGCTCATTACCTCGGGCGCTTTGGTAATCATGGCCCACAATTTATCGTGATTACTCACCGGAAGGGAACAATGATGAATGCTAACGTCCTTTACGGGGTCACTATGCAGGAGTCCGGGGTGTCACGGATGGTTTCAGTCGATGTAGCGGATGCACTTTCGTCTGCTGAGGATGGCCAGCAAGGCTAAAAGGAGAGATACAAATGGGATTATTTGATATATTTCGCCGTAAGAAAAAAGAAAAGAAACAGCCGGAAGAACAGACGCCGGCAGTAAAAAACGAACAGCAGACGGGTGATGGTAAGCAACAATCAGCCGCAGATCAGGACGCTACCACTCCGGTAAGCACTGAGAGTGCTGATCAAACAGCAACGGTTGACCAACAAACAACTGATGAACGCCAGCAACCAACTAACCAGGAAGGAGATGCCAGCCAAGAAGCGTCAACTAGTGACGAGAATGAGGACTCTGCTGATCAATCATCAACCACTGACCAGCAGCAAGAAAAGACGGCTGAGCCGTCAACTAGTGAGGAGCAGTCAAACCAGCCAAATTCAGTTGACGAGCATTTAACAGTTTCAGCGGCAGACACCACCGAACCGAAGCCTGCAGATAATTCGGCACAACCAACTGAGGAAGCGGCGAGTGAAGAAAAGAACACGCCAACAGTCTCAACGACAGCTGACGAGGCAAGCAAAGAGGCGGCGAAGTCGGAAACTGCCCGTTATGACCGCGGACTGAAAAAGTCACGGACTGGCTTTGGGGCACGGCTGAACCGTTTCTTGGCGAATTTCCGACACGTCGACGAGGATTTCTTTGAAGACCTCGAAGACCTGCTGATTGAATCAGATGTGGGCGTGGACATGGCGATGAAACTCTCTGACGAACTTCGTGATGAGGTTAAGCTACAAAATGCCCACAGCAAGCAGGACGTATCGAACGTCATCATCGAAAAGATGGTCGACCTCTACGAAGAGGCCGGTGCTGGCGAAAACAACAGCATTAACTGGGCACAGCAGAGGCCAACCGTCATTATGTTTGTCGGGGTCAATGGTGCCGGCAAGACAACCACCATTGGGAAAATGGCCGCGCGGGAAAAGAAGAACGGCAAGAAGGTTTTGCTTGCGGCTGCGGACACTTTCCGGGCTGGTGCAACTGAGCAACTGGAAGTTTGGGCGGAGCGTGACGGCGTCGACATTGTGACCGGGCCTGAAAATGGGGACCCGGCTGCGGTGGTCTTTGATGCCGTCAAGAAGGCCAAGGAAGAAGACTATGACGTCCTGTTTGTTGACACTGCGGGTCGTTTGCAGAACAAGGTTAACCTGATGAAGGAGTTAGCCAAGATGAAGCGGATCTTAACCCGTGAAATTCCCGATGCTCCTCATGAAGTTCTCCTGGTGCTCGATGCCACTACCGGCCAAAATGCCCTGACTCAAGCCAAGCTGTTCAAGGAAAGTACCGACGTTACGGGAATTGTCCTTACCAAGCTTGATGGGACCGCTCGCGGGGGAATTGTGCTGGCAATCCGGAACGAACTTCACCTGCCAGTGAAGTTTGTCGGTTTGGGTGAACAGGTTAACGACCTGCAGGCCTTTGACTCGAGTGAATTTATCTATGGCCTCTTCAAGGGCTTGGTTGAAGAATAGGAGCTGGATTGATGGAACTGGCCAAAAACGAGGAAATCAACGCCCTGTTAGAGTTTTATCGTCCCTTATTAACCACCAAGCAGCAAGAGTATATGCAGCTGTACTACGGTGATGATTATTCATTAGGGGAAATTGCTGATAATTTTGCTGTCTCAAGGCAGGCGGTATACGATAATATTCGGCGAACCGAACAAACGCTGCGCGAATATGAAGAAAAACTGCACTTACACCGCCAGTTCATCGCTCGCAACCGGGTAGCCGATCGCCTGGCCGACTATGTTTCTGACCATTATCCGAAGGATAGTGACCTCTTATCGCTGATTCATCGGCTGGACAACTTGGAAGAGGAATGAACTTCAGCAAAGTGGTACAATTAGGCGCATAATTGATGCGACAGAATGAGGAGATTAACGAATGGCATTTGAAGGATTAACTGAACGCCTGCAAAAGGCAATGGAGAAGCTCCGCCGCAAACCAAAGGTGACGGAAGCCGACATCCGTGAGACGATGCGGGAAATTCGCTTGGCACTGCTGGATGCCGACGTCAATTTTAAGGTTGTCAAAGACTTTGTTAAAACTGTCCGGCAAAAGGCAATGGGGGCCGAGGTTCTCAAGGGGTTAAATCCTGCTCAGCAAATCATTAAGATTGTTAACGACGAGTTGACATCATTGATGGGTGATGAAGCGGTACCGTTGTCCAAGGCTGACAAGGGGCCAACCGTTATTATGATGGTTGGGCTGCAAGGGGCCGGGAAGACGACTACCGCGGGCAAGTTAGCCCTGCGCTTAAAGAACAAGAAGCATGCCCGCCCACTGTTTATTGCGGCTGACGTTTACCGTCCGGCGGCGATTACGCAGTTAAAACAAGTGGCGGATTCCATTGACGTGCCGGTTTTTGATGAAGGAACCGATACTGACCCGGTCAAGATCGTCCAGGATGGGTTGGCCCAGGCTGAAGAAAACAAGAACAACTACGTCATCATCGATACGGCGGGTCGTCTTCAAATTAATGAGAAACTGATGGAGGAACTGGCACGGATTAAGGAAGTCGCGCAGCCAAACGAAATCCTGCTGGTTGTCGACGCCATGACCGGTCAAAACGCCGTTAATACGGCGCAAGGTTTCGACGATAAGTTAGACATCACCGGGGTGGTGCTGACCAAGCTTGATGGTGATACCCGTGGTGGTGCCGCCATGTCAATCCGCGCCGTCACCGGCAAGCCAATTAAGTTTGTCGGTGAAGGGGAAAAGATGGACGACCTGGACATCTTCCACCCTGACCGGATGGCTTCGCGGATCCTGGGGATGGGCGACATGATGACCCTGATCGAAAAAGCCCAGCAGAATTTCGACGAGGAACAGGCGCAAGAAACGATGGACAAGATGCGCGCCAACACCTTTGATTACAATGACTTTGTCGACCAACTGGACCAGGTTAACAAGATGGGGTCACTGGAAAAGATCATGAAGATGATCCCCGGGGTGGCCAACAACCCTGCCATGCAAAACCTGCAGCTGGATCCGAAGCAAATGGGGCACATGAAGGCGATTGTCATGTCCATGACGCCGGAAGAACGACAAAATCCGGACTTAATGAACCCTAGTCGGCGGCGACGGTTAGCCGCTGGTGCCGGCCGGCCAATTGTGGAAGTTAACCGGATGATTAAGCAATTTAATCAAATGCGGAAGATGATGAAGCAGGTGACTAACGGTAACATGAGTGGGATGGCGAACCTCTTTGGCGGTCGGATGCCTGGCGGTCGAATGGGGCAAATGGCCATGAACTCAATGGCCCGCAATGCCAAAAAAGCGCAAAAACGGAAGTACCGTAAGCTGCGGAAGCTGCGTCGGCGTCGTTAGAGAAAAAGTCCCGGAGTTTTTCTCCGGGACTTTTTGAGAAAGGAGACTGTTAAAATGACAGCCATTCAATTTTTAAAGTTGAATCACCAGGATTGTCCGCAGACTGCCTTGGAAGAGCTGGTTAGACACCATCTGCTAATTGTGGGGCAAACCGGGAGTGGCAAAACAACAACGACCTTAGCATTGCTGAATGACTTACAAAGAACCTCGTCATCCGCCATTATCTTTGATCCAACGGGGGAATACAGCGCGCTTCCCAATAGTCAGCATTATACTTTTGGTGAAAACTGCTACCTTGATGCGGGACGCTGGGGTGGGCGTTGCCTGCTGGAAGTTCTGTATATTAACCATCACGACTTTCAAGCCGAATTGGTGGATCGTGCCATTCAATCATTACGAATTGAACTAAATATCTACCGGCGCCGCCAGACTTATCAAAAAATCGGCAGGTCGACCAGTGACTTTATCGCCGACGTTAAGCGCTTGGGATCATGGGCGAAATCGTATCCGATTACTTTGCTGCCAGACCAACTGATTGAAGAGATGGTTGTGCCATTTAGTGATCAGCGCGCTAACTATCATTTATTGGGGCAGGAATATGACCGCCAACTGATTGCTCAGCAATGGCAGTTGGTGACCGCCTTGCGGGAGTGGTTGGCGGAAAGTAGTTTCCGGCGGCTATTTGATACCACCACCCACCCCCAAGCGGTTAGCTATGAGCTGAGCTTTGTACTCCAAATGTACCTGACTAAGCGTGCCAAGAAAAACCTGGTCATTGACCTGTCAAAACTTCATGAAAAGGGGGCCGCACAGCGGTTACTGATTTCGTTGATCTTCAATCAGATGCTGATAATTCGTTCACGGAATACTTCAGAGTTCCCAGTAGCAGTGGTCATCGACGAAGCACATCGTTACCTGCCGGTTGATTCGCGACAATTGGCCGATAATGGTATTTTCCGCTTGCTCCGCGAAGGACGGAAGGCAGGTTTGTCTGTTGTGATGACTACACAATCAACGCTGGATTTGCCGGACCGTCTGCGTTCGCAGTTTGCTAACCTCCTCGTTCACCACCTTGCTAGCAGGGAGGAACTCTCCTACCTGCACTTACAGTCCTTACCAACCACCGGCTTAACAACTGGTGAAGTTTACTGGGTCCATGGCGATCGGCGGCCAAGAAAGTGGCAGGTCCAGGAGCCTAGGTGGTTAATGCAATAAAAAAACCGGCAGCTGAGCTGTCGGTTTTTTTATGAAAGCTGATGTGATTAAGCACGTGACTTGTATGAACCATCAGTAGTGTTGATGATCAGTTCATCACCGTTCTTCACGAATGATGGAACGTTAACCACCAAACCAGTTTCCATGGTTGCTGGCTTGCCACCGCCATCGATGGTAGCACCCTTGATCATTGGTTCAGTCTTAGCAACTTTCAGGGTAACAGTAGCTGGCAGTTCAACCCCGATCAGTTCGGAACCAACGAATTCCAAGGTTAGGTTCATGTTAGGAACCAGGTATTGGCATTCTTCTTCAATCTGGGACTTGTCAATGTTGTATTGGTCATAAGTTTCCAGATCCATGAAGACGTAGTTGTCTTCTTCGTTGTAAAGGTATTGTGCACTCTTTTTGTCGATAGTGACATCTTCAACCTTTTCAGTTGGCCGCATCGTTGTTTGAACGATTGCGCCGTTACGCAGGTTCTTGATCTTCATCTGCATCAGGGTGTTACCCTTACCTGGCTTGTGGTGGTTGATTTCCTTTACTTGGAATAACTTGGTGTCACGCTTAAAAACCATGCCCTTTTTCAAATCGATAGTTTGGATCATGGTGAAACCTCCTCAGACAATTTAAAATAATTGATGGCGTACTAGTACAGATACTAAGTACCTCATAACTTCTAGGATACTATATTCTGCTTATTTGTACAGTAAAAAATTAATGAGGAGTCTTTTTTACGGATTTTTGAGCTGTTAAGGAATTT
>DXGK01000090.1 GCA_019113965.1 Candidatus Limosilactobacillus merdipullorum
ATCCAGCAGCTAATCACCTTTTTGGCCGCTAACCGGCCGCGGGCAGTTGCTGACGCCCTCAATAACGTAAATACTAACGACCTGCGAGCATATTTTTCCTACCTCCAGGACGAACGCCACATTACCATTAATACTTATAACAAAACATTGGCCCAGCTTAATCGTTACTTTACCTACCTCTTTGAAAACCAACTGATCAGCAACTACCCGACCCTGCCGCTGCATGGCCGAGCCGTCAAAGCCAAGCCCACCGTGCATCCTGGCGAGTGGCTTAGCAAGCTGCCGCAGATTTTGGCGGACGACCAGGTATCTTTTTATACTCGCTTAACCTTGCTGTTGCTCGCCCACGGCTTTACCGTTGGCGAGTTCCTCCATCCCGGCTTCTGGAAAACGTGGGCAGACGTTCAGCCAATCATTCCAGGTGAACAACATTTTCGCGAGGCGTTTGCCGCCTTTCATCAACCGTTAGCATCCCGTCAACAATGTCCCGACTTGTTTTTAAAACAACGCATCAACTTGCAAGCACCAAGGTTAGGCAACCCCGCACTCCACAAGTACCTGAAGGCTGACGAGTCATACCTCTGTTTAAAACTTAACCCTGCCCAACTCCACCAGGACTACGTGCTGACTAATTTATCTGCCATGGATGGACAGTCAAACAACGACATCATGGCGAAGCTCCACTTAGACCCCGCCTCACTGCTTTACTACCAGCGACTTCGCGCTCAACGCCAACAATAAAAAAACGCTTCACAATTGCTATTGCCAACTTAGCAGTTATGAAGCGTTTCGTTTACCATCACTCTTATTGAAGTTCATCATACAAGGCCGCCATTTCGGTGTCAGTCGGCTCTAGTTTCAGGTACTGCCGCAGAATGCTCTTAAGCGTTGTTAACTCACCAGCTGCCCGTGCCCACTGAGCATAGTCATGGAGAAACTGACTATCGTCATTTAGCAGTGGCGCAGCTGCCTGGAAGTAGGAACCGGCCTTTTTTAGCTGTTCCAAGCCTAAGTATGAGCGACCAATATTCCATTCAACCTGCGGGTCAACATCGTCGTCATTGGCCAACGGCTGCAACAGCGCCAAGTTTTTCTCGTACTGGTTATTTTGCAGGAGGTAGCGGCTGTAGGCCAGGGTAACGGTAATGTTTTCCGGATCCAGTTGGTGGGCGTGGGCCAGGTATTCAGCGGCCTTATCACCATCACCTAACTGTTCAGCCAGTTGGCCGGCCTGGACGTAAAGCTGTTCATTGTATTCATCCATCCCTATGCCCTCCTGCAACGTCTTGAAGGCAAGGTCCAACTTGTGTTCCTGCTGGTAGACATTTGCCAGCTGCTGGTAGGCACTCGTGTACTGGGGGTCATCATCAATTAACTGCTTGAGAGTGTCTTCCGCCTGTGAATAGTGCTTTAAATGCAACTGCGTTAGCCCAGTTTGGAAGCGCAAATCACTGGTCATCGCTGCCGGTGCAACCTGCTGGAAATAGCCCAACGCTTGCTCATAGTGCCCCCGCTGCGCATAACACATTGCCAAGCGACCAGCCAAGTCAACATTAGAGAAACTGGTGGTTCCGGTTTTAATCAAGGCAAAGTAAAAGGGAATCGCGCGTTCAAAATTACCAACCAAGTAGTAATACTCTGCGCAGGCGAAAAAAACTGCCGGTTCATCGGGTTCCAGCTGGTAAGCCTCCATCAGTTTGCTCTCGCAGACTTCAAATTCACCCTCGGTCTGGTAGAGGTCTGCCGCCACCAACAACGATTGGAGGTACGCCGGCGATTGGGGGCTCACCTGACTGAGATACTGCAATGCCCGATCGTTTTGACCGTCATCGATTGCCAGTTCAGCCAGTGAGGTCTTCAGCTGGTCTTCATCGGGATATTTCTTCAATAAACGCTGGTAAATGTCGCTGGCCTTATCCGTCAATCCCAACGCCGCTAGTTCACCGGCCAAGTTAAACAAAGTTTCGTCGTCATCGTACTCGACCGCCTTGTCCAACAACTGGTAGGCAGCTTTCAGATGCCCATCGTCAATCTCGTTAAGTACTTTTGCGGAATAAGTCACACCTAACGCCCCTTTCGTCAATCAAGCAATATTTTAACAAAAATCAAGTGAGAAGAAAAAGAAATGGTGCCGAACCAAAATAAAAAGTGGTGGTCAAAATTGACCATCACTTAAGTAATGTTGTCGTTAAAATTACTTAACGGCGTCCTTCAAAGCCTTGCCCGGTTTGAATGCCGGAACCTTGCTTGCAGGAATCTGGATTTCTTTACCAGTCTGTGGGTTGCGGCCCTTACGAGCTGCACGGTGACGTACTTCAAAGTTACCGAAACCGATAAGTTGAACCTTTTCACCCTTAGCCAGTGAAGCCTGGATTGAGCTGAATACTGCATCAACTGCAGCAGTAGCATCCTTCTTAGTCAGACCAGTTGCAGTTGCAACGTTGTTAACCAGTTCTGCCTTGTTTGCCATTACTTTCACCTCCCACATCGGCCGTTTGATGACGGCTGTGCTCAGTTAATTTTGAGTGGTCCAAAATTAACGAAACAATAACGAAAAGTCGTATCATTTCATGATTTAGATTATCATAGTAAAACGCCGTTCGCAAGCGGTACAGGCGCTTTTTAGTGGATTTTAAGAATAATTGAGGTGACAGACCGTTACTTTTTACTGTCGTTGACGCTTGATAATCTTAATTGGTGTACCCGTGAAATCAAATGCTGCCCGCACTTTATTTTCGAGATAACGTAAGTAGGAGAAATGCATCAAGTCCGGATCGTTAACGAACACCACAAAGGTCGGTGGCGCCACCGCGACCTGGGTCATATAGTAAACCCGCAGACGGCGACCATTAACCGTTGGCGTCGGGTTCGCAGCTAAAGCATCAACTAAGACGTCGTTAAGCGTTGACGACTGGACACGCCGGTTGTGGTGTTGGTAAACCTCCGCTGCTAATTCCGGAATCTTATTCAATCGTTGCTTGGTCTTGGCAGAAACAAAGAGAATGGGCGCATAACTTAAGTACTGGAATTCTTGGCGGATCACGTTCGTGAAATCAACCATCGTTTCCTGCTTGTGGCCCTTCAGCAGGTCCCACTTATTAACAACAATGATGATCCCCTTGCCAGCATCGTGAGCATAACCGGCAATATGCTTATCAAGGTCCCGAATGCCTTCATCAGCGTTCAAAACGACTAAAACCACATCCGAGTCGTCAATGGCCCGCATCGCCCGCATCAAGGCGTAGCGTTCGGTATTCTCGTAAAGCTTTCCCTTTTTCTTCATGCCGGCCGTATCGATCATGGTAAACTCATGACCAGCTTCGTCCGTGAAGTGAGTGTTAATGGCATCACGGGTCGTCCCAGCTACATTGCTAACAATTACCCGGTTTTCACCAAGGATCGCGTTAACTAACGATGACTTTCCGACATTTGGCCGGCCGATCAAACTCAGATGGATAGAATTATCCTTTCCCGCATCCTGATCGTCAGGCAGGTCATCAACCACCGCGTCCAGCAGGTCACCAATGCCAACACCATGAACACTAGAAACTGGGTACGGGTCACCTAACCCCAGCGAATAGAAGTCATAAGCCTCATTGCGCCGGGCAATGTTATCCGCCTTGTTGACTGCTAAGACAACCGGCTTATCGGAGCGGTAAAGAATTTTAGCAACCTGTTCATCGGCATCAGTAACGCCGGTATCGATATCGGTTACCATGATGATGACATCGGCTTCCTCGATTGCCACCTCAGCCTGTTGCCGAATTTGCGTCAACATCGGCTGGTCGGAGATCTCAATTCCGCCAGTGTCGATCAAGGAAAACTCCTTACCCAGCCACTCAGCATGGGCATAGATCCGGTCACGGGTAACACCAGGAGTATCCTCGACAATTGAAATTCTCTCACCCGCAATGCGATTGAATAGGGTTGATTTGCCAACGTTTGGCCGGCCAACAACCGCAACAACTGGAGCTGCCATCTAAAACTCCCCTTTCACAATAATTCAAAAATAAAGGAGCGCGGTAACAACGTGAACCGCGCCCCTTTTTCTTTTAGTTAAATGAACAGACAGACAACCCGTCTACGGTCATTTAATTACTTTCCAGCCTTCTTCAGTTCATCACCGATCAGGTCACCAAGCGTAAAGCCACTTTCTTCCTCAGGAGCATCTGCAGCGTAGCTACGACGACGAGGGCGACGGTTGCCACGGTGGTGGTTGTTACCATTGTCTTCTGCGCCAGCAGGCTTTTCTTGCAATGCCTTGATTGACAGGCCCAAACGTTGACGTTCAGGGTCAACATTGAGAACCTTAACCTTAACTTCTTCACCTGGTGTCAGCACATCAGCTGGAGTAGCAATGTGCTTGTGCGAGATCTGAGAAATGTGAACCAAACCTTCAACACCTGGGAACACTTCGACGAATGCACCAAAGCCAGTCAGACGCTTAACAGTCCCGGTCAAAACAGAGCCAACCGGAGCCTTTTCTTCGATTTCATCCCACGGGCCAGGCAGGGTCTGCTTAATTGACAGTGAGACCCGTTCACGTTCAGGGTCAACGTTCAGCACCTTAACCTTTACCTTTTGGCCGCTCTTCAGAACATCTGAAGGCTTGTCAACGTGTTCGTATGCAATTTCAGAAACGTGGCACAGACCATCAACACCGCCGAGGTCAATAAATGCCCCGAAGTTAGTCATCCGTGCAACGGTCCCTTCAACAACGTCACCTGGTGCCAGTTCAGCAAAAATCTTCTTAGCGGCAGCTTCGTGCTGTGCCTTAACGATTTCACGGTGTGACAAAATCAGGCGGTTGTCGCTTGGTTCAATTTCAATAATCTTAAATTCAAGTTCTTGACCCTTAAATTGGTTAAGATCTTCAACGTAGTGATCAGTGATCATTGAGGCCGGAACAAAGCCGCGTACGCCAGCGTTAACAACCAGCCCGCCCTTAACAGCCTGCGTAACCTTGGCAGTAATCGTTTCACCAGCATCAAACTTAGCCTGCAGTTCATCCCAAAACTTGCGAGCTTCCAGGCGCCGGTGTGATAACAGGTAAGAACCGTTTTCCTTGTCGCTACCGATCTTAGCGATAACAACCAAGTCCAGTTCGTCACCCTTCTTCACTGCGTCGTTGACGTCTTCGACTGGCTTTGAGGACAGTTCCTTAGCAGGAACGACACCTTCAACACCGGCATCTTCGATCCCCACAATTACCTGACGATCATCGTCAATCTGCAGTACTTTACCCTTAACAACATCACCAATCTTGATTTGCTTGATGCTGTCAAGCGCTTTAAGCATTGCGTCTTTGTTTTCGTTTTCAGCCATTAATAAAAATCCTCCTTGCAACACAACTCTGTTTGATATTTTAACAGAAAAAACTTTCCATTACTACAATTTAGCTAAATTGTTAGCGGCTTTTTTCGATAATGTTTAAAATCCGGTCCACTACCTGGTCAATGCTGAGACTGGTGGTGTCCAATTCCACTGCATCGGCAGCCTTTTTCAGCGGTGAAACCTTCCGCGTGGAGTCCTTTTGATCACGCAGTTTGATGGCTGCCTCAATCTCGGCTAGCGGTTTGCTGTCTAAGCCCTTGATCTGGTTCTCTTTATAGCGTCTAAGCGCCCGTTCGTGCGCCGACGCCACCAGGAAGATTTTGACATCCGCATTTGGCAGCACGGTCGTCCCAATATCGCGGCCGTCCATCACAATGCCCCCCTGGTCGGCTATTTGGCGCTGCTGCATGGTCATAGCTTCACGAACTGTCGGAATCGCGGCCACTGCAGAAACGTGGCTGCTGACTGCGCCTTCACGAATCGGTTTGGTAACCTCAACCGCATCGACAAAGACTCGCTGGTCAGGATCACCAGGTTGGAAACTAATCTTGATGGTCCGAGCAAGTCGGGCAACGGCGGCGGTATCTGCCAGGTCAATCTGGCGATTTAATACCGCCCAGGTGACTGACCGGTACATCGCACCAGTATCGCAGTAAATTAAGCCGAGCTTCTTGGCAATAATCTTGGCAACCGTACTCTTGCCAGAAGAGGCTGGGCCATCAATGGCAACTTGAATATCCTTTTTCACAATCAAAACTCCTTATTTTACCCTTAGTCGTTGTCCCGGCTGCAGCTGAGTATTGGGTGAAATATTGTTTAAGCGGGCTAATTCATTCACCGTCAAACCGTTGTTGACTGCCACCCGGTAAATTCCCTGGCCTTTTTCAACGGTCGTGTACTTAGCACCCGTTTCATAATTGGAACTAGTAGTGCTACTGGTCTCGCTGCTGCTTAACTGACTTGTAGAACTAGCCGACTTGGCTGACGATTCACGATGGATTCGCTTCTTGTCGCTGGCCGGTTTGTGTTTTTTCCGACTACTCGCCGAGTGGCTACTCTTGGCAACCTTTTCCGTCCTTGCTGGGTGGTTAAAAGATTGTTGGTGGTTCATCCAGTACAACACCGGAGCAGCTGCCAGAACGATAATGACCACCACTAAAATCGTCGTCACCATGGCATTGTGTGAGTTTCGTTTGCGGTGTTCAGTCCGTGAAAGATGACCATCGCTCCCCATGTCTGGATCGTCGGTGAAGGTCTTATCCCACAATTGGTCGTCCTTGCGGTGCTGGTCTTCGCGTTTTTCGCTCATAAACACCCTCCTCATTTCAAAAATACTAGTGAAAATTGTAGCGCATTTCCTTGTTAACTGTCCAGGTGGTCAGACGATTTCGAAGCCAAATTAAAGAGGTCTCGCAAGCGAGATTGCCAACTGAATTTATTATCGTGGTCAACTTGCATCCCTGCTGAAGGTAACTGCAGCTTTTTTTGCCAGTCAGCTTGGTCCTTACTGCAGCACAATAGTGGGCGGGATGCCAGTTGTTCGCCAAAATGGTCAGCGATCTGTTGACGGCAACAACCACTACTGGTTGCGTAAGTCAACATCTGCCCCACCTGCTGCTTGGTTGCCCGCCAGCGATTGGTGAACAAGTGGCGAACCTGGTTTGGTTGCCAGCCGTGATCCAAGTAAAAGGCAATGATTTCAGCCGAATCACCCAGCGATGCCAGCTCAAGCTGGTGCTGCTGGTAGGCAGTCATCACATCATCGCTGGGCAGTTTGACCTGACCCAACATCAATGGCAATTGCTCATCCCCGGGAGAATACAACAATAACGCCAGTGCGGCTTGCCCGTTTCGCCCGGCACGCCCAATTTCTTGAACGTAGGCTTCAATACTCTTGGGCATGTGGTAATGGATCACGTAGCGCACGTCATCTTTATCAATCCCCATCCCAAAGGCGCTAGTGGCACAAATCACCTGCAAACGGTCATTCATAAACTGCTGCTGGATGCGGTAGCGGTCAACTGCGTCAATCCCGGCATGGTAAGGAGCAACGCTCATCCCCGTCTCTTGACTTAGCCATTCGGCAGTTTTCGTCGCCAGCTTCCGACTGGAAAAGTAGATAATTCCCCGACCACCGTAGCGAGTCACCAGCTGGCGCAACTTAGTCAGTTTTTCCTGCTCGCTAGCAACCTGCCGGACTGCTAAAAAGATGTTTGGCCGGTCAACGCTTTGCCGGATAATTTGAACAGCTGCGTCTGCAAAACCGAGCTTAGCTACCAAATCGGCGGCCACGCGTGGGGGCGCCGTCGCCGTTAGCATCAGGGTAGTCGGCTGGTGGAGGGCTAACATTACTTGTCGCAGCAACAAATAGTGGGGACGAAAATCAGGCCCCCATGCTGAGACGCAGTGGGCTTCGTCGATCACAACTAGCGAAATGTTCACCCGGCGTAACTGGTTAACCACCCAGTCATTGGTAATCATCTCTGGTGAGAAAAAGAGGTAGTGATAATGGTCTAAATGATTTATTAGCTCGTGTCTAGAGACAGGATCCAGTAAGGAACTGACCATGGCCACGCCACTATTACCGGCCAGACGCAAACGGTTAACCTGGTCCTGCATGAGCGATAGCAACGGCGAAACCACGACCACCAATCCCGGCTTGATCCGCCCCACAAATTGGTAGATCAGGGTCTTCCCTGAACCAGTCGGCAAGATCGATAAGGCATTTTGCCCAGACAACAAAGCCTTAATCGTTGCCAACTGGCCGGGGCGAAACCGTTGGTAGCCAAACTCTTTTTTCAGAATCTGGTGAAGCTCACGATCATCCATCCTGCTGACTCCTTACGATTTGATACAGTCGAAAAGCAAAAAATGATTCCGCTGGATCACTTCCATTTTGTGGTGTCCAGTGCCAGCTTGCCACCGGACCGCGAAATAAATCTGCGAATTCATCCCACCGTTTTGGACCAATTAGCTGGCGGGCATCAACGGAACCAGGAAGCTGAATTGCCGCCGCCAGCAGGTGCTCGCGAACGGTCGTAATTTTGATTCGCCGGCGCCGGCTAATTTCATCAAGGGGGATTCCGGAACGGTAGCAGGCCAGCGTCTTGGCCGCACTCCGACTAAGCGGCGACTGACGCAGCAACGGCTTGGTCAACCGGCTCAACAACCAGTCTGGTTTCTTAAGCATGGTGGCGGCCACCGTTAACCAGACGTCGTGTTTAAGCAAGGCCAGACTGTCGGCAGACAGCTTTAACAGTTGGCGCAGCTGCTGATCGTACAGTCCGCTGGTTTGGTAACCGACTAACGACGCCGCCAAAAGCTGTGGCCAGCGCGGGTCGGTTTGTTCCAGTAAATGACCTAGTTGAAAGCATTCATCGGCAACCCCAGAAACCAGGGCGGGCCGATAACGGTAAAACCATTGCTTAACCGCCGCCATTTCGGCGGGCGGAACGTCCAGCGGCACATAGCGGTTGTTTTGGTGGGCTAATTCGCTGACGGTTTGAATTCCCAGCAAAAAGCAGTTAGCAAAGCGAGTGGTGTTCACAATCCAGGATAAGTGACCGCAACGAGGCTGGTAATGACCATGCCGATACAAATTCCGTTCTCTTTGTCCACGGGCAGTTAAACGGACCGTTTTTGCTTGCTTGTCGATTGCTACTAGACCTGCTTGTGCCCATTGAGCTAGCTGCTGATCATAGGCATCCCGTGATAGGTTCCGCCGGTAGCCAAACCATCCCTGAATGCCATACTGCTGAGCCCAAAAAAGGGTGGCTACAGTCTGCCGCCCTTTGAGTGTTCCTTCAATCACCCGGTAGCGCCGGGGATGAGAATCAATTAAGTTGATCAAGTAATTTAATTGCAATTTGCATTCCCTTATAAAACTACTTTAGCCGGTTAATCACCCGCGCTGGTAAATGAAAGTAAATCAATGCCGTCACGATAGCAACTAACAGCCCCTTTACGAGGTTAAACGGGACCACTCCCGTCACTACCAATTGCACAATTGGCAACGTCGGCTTCCACGACCAGAGCTTCATGTACAGCGGCGTGAGGACCCACCAATTAGCCAACGCCATGACGATAGTCATTAACAACGTCCCCGCTACTGCAGCGACCCAGAAACGCTTGGCCGAACGCCCCTGCTTCACCAACCAGCCAAACGGTAGCAGCAGGGCAACCGCAGCCAGCAAGTCGCTAAAAGACCCCAACAAGGTTCCCACAGACAAGCCATTAACCAACGCGTGCAAAACAGCCTTCATCACTGCCGCTGCAACCCCCGTTATCGGGCCATCAATCAGGGTGGCAATCAGCACAATCACGTCTGAAAAGTCGACCTTGAGGTATGGTGCCACCGGAATAATGGGAAATTCAAACAGCATCAGGACAAAGCTAAGTGCTCCCAGGCAGGCAACCAGTGCCAACCGGTGGGTTGCTA
>DXGK01000010.1 GCA_019113965.1 Candidatus Limosilactobacillus merdipullorum
TTATTTTAAGGAGGTGTCACTCATGGCTGTTCCAGCACGGAAGAAATCCAAGATGCGTAAGCGTACTCGTCGGGGTCACATTAAGTTGACTGTCCCTGGCTTGGCACCATGCCCAAACTGCGGTGAACTTCGTAAGTCACACATGGTTTGCCCTAACTGTGGTTACTATGATGGCAAGCAGGTTGTTACGCCTAACAACTAATTACACCTAAGAGAAAAGCTTCCTAAGGGACCGGTCCTTGGAAGCTTTTTTCATTTTAGTAACAAATGTTTACAAGAATGTTTTAATCTGCTAACAATCGTTTTTAATTCCGTACAAAGCGCTGGAAGTCTGCTATCTTAGGATAGTGATTTTAAACGGTTTGGGGGAAATGGTTGTGAAGTTTGTCAAACTATCGCAAAAATTAATGACAATGGTGGGGACGGTCTTACTGGCAATGACCATGACCGCTTCGACCGTGGTGGCCGCTGCCCACCATCCGGTTCCGGTAGCTGCGGTAGCTCAGCCAGTTTTCAATGCGACTGCAAGTAGTCTGAGTGCCGACCGGACTAGTGGCCATGACCAGCAGACTAGTAAATTGCCGGCTTCCAGTACGACTTATGCCTTTACCCCGGGAGAAGTTCATGCGGTTTGCCCAGATGGTACTGGGAGCGTTAACGAAAATGCTGATAGTCAAGGTGGCGTCATTCGCTGGTACCTTGGGCAAGAGCCTGCTGATATCAAACCCTACCTACAGACACCGCGAACGGCCGGATTGGGGTACGAAACCGACCGCGGTTGGTTTAATGGTAGCGGGGTAGCAGCCGACCAGTGCGTTGGCTTTGCTTCTAGTTACTTCTATGCCCTTTGGCAGCAGAAAAATAATGGCCAGCGGCTGCCACGGGTCACGGTGCCTGCTGGTGGGGATGCCGCAGTTGATTGGGCACAAGCGGTTGGCGGTCATACCGACAGTACACCCCACGCCGGCGCCATTGCCGGGACTGGTCATGACCATCCGGAACCGCTGGGTACTAACCCATACGGCCATACGTTTGTGGTGATCCATGTGCTGGCTAATGGTGACATTATTTGTGCTGAACAAAACGGTCTGTATTCTGGTGGAAACAATGGTCATGGACCAGCGGCCAACCAGTGGAATTACATGCTGATTTCCAAACACCTTTACAGGGATGTCGTCCATGCCCAGTTCTTTACGCCCAACGTGGATGCTCCTAACTCGTCCCAGTGGCAGTTGAATTGGTAGTCTAATGGAACAAACACTGTCATTCATCATTGAATGGCAGTGTTTTTGTTAAAAAGCGCTACAAAGCTGATTGATCTGCGTTATAATCACTTTAACTGATTATTAGGATTTATCTCATTACCTGAATGATTGATTAAAAATCTCTATGAGATATAATATGAACATGCTGACAGTGAAAATATATTAAGAGGAGTTAACTTTATGAGTAGTCGGATTTTAATTATTGAAGATGAGGAAAATTTAGCGCGCTTCGTGGACCTGGAGCTCAAACACGAAGGGTATGAAACTCAAGTCGAATTAGATGGTCGTGCGGGCTTAGATGCGGCCTTGAAGGATGACTTCGACCTGATCTTGCTTGATCTGATGCTGCCAGAACTAAACGGGATTGAAGTCGCCCGGCGGGTTCGGGAAGTCAAGGATACGCCGATTATTATCATGACTGCCCGTGATTCAGTCATTGACCGGGTATCCGGACTTGACCATGGTGCCGATGATTACATTGTCAAACCGTTTGCCATCGAAGAATTACTGGCGCGTGTGCGGGCACTCTTACGGCGAATTAAGATTGAAGATAAGAGCAACGAGGCCCACCAGCAGATGGTCACTTACAAGGACCTGACCATTGAAAAAGAAAACCGGGTGGTTCGCCGTGGAAACGACGTGATCAACCTAACCAAACGTGAATATGAACTTCTCTTAATCCTGATGGAGCACATCAACGTCGTCATGCCGCGAAAGGAACTTTTGAGCAAGGTTTGGGGTTACGATTCCGATGTTGAGACCAACGTGGTCGATGTCTACATCCGTTACTTGCGGAACAAGATCGACCGTGAAGGGGAGAAGAGTTACATTCAGACTGTCCGGGGAACCGGTTACGTCATGCGCTCGTAATAACCGCTAACAAAGAGGGGTGCGGCAATGAATCAGGAACAAAAATCGCAGAAACGGTTCATTTCACTGAAAGTGAAGTGGGCAATCGGAACCGCGCTGGGCGTCTTTGTCATTTTTGTTGCTCTCGCTTCAACTCTTTTTTGGTCTTTTACTTCCGATTTGTTAAGTCAGGAACGACAAACGGTTAACCATAGTGTGTCAACGATTAGCCGGCGATTAGGGGCAGTTGATGCTCCACAATTCGACCGGCAGAATGTGCAGCAGGCGTTAACCAAACACCAACCGGATAGTCGAACCGGCCGCTTTTACCGGACTCCCGTTGTGGAGGGCTTGGCTGACAGCCATTTGGTTGTGACGGTTTATGACAGGTCACAGCGGGTAGTCTTTACAACCGGACTACCGGAAAGAAAATTAGTCCTTCACTCCCAAAAGAGTGCCGAGCTGGTGAAGGGTGACCGCCACCGCATCCTGCAGGCATGCCGGCCAGTTTATCAAAATGGCAGTCAGCATCTGCTGGGATACCTGCAGGTCGAAAACCCGTTAACCGTTTATCACCAGCGGTTTAAACACCTGGCACTGATTGCGCTCTTGCTGCTTCTGCTGGTTATTTTACTGAGCGGGTTGTTGGGCTACTTTTTAACTTACCTGCTCTTAGAGCCGTTGAATAGTATCCATTCGACCTTGGAAGAGGTGAGTGCCGATCCAACCAGGGATGTCCGGGTCAAAGTTTCGACGGCTAATGATGAGTTAGCTGAATTAGGCCGGATGTTTAATAAAATGCTCGATCAGACGCAGCGCTACATCGACCAACAGTCGCAGTTTGTCGGCGACGTTTCCCATGAGTTGCGTACCCCGATGGCCATTATTCAAGGCCATGCACAAATGTTACAACGGTGGGGGAAAAACGATGCGAAGGTTCGCGATGAATCAATCAACGCCATCATGCAGGAAACGACCCGCATGAATAACTTGGTGAAGGAAATGCTGGACTTGAGTCGAGCGGAGCAAGTTGAGATCCAATTTCGCGATGCTAGCACGGTGGTCAACGATGTGGTCAAACAAGTTTATAATGACCTGCAGATGATCCATCCAGACTTCACCTTTATCCTCGATGACGACCTCCACCGGCCGGTCAAGGTTCAGATTCACCGCGACCACCTGGAACAGATCCTCATCATTTTGTGCGACAATGCCGTTAAGTATTCGACGAGGCGTACGGAAGTCCATCTCACTTTGTCGAAAAACTTTAACGCAGTAGAAATTGGTGTTCAGGACTTTGGGGAAGGAATCCCAGCTGACGAGACTAAAAAGGTCTTCGATCGCTTCTACCGGGTTGACAAGGCGCGAAGTCGCAAGAAGGGTGGTAATGGTCTGGGATTGGCCATTGCTAAACGGTTGGTCGAAGGTTACCACGGAACGATTAGTCTCGAAAGTTCGTTAGGGTACGGTTCAATTTTCCGTGTGACCCTGCCAATTGCTGATGATGATCAAAAATAATATATTAAATCTCTTGTTCAGTGAAGTGAACAAGGGATTTTTTCTTGTAGTGATTAGTGTGAGCACGATAACCAACTTGCAATAGGCGGATTAGACTTTTAAAGTGTCACTGATAAAACTTATCTTTCCGTATGAGGGCAAGATAACGAGACAGCAGTTATTTATGAGCACTTATGAGAAACAATAGGCCTCCAGCGTTCGGCTTT
>DXGK01000091.1 GCA_019113965.1 Candidatus Limosilactobacillus merdipullorum
AAAATCAATACAAGGCCTCACATGGTCAGCGAAAGTTTTTGCCTTTCCTTATCAGCAAAGACCGCCACACTATGGATTGTGCCGGCCCAAATAGCGTCATGACTCCATCTTTCGTTGATCAATGTTGGGCCGAAGCTTACTACAAATACCGCCAGCTCAAAGCCGACGGAAAGCTCATCAGTTTCTTTAGCCTAAGCGAAGAAGAGGAAGACGACCTCAAAGAAGCTCGTGTGTCTCTTCAGTATATCGACGACCTCAAGATTGATACTATCGGTTTTGTCAACGAGCGTCTTGCGCGTCAAGGAGGCAAAGGCCCCGTATCCTTTACGACTGGTGAGCTAACCAAGTATCTTACCAAGGATGAACGGGAAAACCTCCCGCTTGCTCGTAAGCTCCAACCTATTCTCACGAATGATTTGGGCTTTAAGAACACCCTGGTAGGCAAGGGCAGCACCCGTCGGAGTGGCTACATATCCACGGATGAAACCAAGAAGGATTTGAAGCAGCTCAATGACGACTTAAAGAAAATGTAACCTTGTAATTCTTGAAAGGATGATATCATTGGTATATACCAATGATTCTAATAAAAAAAGCGCTCGCCATTTATGCGAACACTTCCTCCGTGTATCCGTACCTCACTATGAAACGATGGTGAAACTTGCCGGTTCGCCATCATCGCCCTCATTTGACGGGATGCCCGGGCCTACCGGTTTCAAGCAAACCGACGCGGCCATGGAGCGTTTTGCCGAGCAAAAAGAAGCGCTACACGCTACCGACCAAGTAATCGCAGCACTTCCTAAAACGTCTCAAATAGTTCTCCGTGGATTAATTGAAGGACTGCCAGAACACTCCATCGCTTACCGTTGCAGATATGGCCACAGTAAATATTATAGCAAGATTTGACCGCACGCACTTCATCTTTTCTCGCTATACTACCCGCTTGCGCATTTTGACGAGAAGGACACACCAGCATGACAAAAAAAAGCACCTCTCAGAAGGTGATTTTTATTTTGGTATCGATTTTATACATGTGACAAAGTGTGACCTAAATGTGACCTGCTTTCTTCCTTTGTGTGGCGCAACCTGTGAATATACACAACATCATAGAAAATATGCGTATATTATACATTTTAGATATTCGCCTCAAAAGGCCTCTGCATCGGCCTCAATCGCTTGATCGGCTTACCTTTGGGTCACCCGACCCGTTGCATAATCAATTTCAATATTCCTCTGGACATTCGGCACGAAAACATTAAATTGTAGTGAGCCATCCGCCGCCTTGGCCTCAATGTGGGCGCCGGCTGGAACACTGTTATTACCGTCGTAAATGTCAGTCACCCGGTAACGGACTCTGCTGCCGCGGTCAAGGGCCTGTCGGACCAGCCCTTCGTAGTAGTTTTGCCCCCGCGACTGACTACTGCGGGCTTCATTAGCCCAGGCAGTCTGGGTAGCAATATTCTGCGGGTTAGATTCCGAGGCATCGAATCCCGGTAGCCCGCCAACCAGGGCGTACCCCAGGAGGTGACCACGGTCATAAGCATGGCTGTAACCACCTGTCAGGTTGGTTGCCTGCGCAAACCCCGCTGGCTTCCAGGATGAGGCCCCATTCCCGGTCGATTGCCGGTTACGGTACTGGCGGGTGGCCTTGCTTAACCAGGCATCACCTTGCCACGGCCGTCCCTGGCTATCCAGGTGGTTGACCGCCCATGGTGCACTAGAGATGTTAGCGTTAAGTTTCGTTTTGTCGTTGTTGACCACAAAGGAACCAGCACCATTCCACTCAATACTTTTACCGAGTTGTTTTCTGACGTTCGGCGTCAGGACTGCTTCGGCCTGCTCCTGGGTTGGCGGCAGTTTACTGGTTCGTGAGACGGCATAGTTAGAAGAAGTGCGCCGCCACCAGGCCCCCACTTGCTGTGGACTAACATTTGCAACCATTAATCCGGCAACCAAAGTCATTGCCAGCGCAGCTAATCGCCGCAAAAAGCGATGTTTTTTCATCTTAATCCCCCGTTTGTTAGCTAATAATTTCATTATACTAACTTCCAGGACCGAATGCACGTTCGTTTAAACCTTCTCGCGGTGGTGAACCTGGTAAGTCAATGTCAGCAACAACAAGAATATGGCGCCGACCGTCACGGAAACCCGGGTGTCCGGGTTGATAAACATAAAGACCAGGATGACCAGCAGTGAAATAATCGCAAAGTAGTTAAACCACGGGAAAAACGGCATCTTAAATGGGTGCGTCGCCAATGCTACCTGCTTTCGCTGACGAAAATGCAATTCCGATACCAGGATGACAAACCATGGCACCATCCCCGGCAGGACGCTGGAACTGTATACGACCACGAAGATGTTGTTAAATGATGGACTGAGCACCTTCAGCACTTCGTTGAGGATAAAGCCAATCAAAATGCCGGCCGCAATTGATAGAATGGCCACGTTAGGCACCACGTGCTTGGACAAGCGGCTGAAGAACTTTAGTGCCTGCTTGTCCATCGACAGTTTGTAGAGCATCCGACTGGCACTGTAGATCCCAGAGTTGCAACCCGATAACGCCGCCGTTAAAACCACGAAGTTGATGATGCTGGCAGCACCAGTAATTCCCACCTTGGTAAAGGTTTCGACAAACGGGGAACCAACCATCTTTAACTGGTTCCACGGGTAGATACAAACGATCACAAAAATGGCCCCGATATAAAAGATTAAAATCCGCCAGATAATTGACCGGACGGCTTCAACGATCGCGTGCTGCGGTTCTGTGGCTTCCCCGGCAGTAATTCCCAGCAACTCGATCCCCTGGTAGGAACCAACGATGATGGACAAGGAGAACATAAAGCCCTTAAAGCCACCGGTAAAGAAACCACCGTGCTTCCAGAGGTTGCTGATCCCAACCGGCTGCCAATGGTTGCCAAGGCCAACGGTAATAACCAGTAACCCAAGGATAATCATCGCCACAATGGTGACCACCTTGACCATCGCAAACCAGAATTCTAGTTGCCCGTAGGCCTTCGCCGACGCCAGGTTGGCCAAGGTCAAGAAGACGATCGCGGCGAGCCCGGCAATCCAGTCGGGCAAGTGTGGCCACCAAAAATTCAGGTACTGGGTAGCAGCAATGACTTCCGAGATACCGACGATAATAAACTGAAAAACATTGCTCCACTTGGTCAGGTAACCGGCCAGCGGACTGATATAGTGGGTCGCGTAGTCCGCAAATGACCCGGTTCCCGGTTGCAGGTAAATCATTTCCCCCAGGGCGCGCATCACCGCGTAAAGCACAACACCGACAAAGGCATAGGCCAGCAGGACTGAGGGACCGGTCCACTTAATTGTCGATGTCGACCCCATAAACAGACCGACACCAATTGTACCGCCGAGGGCAATCATTTCCATCTGCCCCGACGTTAATGTCCGGTTAAGCTCAACATGAGTTGTTTTTTGATCAGACATAGGACCTCTCCTTTGCAAAAAATAACGCCAGTCCCACTAAAAGACTGGCGCTGACTAGTTTGATTTTCATTAGAATTTCGCCATTGTTTTCTTAGAATAACATGTTCCCGGCGAAAAGCAAGTTCTATTTGCGGACCTGTCCATTGCCGGTGACCTCGTACTTAATTGTCGTTAACTGGTCGAGTCCCATTGGTCCCCGAGCGTGCAACTTTTGGGTACTGATGCCGATTTCCGCGCCGAAGCCAAATTCGCCACCATCGGTGAAGCGGGTCGAGGCATTGACGTAGACGACAGCTGAGTTAACTCGCCGCTGAAATTGCCGCCCGCGCTCGCCATCTTCCGTAATGATTGCCTCGGAATGGTGGGTACTGTGGCGGTTAATGTGATCAATTGCCTGGTCAAGTGAATCCACGACCTTGACAGCCATAATCAGGTCGTCGTACTCGGTATCCCATTCCTCGTCGCTAGCCGCCTTAACGTCGGGCACGATTTGCCGCACGCGTTCGTCACCACGCACTTCCACGCCGTGCTGGCGGAGTTGACTAATGATTGATGGCAGGAAGTGGGCCGCCACGTCCTGGTGAACCAGGAGCTTTTCCGCCGCGTTGCAGACGGATGGCCGCTGAGTCTTGGCATTGATGATAATCGGCGTTGCCTTGGTCAAATCGGCATCGCGGTCAACGTAGAGGTGGCAGTTACCTGCACCGGTTTCGATCACCGGCACGGTGGCGTTTTTGACCACTGCCTGAATCAGGCGATGACTGCCACGCGGAATAATGACATCCACGTATTGATCTAATTCCATTAATTCCTGGGCAACCTGGTGGCTGGTGTCTTCAATTAACTGGATGGCATTTACTGGTAAGCCGCTGCTTGTCAGTACCTGTCGCAGCACCTTGACGACCGCCTGGTTAGTCCGCAGTGCTTCCTTGCCGCCACGCAAGATCACCGCGTTACCGCTCTTAAAGGTTAGCGCACTGGCACCAGAAGTAACGTTTGGCCGTGCTTCGTAAATCATCCCGATGACTCCCAGCGGCACCCGTTGTTGGATAATTTGCAAGCCATCCTTGGTAATCCAGCCACGGTCGATTTTGGTCGTTGGGTCCTGCAAAATCGCCACGTGACGTAGCTCGTCAGCCATTCCCACGATTCGCTGCTGGTTGAGCATCAAGCGGTCCTGGAACTTGGTTGGCATTTTAGTAGCGTTGACCATATCAGCCTGGTTAGCCGCAATGATCTGGTCTGCATTGGCTAACAGTGCATCGGCCATCTGGTTTAAGGCGTCATTTTTCGCGACTGTTGCCACAAGAGCTAGCTGGTTGGCTGCCTGCTGTGCTCGTTTTCCCATTTCGATTAGTTGTTGGTTCATTTTGAGTCCTCCTCAATGCTATTGGCAAGTTGGTCGTATCCAAAGTGGGTCCCGACTTGTTTGCCCTTCAAAATATCGATAATAATCCGCGGGTCGCGACCGTTACACAAGACCATTTGACGTTGGTCTTCCATCATCATCTTGGCGGCGCGGAGTTTGGTAATCATGCCACCAGTGCCAAAACGGGTACTAGTGCCGGCCGCCCCCGCTTCCACATTGCTGGTAACGTGGTCAAGGTTCTTGATTGGCTTGGCGTTTGGGTCGCGGTTGGGGTCGGCGGTGTACAAGGCGTCAACGTCCGACAAGATGATCAAGAGGTCGGCATTGATTCGCGTGGCCACCAGCGCCGACAATTCATCATTGTCACTGAAGGTAGTGTGGTGGTCCAATTCGTCGACCGATACCGGGTCATTTTCGTTGATAATCGGAATAATCCGCTTTTCCATCAGTACTTCGATGGTGTTCAGCACGTGCTGCCGACTGACCGGGTAGTGAAGGACGTCGCGGGTCAGTAACAACTGTGAGACCGTCGTCTGGTAGTTGAGAAAACGCTGCGAATAGATCCGCATTAACTCCAGTTGCCCGACCGAAGACAGCGCTTGTTGTTCAGCAATCGCTGACGGCCGTTTCGTTAATCCGAGGCTTTCTAGGCCAACACCCATCGCCCCGGAAGAAACCAAAATCACTTCCAGCCTCCGCTTATTAAGTGCTGAAAGGGTAAAGGCCAAGTTATCAATCACGGGCAGGTTAACCTCCCCATTCTTCTGAACTAACGTGCTCGTCCCCACTTTGACGACTACCCGCTTCACCTTTTTGGCGACCATCGCAATCACTCCTAACAAAAAGCACGCCTTTAGCGAGGACACCAATCATGGCGGTACCATTCCTCTTTAAAGACGTGCTTTACTCTTTTTAAATTTTAGTTATTAATTTGTCATGTTAAAACATGTAGCCCGGTTTCGACACATTTCCACATTTTCAGTTACCCGTGGATCCCTAAGAGGCCTTAATACGCTACATAGTCAGTTTATGTGATTCCTTTTTAGATGTCAAGAAACAAGTCGCTTAATTCTTCTTCCAGGCAAAGATTGATCCTCCCAATCCAACTAAGCCGGTCAACAAACCGCTAATAGCAGCAACCAAACGCCCCTGATCGTTATCACCCGTTTGTGGCAACCGGTCATCCGCACTCTGCGGTGGTGCTTGCCGGTCAAGTTCTTTTATTTTTGCCTGTTCATCGTCAATGTTACTATCCGTATTTTTACCGTTTTTTACTGGCACAGATTGGTCAGTTTTGTCTTTGCTCCGTTCTTTCTCATCAGTTGAGATATCTGTTGCATTGTCTGTCGACGATGGTTGATGGTTAACTTTCTCACTCGGTACTCCAGGATTATCATCCTCCTGCCCCGATCCCGGTTTAGTTGGTGTCAGCGGCGACGATGGCTGTTTTTGATCTGATGGTTCACTCGGATTATTTCCTTGATGGTCTGGCAACGTTGATGGCTCGTGCTTCGTTTTCTCTTGGTCATCAGCCGGGATAGCTGGACGCCCCTTATCCGATCCTTCTTGCGTCTCACCAGCTTGCTGGCCTTGACTATCAGCAGGTTGGTCCTCAACTTTATCGTCTGGTACGTCTACTGATTGGTCGTTCGAAGGTCCCTGCGGATCTTCTCCCTGGTTGTCTTTTGGTGTATCGCCATCAG
>DXGK01000092.1 GCA_019113965.1 Candidatus Limosilactobacillus merdipullorum
CGAGAAGTTAATCAAGAATGAATTCAATGTTTTAATGACTCGTGGTGTTCATGGGTTATACCTTCATGCAATTGATCCCGCTTTGCAAAGGGCACTAAAAGAAGCTATTCAGCACTAATAACAATGCCCAGCAGGTCCTTCCCGCTGGGCATTCAATATTAAACGTCATTATCATCTTCAAAGTTGGCAAAGAATTCTGGATCCAGGTCGTAGAGTTCAAAGTGGCGCCGCTCGTTCACCCCAATTCGGTAGCGCAACATCAAGTCGGTTAATTTATCCCCGTCGACGAGCACAATACCGAGCCTCTCGGCACTGGAAATGGCACCCGAGCTGAAGGATGAGGTCGTTACAAAGATCCCACGACTAGCGTGGTGGACCTGCATGGCGCTGTTAAACTCAAAAATGTAATGCTGTTCAACAACGTCACTGGCACTGTAGTGCTTGACCTGAATGTAAACCTTTTGCAATCCCAGGGGGTCCTGGCTGAGAATACCATCAATCCCTTTATCTTTTGCCCGGGAAGTCACTACTGCCTTCCCGTTTTCACCTTTATAGCCCATCGCCTCAAACAGGCTGACAATCAAGTGTTCAAAGCGGTAGTGGTTGATCTTACTCATCCGTTCTAGCAGCCGCGCCTTCATCTGGCCCTTTTGTTCGCTAAACCAGTCGGCAACTGTCTCTTCAGAAAATTGCTTGGGCTGTGTCAGTGGCTGGTCCTGCTGCACTTGTTGTTCTTTAGCCTGCTCGTAGTCACTCTCCACCTGTTTCTGGTGATGGATAAACTGCGGCAGCTGCTGGACGACCATTTTGTTCATCCCCATCCCGTAAGTATCCAGCATTTGCCGGCCCAGCTTCGTGATCTGGTAGTGCGAGCGCTGTGGTGATTCCAGCAGACCCGCATTTTTTAGCGCGCTCAACGCAAAACTCACCCGCTGGGTGACCACGTTGCGACCGTTCTCGTAGGTCTGGTCGCGCAACTCCGCCGGTAGGTCAACCTGATCTAAAATCTGATCCTTTAATTTCAATGAGCTCCAACTGGTCTTCGTTGATGCCACCTGCAGGGCAATAGGTAAAAATGAGTCCCAGGTGGGCATCCCGTCATCCGTATGATTTAGTGTTGTGTAGTCAATCACAGAAAATTCCTCCGTTAAATCAATAATAGCTTTATTCTATACTGTTCCACCGGAAATAACTAACTTTTTTATGTCAGCAGCCGATTACCCGGGAAATATCTTTTCAACTGCGTATAATGGAATTAAAATACCAAGGAGCCACACCATGAATTACGACGAAATTGTTCAATTATTACGGAAGTTCCGTGACCAGCGCGACTGGCAAAAATACCACAACCTCAAAGATCTCGCCATTTCTCTCAACCTTGAAGCCAGCGAAGTCCTGGAAATCTTCCAATGGCAACCAGCAGATCAGACCCTTACCGATGAGCAAAATCAGCACCTCGCCGAAGAGCTAGCCGACACGATGATCTACCTGGTCTACATGTTCGATAAGCTGGGGATTGACCCCGGCGAGGCCATCAAGCAGAAGATCCATGTTAACGAGAAGCGTCACTGGCCCAAGATTGATCGCTAATCGTTCCTTATGAATTTAATTCACAAAGTCGGTTAATCCGGCTTTTTTTCTTTTAATGGCGCCAGCTCAAGAGTCGTTAACTAGGCTGGCAAGTGTAATAACGGTCGTTGTGAAAAAAGTTGCAATATTGAAGCGCTTTTCCTTTTCCCGTAAAATAAGCAAAAACAATGTTGGACACAGAAGAAAGGGTGGATGAAATGTCGAAGAAGAAAATGTATGGTGCCGACGTGGTTGTCGACAGTTTACGTAAGCACCACGTGGGAATGGTCTTTGGGATTCCTGGCGCGAAAATTGACCGTCTCTTTGAGTCACTTGAGGACGTCACTGCCAACAACCCCAAACTGATTGTCACCCGTCACGAACAAAACGCCATCTTTATGGCCCAGGCCTATGCTCGCCTAACCGGCAAAACTGGCGTGACGATTTCGACTTCCGGCCCGGGAGTTGGTAACCTAACAACCGGCTTGATGACCGCTAGTGCTGAAGGCGATGCCGTCTTGGCAATTGGTGGCCAGGTTCAGCGAAAGGACCTTCACCGGGCAACTCACCAGTCTGCCCCATCGACGATGATCATGGCACCGATCACCAACTACGCAGCAGAAATCCAGGACCCGGAAAACATTTCTGAAATCATGGCCAATGCCTTTGAGGCTAGCCAGGGTCCCCGCCACGGTGGCGCCTTTGTGAGCCTTCCCCAGGACGTTGACGATGCCGTTGTCAAACAAGAACCGCTCCCGTACTACAATGGGGCCCAGCAAGGGCCAGCCGATTCACAGTCGCTGAGCCACCTTGCCACTTTAATCGCCCAGGCCCAATTGCCGGTGCTCCTGGTTGGCCTCCGTGGAGCCGATGATCGAACTGCCAAGTCCCTTCGCCAATTGATGAAGGACTACCACCTACCAGTAGTAGAAACCTACCAAGCAGCCGGGCTGGTTCCCCGTGAACTGGAGCACGTTTCGTATTTCGGTCGGGTGGGGCTCTTCCGCAACCAGGTTGGTGACCGCCTCTTGTCCGCCAGTGACCTAGTTGTTACCATCGGCTACGACCCGATCGAGTACGAGCCGCGGAACTGGAACAAGGAAGGCCGCTTGCGGATTATCGACCTTGACACCACCGCTGCCCAGATTGACAACAACTTCCAGCCCGAGATGCAACTGGTCGGTGATATTGCCGAAAGCCTGGACAACCTTGCCAAGTTGCTGAGCGGTTACCAATTGCCTAAGGCTGCCGTTAACCGTTTGGCCGAATTCCGGCAGGAACTGATCCAGGAAGACCAGATCACCAAGCCATCCCCAAACGGGAAAACTAGTCACCCGCTGGCCATCGTCGACGCCTTGCAAAAGCACGTTAACGACGACACCATCGTAACGGTCGACGTTGGTTCGCACTACATCTGGATGGCGCGCCACTTCCGCTGCTACAAGCCGCGTCACATGCTGATGTCCAACGGGATGCAAACCCTGGGGGTAGCACTGCCATGGGCAATGGTGGCCGCCTTCCTTCACCCCGAGCAAAAAACGCTGGCTGTCTGTGGTGATGGTGGCTTCCTCTATTCTGGCGCAGAGTTGGCAACCGCCGTTGCTCACCACTTAAACCTCGTGATGGTCGTTTGGAATGACGGTGGGCACTATGACATGGTCCGTTTCCAAGAAGAATTGAAGTACGATCAACCAGCCGGAATCAAGTTTGGTGAAGTCGACATCGTCAAGTA
This sequence comes from Candidatus Limosilactobacillus merdipullorum, assembly GCA_019113965.1. GTDB lineage: Bacteria > Bacillota > Bacilli > Lactobacillales > Lactobacillaceae > Limosilactobacillus > Limosilactobacillus merdipullorum. The sequence continues at coordinate 3,302 of DXGK01000092.1, forward strand.
TGCCGAATCTTTTGGCGCCACGGGATTGCGCGTCAACAAGCCCACTGACCTCAATGACGTCCTGACCAAGGCCTTTCAGACCGATGGACCGGTGGTTGTCGATGTTCCCGTTGACTATAGCCACAACAAAGACCTGGCAGCCAGCCTGGTTGATTCTGCACTTGGCTAAAAAGAGGTAGATAATTAATGAATACGTTATACGAACACGGCACTTTGGCAATGTTAATGGCCAAGAATTTGGCCGGTACCATCACCCTGGAAGAACTACTGAAGCACGGCAGCTGCGGGTTGGGCACCTTTGAAGGCCTCGATGGTGAAGTGATGATTCTCGACAACGAAGTCTACCAGGCCGATTCAACCGGGGCCGTCCACCACGTCACCGACATGTCGACCACCCTGCCCTTTGCCTCGGTCCATTTTCCGAAGGACCTGCATTCAGTCACGGTGGGTAACGTAGATTTCGACTTACTGAACAAACAGTTTGTTCATGACCACCAGTTACAGAACGTCTTTGCCGCCTTACGGCTACACGGGACGCTCGCTGACGTCCTGATCCGGATTGCGCCCAAGCAGGAACGGCCGTACCCTAGCCTGCTGAAAGTGGCCCAGGGACAGCCAACCTTTAGCCGGCAAAACATCATCGGGACGGTCTTTGGCTATTACGCGCCGGCCGCATTTGGTAGTATCACCGCTGCCGGCTGGCACCTCCACTTCTTAAGCGATGACCGCCAGTTTGAAGGGCACCTGTTGAGTTTCAACGCCAAAACGCTCAGTGGTGACTATGAAATCTTTGACCAGTTAGACCAGCACTTCCCGGTCAACAACCGCGAGTTCCGTCAATCCGACGTCGACCTACAATCCCTCCGTGAAGGCATTGCTAAGTCGGAAGGACACCAAGACTAAATAAATGACCAGCTTGTTTTAGAAAGGGACAAGCTGGTCATTTTCTGTCTTATTATTAATTCTTTCTAAATGCTGCATACCCCGCATGGATAAATTTCTGCAGCATGTCCACATCCCGGTGCCATTCCGGCGTCCGGGTGAAGTGGTGGCACTTATTGCAAACGAGCCGTGAAGCATGTAAGAAAAGAGGCTCGTTGCTTCCTTCGCCGACAAACCAGTCCGTTGCATAATCTGGGGAACCACCCGCCTGTGTTCATGGCGGGCAATCCGGGCAATGATATACTCACTCAAGTCTAGATCCATTAACAGCCGCCGGTACTTACTGGCGCCGGCAATCCGTTGACAGGCTGGTAATAAAACATCCCCATCGTGGGTAATTCCCAACTGCTGGTTAAATAAGAACGCCTGGTCTAGCACTGCGTTCAATACCTCATTGAGGTTGGAGTAATGGATGTAAAAAGTCGACCTGGTAATTTCCGCCTACCGACACACCTGGGACACGGTGATCTTAGCGAACGGTTGCTGATCAATGAGCTTTAAAAAAGCTTCCTGGATCACGTTCAGTGTATAAAGTGTCCGACGATCGATTTTTCTCTCCTGGGTCATCATTTTCTCCTCCTCAAGTTCACGACACTTGTCACCAACTGTCCATCACTAGACAGCTGGCCTTTTTCTGTTCTTAATTTTCTGGTTTTATTTCGCTAAACTGGCAAAGAAAAGTTCATTACATGTGTATTGAATTATACATTCTGTTTAAAAAGGAGCAAACCAAATGAGCGAATTTAATAACGCCAAAGCACTAATTGACGACGCAGATGCGATCCTGATTAGTGCCAGCAACGGCCTGTCCATCAGTGAAGGCTACAACATTTTTGCCGAAAATGATGCATTTAAAAAGTACTTTAGTCGCTTCACCAAGTTATACGGTGTCCACAGCATCCTTCAAGGTGCCATGGGCAAGCTGCCAGAAAAGGCCCACAACGAATTCATCGAACAGCTGTAAAAGTACCTGATTGAGGATTACACTCCTTCTCAGGCCTTTGCCAACCTGAAGGAGTTGATCGGCAACCACAACTACTTTGTCATTACTTCCAACGCCGATAAGCATTTCCAGCTGAACGGCTTCTCCGCCGACAAGATTTGGGAAGTGGAGGGTAACTTCTTCGGTAACCAGCAGAATTCGCCGGACTGGAAGTACCAGCAAGCCAACTTCCAGGAATTCATGCAGAAGTATGCTGCTGGCAAGGTAGTTCAGCTAGAACTGGGAATTGGCAAAAAGAACCAGCTCATCAAGGCCCCACTGATGCAAATTGACGGCCAACTACCGACCTGGACCTACGTCACCCTGAACCTGCCCGATGAACTGTTTGTCGACTAAACCATTGAAAAGCGTGCCGTCAAAATTGCCGGCGACATCACTACGAACCTGGGGAAACTGGCCCAGGCCACAGCCAACGAGGACTTTGTGAAGCAGGTGACCAAGCAGGCGCACGAATTTGACTACGAACGGCTAGTCATGCAGACCCAGATGAACTACAGCAACTACTACAGCGTTTATGCCCATGGTGGCACCGCCGAACCGTTGAGCAGCAAAAAGCCCCTTCCTTACGAACAGCAAATCAAGATCTTTGCCCAAAAGATCAAGGAGGCTGACCACATCATCGTCGGTGGTGCCTCGGGACTATCAGCTGCCGGTGGCTGTGACTTCTACTACACGGACTCACCGTCGTTTTACAAGTACTTTGGCAAGTTCTCCAAGAAGTACGGGATAAAGGGTACCTTTGACGGGATGCGTTACCACTGGCAAAGCCGGGAGGAATTCTGGGGATACTTAGCCACCTTCCTCTACACCACCCAACACGCCCCGCTGCGTAGCCCGTACAAGGACCTGCAAAAAATCCTGAAGGGCAAGGACTACTTCATCCTGACGACTAACCAGGACACCCAGGCAATCAAGGCCTTCCCAGAAGAGAAAGTAGCCGAAATCCAGGGTGATCACCGTTACTTCCAGTGTTCTCGCCAGTGCACAGATGATATCTGGGACGCCGTCAAGCCAGTTGAAGAGATGGTCAAGGCCATGGGTGATGGTACCGGCGTCCCGACAGACATGATCCCGCATTGCCCCCACTGCGGGGCAGAAGCCTTCCCGTGGGTCCGCGGTTATGGCAACTTCCTAGAAGGAACCCGGTACCACCAAGAATACGCGAAGGCCACCGACTACCTGAAGCACAACATGAACGACAGTAAGGTGCTCTTCCTGGAACTCGGCGTCGGTCGGATGACCCCGATGTTAATCCAGGAGCCATTCTGGGCCCTCACTGACCAGCTGCCTGACGCTTACGACATCATGGTCAACCGCGACTACCAGTTCCTGCCAAAGAAGATTGAGGACAAGGGGCAGGCCATCAAGGCCGACCTAGCCCAGGTTCTCGACGATGTTGTCAGTGAATTAAAGCAAAACTAGTCTGCAGTCCAATTACAATAATGCTTTCAGAAAACGACCGCCAACATTACGTTGACGGCCGTTTTCATTTATTATTCATTTTCAGTAGTTGTTGATTCATTTTCCTGGCGGCGGTGGACATCCTCGACGATTAACTTGTAAATCGCGGCAAACAGCGGCACCGTCAGCATCATCCCGATGATCCCGGAAAAGCCACCACCGACGATGACGGCCGCAAAGACCCACACACTCGGTAGTCCGATGCTGGATCCGACTACCAGCGGGTAAGTCACCCGGTTATCGAATTGCTGGAGAACAATGATAAAGATCAAGAAAAAGAGGGCCTTCATTGGCGAAACGGCAAAGATCAGCACAACCCCGACACTTGCTCCCAAGATAGCCCCAATGATCGGAATCAACGCCGTAAAGCAGGTCACGACCCCAATCATCGACGCGTATGGCAAACGCAAGACCTTCATGCCAAGAAAACAGGCCAAGCCGAGAATGGCCGCATCCTTACACTGACCGACAATGTAGGAACTGTAACTCTGGTCAAAGGTCTTAATAATGTGCATCAGGGGCCGTTCAATTTTACTACCGTAAGTGTGCAGCAGCTGCCGACTCTGCCGCCCCAGTTTTTCCTTGAAGACCAGCAGGTAGATAGAGAAGAAGATCGCAATGACCGTGGTCGTCACTCCCGAGACGATCGATGATGCGGTGGACATGACCGTCTTCAGAGTTCCGCCAAAGCCAATCGTCAGGTAATTGCCGATCCGGTTCCAGTCCAGGTGACTCAGGTCAACGTTTTTCCACGGTCCCTTGAGCGTACCGTTTTCTTGAAAATAAGCCACAAAACGGTTCACCGCCTTGCCATGGTGCGACACGAGCATTTCGATACAGTTAACCAGCTCGGGAATGACCATTCTGATGATGAACGCCACAATGACAATGATCGTTAAGTAAGAACAAATGAGCCCGAACAGGCGCTTAAACCGACGTGCCCGGTGCCCCTTAAACAGCCGTTGGTATAATCCCTCGTACTGGCGCAGCAGGAGATTGACGATGTAGGCGATCACACATCCCAATAGCAACGGCATCGTCGCCGACCAAATCCGACCGAGCAGCTTGGCTACCGATGGCCAGTAGTTCACTGCTAAGTAAAGGATAAAGGCTACAATGGCCAGTGAAATATGTCGTCGATTGATGTTAATTTTCAACTTTATTCTCTCCGCCTTTCCGTCAATTACAAGATCCTGCGCAGTTTCGAAATAGATTATATCATAAGCAAAATGGTTATTTGACTAGCAGTTTTATGCAGCAAAAAGCCCGGCGGCTTTCGCACTGCCGGGCTTAATACTAATCATTTAACCTAACTTCTTCGGAACTCCCAGCCAAATGTAGTTGGCCAAGGCGATTAGTAAGAATATGGCTGCCGCGCTGGTAACGCCGGCCCATCCCCACAGATTCCAAACGTTGATCCCAACGAATTTTCCAACGTAACCCCCGATGAAGTAGGAAAACATGAAGATAGAGTTGTTACGACTGTTGGC
>DXGK01000093.1 GCA_019113965.1 Candidatus Limosilactobacillus merdipullorum
GTTTGAAACTCTTCATCGCCGTGGTTAGTAACATAGGTGTTGTGGGTAACGAAGACCAATTTGTCTCCTGGTATTGGGATCATAGTGATTGATGACGTATTTCAGCTTTTCCAAATCAATGTTGTATTGGGATGCGAACTTTTCCATTTCAGAATTGCAAACATCATCGACCATTTGAGTCAGCAATTGATCGGCCTGTTTACCGGTAAATTCTTGCCAAAAGAAAAGGGTGCTTTTTCAAGCACCCGGCCGGCGCGGAATAAGTAACCAGCTGATTCCAATTTGCAACTCCGGCTTATCATATTGATCGTGCCTAGCAAGCACGTTAAAAAATTAATTAAATGGTTGCTCAAGTAGCGACCCTAGCGCTGGCGTTGGCTAGCGCTTTTTTACTTCCAGGAAGTCACCATTAATCATCCGTCAACAAGACATGAAGTAATTCCTTCGCCGATTCCTGCAGGGCATCCTTGGACTTGTCGTTACCCAAGTGGGTATAAATTTCGCCAACGTAAACATCGTGATCAAACAGAGTCTTAAAGACCTTGTCGATGATTGGCCGAGTCTTCGCCTCTTCTTGCACCGGACCGAACGGGTTGGCAAAGAAGGTTGTACTAAAACCGACTTCATCGGTCGTCCCTAATGCCATCCGCTTACCAGCAATGAAGGTCTTCTTGGCTTCTTCTTCGTTTTCAAAGCGGTGGATCCCAATTTCCTTGTCATAGTTGTTGGCATAAACCCACATATCAACATGGTGGTGTTGGACAACATGTTCCCAGCTGTCAGCCGGGATAATAACCCGGGCGTTCTTTCGCTCGGGGTTGAGGTAAATTCCCCGGTCCATGTTGTCAAAGGCCACAGCAGAGCTGAGGTCGTCAAGGCGGACAAAGGCACCGATTTCGGTCCCCTGGGCACTGATCCCGTTCTTAACGGTGTCGTCAATGGTGAAGCTGCCCATGTCGTCAAAGATAGTCTCTAGACTGGCGATCTTATCGTCGGCCACTTCTTGCAGGGCTTCCAGTGATTCCGACTTGCCGGCACCGGAGTCACCGAAGAAGACAACGTTCCGCTGCTTGCCGTTAGAGAAGGTGATCTTGACCATTGAGCCGTGAATTGGCAACCGCCCACGGTAAATCTGGTGCAGGTTGTGAACGGTCAGGCAGATCTTCTTCATATAACCGAAGTAGGTCGTCTTGTCGTTGTACGGTACTTCGGCTACCCAGATATCGTTAGCCTCATCGTGGTAGTAGTGGCTGACATCCCCTTCAGTCGGCGTCAGGCCAAACAACACGATTTCATCCGGCTTCTGGTCGCGGATTTCCTTGGCTGAGGCCAGCTGGAAGAGGTTGGATAACGCCAGCCCGTTGACTAGGTAATCAACGTCGAAGTAGATAAAGGTCAAACTTTCACCGATCTTGGCCGGGTAGCACAACCACTGGCCATTTTGCTCGGCAAACTTGTCCACCGGGTTGTCATCAACAGCGGAGAAAACCCCTTCCCGCTTGTTGCTCTTGGTATGCATCATCAACGGCGGCCGCATCATCACCCGGTCAATGAACGGAACATCCTTTAAGGCCTGGTACTCCTTTGGCATCTTCCAATGGTGGCGGGTCAGTAGCATGGCCGCATTAGTCCCGGAGTCCAGCTGCCGGTATACCTTATTTGGATGGCCTTGCAGTTTTTCTTCAATTGTCCGGTAGAGTGCTCGCACGTGGTCATTGAAGAAGTTGTCGACTTCGCGGAACTTGGCTCCAACAATCTTGTTGGTATTGTAGTCCATGATTGACACCCGCAGGAATGACCGGTAGTAAGTATAGAAGTTTTCCACACTATCGAGGATTTCGTCACGACTGAAGTGGTCAAAAGCAGAAATATCGTCCATTAGGACCTTTTTAAGGACACTAATGTATTCTTCGGCAGTCTGATTCTCAAAGGCATCGTCTCGTTCGGCGTGGTTGACAGATTCGAGGTAAATCCGCACCAGCGTTTTGAGTTCGTCACTATTGACCATCTCAAACATGTTCGTGTAGTAACGCTTACTGAAATTCAGTAGGGCCACCTTCCGGCTCGGTGACAAATACATTGCTTCCGTCTGTACCGTTCGTCTATTCTCTCCCATTAATGTTCGTCCTTTCCTAATAAAATTCTCATTTGATTGATTAAGAATATCGTACCATATTTTGCAAATCCCCGGCAATTTATTTTCGCTTTAGCACAACGGTTCACTCCAGTCATGCCGAACAATCATGAGGGGGTAGCAAACAATTGTTCTTGACGATTGTTTGAGAAATCGCTAAACTAGTCTTAACAATTATTAATCAAACACTAAGTAAAATTAAAGGAGGAGTTCTTATGGAACTGGCGTCAAGTCTTAAGGGAAAGATTAACCCGCGCTTACTGGGAGTCAGTGCATCAGGTGTCCGTTCGTTTGATGCGATGGTCTCCAGTATTCCCGGTGTTGTAAAGTTAACGATTGGTGAACCAGACCTCAATGTGCCGGAACACGTTAAGAAGGCGGCCAACACCAGTATCACCGACAACGATTCTCACTACGCACCGCAGAACGGGACTAAGGAATTCCGTGACGCCATCGCCAACTACATCCACCGCAACCGTGGTTTAACCTACGATCCGGAAACCGAAATCGTTGCCACTATTGGTGCTACCGAGGCGATCTCCTCAACCTTCTTCTCCATCCTGAAGGCCGGCGACAAGATTATTATTCCGACTCCGGAATGGTCACTCTACTTCCCGTTGGCTGAACTGGCCGGTGCTAAGCCGATCCTGGTTGATACTTCAGCCGACAACTTTATCATGACACCAAAACACCTGGAAAAGGTTCTGGAAGAAGAAGGGCCAGCCGTTAAGGCCATCCTGCTCAACTACCCGAACAACCCAACCGGCCGTGAATATCCTGAAGACGTCCTGCGCGGATTATCCAAGGTCATTGAAGAACACAACCTCTTCTGTGTTGCCGACGAAATTTACAGTGACCTGGTTTACAACGGGACCCACTTTTCCATTGCTAACGTCATCCAAGACCGGACGGTGCTGATCAGCGGCTTATCCAAGTCCCACGCGATGACTGGTTACCGGCTGGGTTACCTCTGTGCTCCGGCTGAACTGGCCGCCCAGATTGAAAAAATGCACGCCCTGATGGTCACCGCCGTTAACGACAGTGCCCAGGCGGCCGGTGCCGAAGCCCTCAACAACGGGGCCATGGATCCGGTGGAATCCAGCAAGATTTACATTGAGCGTCGTGACTACTTATCCCAGGTCCTGAACGAAATCGGAATGCAGCCAGTTTCACCGGACGGCGCCTTCTACCTCTTTGCCAAGATTCCAGAATCATTTGGTGACGACGACCTGAACTTCGCTACCCGCCTGGCAAAGGAAGGAAAGGTCGGTTGCGTGCCGGGGTCTTACTTCGGCAACGGTGGTGGCGGCTACGTCCGCTTCTCCTACGCCGCTTCGATGGACACCATCCAGGAAGCCGCTAAGCGCCTGAAGGCCTTTGTCGAAGCTAACAAGTAATCTAAATTAATAACTAACTCAGCTCTGACAGCTCATTGTCAGGGCTGTTTTTTTGTCCAATAAACCTGACTGAAGTTAATATAAAAAATGCCCAAGCAGCTGCTCAGGCATTCGTCGTTATTTTTGTCTCTTCTTCAGACCTACCAAGCTTAGGAACCCACCTAAACTTAAGGTCAGAACGGCAAAGAGGCTTAGTTGGCTGTCTTGGTTACCCGTTTGCGGCAGCGCAGTGCCTTGTTGCTTAGCTTGTTGTGCTGCAGCAACTGCAACCACTGAACTTTGCTTCTTTACCGGTTTGTTAGTCTTTACTTCAACATCAGTGGACGTCGTCGATTCCGTTGGAGTTCCCGTTGGTACTGTCGGTTGGTCAGGCGTCTTTTCCACGTCTGTAGGAACTTCTGGATTTTGCGAAGTCGTTGGCGTTGATGGATCATCCGTCTTGGGTTTATCCGGAGCTGGCTGATCTGGAGTTCCTGGTGTATCCTGCTTTGGATGGTCCGTAATTTCTGGTTGGTCTGTTTTGCCCGGATTATCTGGCGTCGTTGGTTGATCGTGCTTTGGGATCTCAACAACGTAATCACCATGATCATACGGCGGCACTGTCGGGTTCTCCAGAGTGTCTGGTTGAGCCGGATTATCAGGGGTGTCAGGAGTGTCTGGTTGGTCCGGAGTTGTCGGCTTATCCGGTGTCTGTGGATTATCTGGATTTTCGGGATGGTCTGGAGTTTCCGGTTCGTCCGGTTTAGTCGGTTGCTCTGGTTTTGAAGGCTTTGTTTTGTCCGATTGGCCTGGAGTGTTCGGATTTTCAGGTTGATCTGGAGTTTCTGGTGCAGTTGGCTTTTCCGGTGTGTCCGGCTTGTCTGGTGTCTGCGGGTTGTTCGGATTTGTCGGTGTCGTTGGTTGTTTCTTTGGGTGATCAGGTTGTGTCGTTACCACAAATGACGATTCCGGTGCCCACAAATCCCAACGGTGAGATTCCCCACCGCGAATATTAACATCGTGAGCAATCAGGTTACCGTCAGCGTTGACGTTGACGTCGATCGTTCCATTGGGAACCAGGACACTCCCCATCAGGTAGCCGCTGTGAATATTAACCGTCCGCTTAGCCGTCCCAAAATTCCACAGAACGTGGTTTGGTTTACTGTGGCTTTCTCCAGCTGATAACTGCGTTCCATCATCGTAAACCAGCTTGATTTGGGTTTGCCAGTCAATATCCTGGTCACCCTTTACGTTTAGAATTACAGCCGGACCGCCAGTTTTACTGCTCAAGCCCTTAATTGTGATCGGCTGCGGTTTTTGTAACAGGTTATCATCAATATTAATGATAATCAGATTGTCTATGACCCCACTCACATCGATGACCTGTTTATTCATATCAGAAAAGTTTCTTTTGATGCCATCACTTTCTGATTGGCAAGCTAAATAGTCGGCCATTTCAGCCAACGATTTCAATTCGTTATCAATATCCAGGTAACCCTTGGCAATCTTGACATCTGACTTCTTTAAGTGGTCAAGACGGGTCCCATTAACGTAAACTCCGTCCTCTTTAAATTTAACATTGGAATCGTTACCCAAAATGACATAATTATTGTCAGTCCGAAAACCATTAGGAGCTATTTTTTCAGCATTTCCAATGTAATAAACGTCTTTCTGCGTATGGCTATAAGTGCTGTTGCGGCTACCAAAGTCGGGGTTATCAATCAGCTTGTCCGTTGCGAAGTTACCGTTCGTGTCGGCATAAAGGCCAGTATTCTTGGAAAAGATATGGAAAATCGTTGCCTTTCTCAGTACCTGATGGTCGAGATTCATTCCGTCGGACAACTGTTTGTGTAGGTCCTGGTCACTATCAAAAGTCGTTTTTTCTTGGTGGCCATCTGCTTTAACTTGTCCGCTAGCAACGGTGGATGTTGTGTGTACTTGATTGTTGTTTACCGTTGTCATTGCCTCATTGACATTAGTTGCAACCCTCTGTTGGTCTGCTTGCGCCGTAACAGGGGCAGTTCCATTTTCGTCGGCATGGGCCACTACCGGAACCGTCATTAATCCGGTTGCCACAATTAAAGCGGCTACCCACAACTTACCTGATTTGTACAATTTGTAATGATTACGTCCTTGCAAAATATTCAACGGTCGAACTCCTTTAAACTAAAACTCGCGGTTAAATACTTTACTACTCAGCCCCGTACTGAGCCAGATATAATCATACATTTCGTAATTAAAGCAAAATGGCATTCAGCCTAGCAACAGATAAACGAATATTATTATATTTTTAATTATCTGTATTCGATAAT
>DXGK01000094.1 GCA_019113965.1 Candidatus Limosilactobacillus merdipullorum
CTTAGCACTCTATCAATTTATTACTGACCATCAAATTATCTATTCACATTTTTGGCCAATGTTCTGGCGAATTAGTCTGTGGATCAGTGTTGCCGCTTACGCTGTTTCATTATTCTCCCACCAGCTACCACAAGTTTAATTATAGCAAAAGACTTAAATAGACCGCTTTTTAAGGCTACCTTGAATCAAGACGGCCTTTTTTTGTTTCAATTTCTTTTCAAACGTGGGGATTTGTTGAAATGTCGTGGTGGAAGGTGGGGGATTGTGGTAGTATAGACATATCGATGGTTAGAGAGGGGGAGCCGGCCTTGTTCATGGGTGAATTTAAACATTCGATCGATAGCAAGGGCCGGCTAATTATCCCTGCTAAGTTTCGTTCACAATTGGGTGACCATTTTGTTTTGACTCGGGGAATGGACGGCTGCCTCTTCGGTTATCCGCAAGATTCCTGGGCTAAAATGGAAAAAAAGCTTGATCAGTTACCGATGAATAAGAAGGACAGTCGGGCATTTGTCCGTTTCTTCTATTCGGCGGCAACGGAATGCGAGCTTGATAAGCAAGGACGGGTCAACCTCCCGGAAACACTGATTGACCACGCAGCGATCCAAAAGAAGTGTGTCGTTGTGGGAGTCAGCGATCGTTTTGAAATCTGGAGCGCTGAACGGTGGAGCAAGTTTGCTGAAAAAGCGGCCGCTAATTTTGATGAACTGGCCGAAGAGATGGATTTTGACTTCTAAATGATAGGTGGTGAACAGGATGGCAGAATTTAAACACGTCACGGTTCTTCTGCACGAAGCGGTGAGGGGCTTAAATATCCATTCTGACGGCACCTATGTTGATGCCACCCTCGGTGGTGGCGGTCATAGTTCATTGATTACCAGTAAGTTGACCAGTGGTCACCTATACTCTTTTGATCAAGATCAAACGGCCATTGACTATAATCGTCAACACCTTCGTGATGAAATTGTCGCTGGCAAGGTGGTACTGGTGAAGGATAACTTTCGCCACCTCACTGCCGCACTAGCTAAGCAAGGAGTGAAGTCGATCGATGGCATTGTTTACGACTTGGGCGTGTCATCGCCGCAGTTTGACAATGCTGACCGCGGTTTTTCCTACAAGTACGATGCGCCGCTCGATATGAGGATGAATCAGGAACAATCCTTATCTGCGAAGACAGTCGTTAATGAATGGCCATACGCTAAACTAGTTAAGATCCTTTCCCGCTACGGAGAGGAACACTTTTCCAAGTCGATTGCGCGGGCTATCGAACGGCACCGGGAAAAACAGCCAATTCAGACGACAGGCGAACTAGTTGAAATCATTAAGGAAGCTATTCCGGCAGCTGCTCGGCGTCATGGTGGTCACCCAGCAAAGAAGAGCTTCCAGGCCATCCGCGTGGCAGTTAATGATGAGCTTGGTGCACTGGAAGAATCATTGGAACAAGCTTTTTCCATGTTATCGGTAGGCGGACGGATTTCAGTGATTACCTTCCAGTCGTTGGAAGACCGACTGGTGAAGACGATGTTTAAGGAACAGTCTTCGATTCCTGAACTGCCACCGGGTTTACCGGTGGTTCCAGCGGGAATGGAGCCGAAGTTCAAATTAATCAACAAAAAGCCGATTACGCCAAGCGAACAGGAGTTGCAAGGAAATCACCGTTCGCACAGTGCCAAGTTAAGAATTATCGAAAAAATTAGGTAGCATTTATTAAGGAAAGTGGTTAAGATGGTTTCGAACGCAGCAAAAGACTTGGTTAATCAAACAACCCCGCAACAACAGGATGCATCACAGTTGGGGACGGTTTCTCAGCCGTCTGTGAAAGCAGTTTCGTGGCGGCAAGAAGTTCGCCTTTGCGCCGTTTGTGGTGCGGTTCTCTTGGGACTGATGGGGTCAGTGGTGACCATGAAGATTGCTGTGACAAATGCAAACCACCAGCTACAAGACGTCCAGGCGCGAGTTACTAAGGTTAGCAACGACAATGCTAGTGAACGCCAAGAAATTGCCGAGCTGACTAGCGAATCGCACCTTAACCAGGCGGCAAAAAAGTATGGTCTCAGTGATGCCAATACTAGTGTAAGGAACGTTAATAAGTAATGAAAAAAGAATCACGACGGACGACAAACAATGATAAGCAGGCCAACGGTAGATTATTCGGGATGATTTTCTACTTCCTGATGGCGTTGATGTTTATCTGGTTTGCCGTCCGTTTTGCGCAAATTGGATTAATTAAACATGTTAACCACGTTAACCTTCGTTCGCGGGCAGCAAAGATTTACAGTGAAAAACAGGTCATCCACGCCAAACGTGGAGTCATCTATGATGCTAATGGGAATGCCTTAGCCCAAGATACCAACCGCTATACGGTGTACGCGGTACTAGACCACCGGCAGAAAACGCCTGGTGGCAGGCCACTGTATGTCACTAATAAGGAAAGGGCAGCTAAGGTTTTAAGCAAATACCTCAACATTTCGGAGGACAAAGCCTACCAAACGCTTAACCCGCACAAGAAGACCTTTCAGGTGGAGTTCGGTAATGCCGGTGCCAACCTTTCCATTCGTAAGATGAAACAAATCCGTTCAGCTCACGTTAACGGGCTCCACTTTTTGGCTATGCCAGCACGTCAGTATCCACAGGGTGAATTTGCGAGTCAGTTAATCGGTCTCGCAACCCCCAAAAACAACAAGGCGGGGCAAACAACCCTGGTTGGGCAGCTCGGACTAGAAAATGTTTTCAACAAGCAGCTAACGGGTCAAAATGGTTATCAGACTGGTAAACATGATGTCTACGGCTACCGTGTTAACCAAAGTCGTGGCGGCATTCCAGCCAAAAATGGGGATAATGTTAACCTCACGCTACAGTCACACCCGCAGCAAATGTTGGAAACGCAGTTAAATAATGTTGAGAAGCAAACGAAGTCGTTGTCAATGATGGGCATCGTCATGGATGCCAAGACGGGGAAAATTATCGCCGCGACGCAACGGCCTGATATGTATTCCAGCACACCAGTATGGCGAAACATGATGGTTCAGGATACTTACGAACCGGGATCGACGATGAAGGTTCTTACCTTAGCAGCCGCAATTGATTCAGGCCACTTCGATCCAGATGCTACCTATAATTCCGGAGAATGGACACTTGGCGGTGGTAAGATTACTGACTGGGTACAAACTGGTTGGGGTGCTATCACCTACCGTGATGCCTTTTATCGTTCCAGTAACGTCGGTTTTGCTCATATTGAACAAAATATGGGTAGTAAGATTTGGCATTCGTACATCCATAAGTTTGGCTTGCTGAAACCGGTCAACGTGTGGGGGATGAACCAGGAGAGTAATGGTTTTACTACCTTCAAAGGTTCATTGACCCAGGCCAACACTGCATACGGACAGGGGATTACAGTTAATGTCATGCAAATGATGCAGGCCTTCTCGGCGGTGGCTAATAACGGTAAGATGATGAAGCCTTACTTCGTTAAGTCGGTTACTGAGCCCAATGGTAAGGTAATCAAAAAGGGCCACCCACAGCAAGTCGGTAAGCCGATCAAGGCTAGCACCGCAAAACAAGTTCGTAAAATGATGGTTGGTGTTGTTGAAGACCAGCACGGGACCGGCCAGGCGTATAAGATTGACGGACAACATGTTGCCGTCAAGACCGGGACTGCCCAGATTGGGACGGCACACGGTTATGAAAATGGCCCGACCAGCTACGTTTATTCAGTAGTGGGGATGGCACCAGTCAACAAGCCGCGTTATGTTGTCTACCTGGTCATGCGACAACCGCAAAAGTTACCGCAGGCTGCCGAAGTGGAATTAGCTTCGATTTTTAAGCCGCTGATGTCTTACTTGATTCAACGGCAAAAAGTGGGTAGTTCAGCTCGTCAGGGCCTGGTTAAGTTGTCCGATTACCGTCATCGTAATGCCAATAAAGTGCGCAATGAGTTATCCAGCAAACGGTTGCAACCAGTGGTGATCGGCAGTGGCTCAAAAGTTCAAAAGCAATCTTTGCCGGCAGGAAAAAAGGTCATGGTTAATTCACGGGTAATCCTTTATACTGGTGGAACGATCAAAATGCCATCGTTGACGAATTGGTCACAGGCTGACGTGGTCCGCTTGGGCAGAATGATTGGCATTAAGGTGAAAGCGCACGGCAGTGGTTTTGTCAGTGAACAGAGCATTAAGGAAAATAGTACTGTTCACCTTGGGCAAACATTGACGGTTAAGTGCAAACCACGTTAATTTAACTTTGCTAAAGATTCTTTGGTTAGAGGAGGAGAAAGATGTTAGCAATTCTTGCAATGGTGTGTGCATTCCTCATCACATATTTCGGAATGCCAGCACTGATTAGGTACTTCCGAGCGAAAAAAGAGGGACAGCAGATTCGCGAAGATGGTCCGACATGGCACGCTAAGAAGGCTGGTACGCCGACGATGGGAGGAATCCTGTTCATTTTTGCAACGGTGGTTTCCGTCCTAGTATTTAGTATCATCGGCGGGTTAATGAACCACACTAAGCTGGTTGATAATACGACCTGGGCACTCCTGTTTACCCTGGTTGCCTTCGGCTTGATCGGGATGGTTGATGACAGCATTAAGATCTTCGAACACAGAAACGAAGGGTTTACCCCGCGACAAAAGGCACTCTGTCAACTGATTGCTTCGTGTGTCTTTACGGTCATCTACCAGCACGAAGGCTTTCAAATGGGCTTTGGCAGCATGCAACTCGGCTGGTGGTACGGATTGTTTATCATCTTCTGGATGGTTGGCTTTTCTAATGCAGTTAATTTGACTGACGGTTTGGATGGCTTGGTGACCGGCTGTGCGATTATTTCATTTGCTGCGTACCTGATCATCGCGCTGGTCAGCGGGCAGAACGACGTTGCACTGTTTTGCTTTGCCATCATCGGCGGGTTAATTGCATTTATGAAGTACAACCATAAACCAGCCAAAATCTTCATGGGTGATATGGGTTCCTTGGCCCTGGGTGCTTGCCTAGCTGCGGTTGCGCTGTTGCTACACCATGAGTGGTCACTACTTTTTATCGGCATTATTTACGTTATCGAAACCGCTAGCGTGATCTTGCAGGTACTTTCTTTTAAGACCACCGGCAAGCGGATTTTTAAGATGACGCCGATTCACCACCACTTCGAAATGCTAGGTTGGAGTGAATGGAAAATTGATATTACTTTCTGGACGATCACGTTCATTTGTTCAGCGGTCACCGTTGCGGTGATTTGCTTGGCGTAAAGATGGAGGGATAAAATTTGCTGCAGATTGATAAGTATAAGGGTAAAAAAGTCTTAGTCGTTGGTTTTGGTATCAGTGGGATGAACGTTGCTCAACTATTGGTGAAGCTGGGCGCAGATGTGACCGCTAATGACCAAAAAAACGATCAAAAAGCTGCCCAGCAGCTTCAGAAACTGGGCATCAAAACGATTATTGGTAATAACCCGCTAAGTCTGGCTGACGAAGACTTTGACGTGGTGGTTAAAAACCCCGGTATTCCTTACGACATGCCGTTAATCGCGAAATTTGTTAAAAAGGGAACGCCAATCATCACTGAAGTCGAAGTGGCCAGTGAAATCTTTGGCGGCCAGTTGATCGGTGTTACCGGCAGTAACGGCAAAACCACGACCACGACGCTGATTGAAAAGATGATTGCGCAGCAGGGACAGCGTCCGGTTCATTATGCTGGTAACATTGGGGTGCCATTTAGCAAAATTGCCGAAGAAAGCAAGCAAGACGAAACAATTGTTGCTGAATTGTCCAGCTTTCAATTGCTTGGTGCACCAACCATTCACCCGCACATTGCGGTGATTACCAATATTTTCTCTAACCACTTGGATTACCACAAGACGCGTGAAAACTACATCAATGCCAAACTGAATATTACCCGTAACCAAACCAAAGATGATTACCTGATTATGAATTGGGACCGTGAAGAGTGGCAGCAAATCGCCCGTCGTTCGCCTGCAACTGTGGTTCCTTTTTCCCGCCAAAACAAGAGCCAGGAAGGCAGTTACGTCAAAGATGGCTGGATTTATTGGCGTCAGGAGCGGGTGATGAAGGTGGATGACATTCGTCTAATTGGTCCGCAAAACGTTGAAAATGCATTGGCGGCAATTGCGGCCGCTAAGCTGGCGGGAGTCGACAACGATAGCATTCACCAAGTTCTCACAACTTTTGGGGGAGTGCGACACCGTTTGCAGTTTGTGATGGAGCATGACCAGCGTCTCTTTTATAATGATTCCAAGTCAACCGACATTGAGGCTACCCAGGTGGCACTGCGGGGCTTTAACAAGCCGGTAATTCTCCTGGCTGGGGGACTCGACCGCGGCTACACCTTCGAACGGTTGGTACCGGACTTCAAGAAGCACGTTAAGGCTATTATCGTCTTTGGCCAATGTGCAGATAAGATGGCAGACGCAGCCAAGCAGGCTCAAATTCCCGTCATTAACCGGACAGAAAATTGTCTCACCGCCGTGCCAATCGCTTGGCAATTGAGTGCTCCGGGCGATGTCATTCTTCTTTCACCTGCAAATGCCAGTTGGGATCAGTTCCCTAACTTTGAAGTACGGGGTGATAAGTTTATTGAAGCAGTTGAGCAGTTAACCGGACAAAAGGAGCAGAAGTAGAAATGAAGTTAATGGTTTCTGGTGGCGGGACCGGCGGACATATCTATCCGGCCCTGGCATTAATCGAGCGCTTAAAACAAGTTGAACCGTCGACCGAAGTTCTTTACGTCGGGACTACCCGCGGGCTGGAAAATAAGATCGTCCCCGCTGCCGGGATTAAGCTGGAGACAATGCCCATGCAGGGATTTCAGCGCAAAATTTCGCTGTACAACTTTAAGACCGTTTACCTATTTTTAAAGGCGGTTAGCCATGCTAAAAAGCTGATCAAGCAGTTCCAGCCGGATGTGGTTTTAGGTACTGGCGGCTACGTCAGTGGGGCTGTGCTTTATGCAGCTGCCAAGATGGGGATCCCAACGGTGATTCACGAGCAGAACAGCGTGGTGGGGATTACCAATAAGTTTCTGAGCCACTATGTCGATGAAATTGCCATCGCTTTTCAGGCGGCACGAAACCAGTTTAAGCACGACCACATCACCCTCACTGGCAATCCCCGTGCTCAACAAGTGGTTGCTAACCGTGATAGTGATTATTCCTGGACAGAGATGGGGCTGTCGGATGACAAGCCAACGATGATGATTTTCGGCGGATCGCAAGGGGCACCGAAGATTAACAAAAGTGTTGTGCAGGCAATTCCCGACTTTAATAAACGCGATTACCAGGTCGTCTTTGCAACCGGGCAGAAGCGTTACGACAATGTTAAGAAGATGTTGGCAGGTGTCACCGTTGCCGACAACGTGAAGGTGGTTCCATACATCGATCAAATGCCGCATAAGCTGCCAAAGGTTGCGGTGCTGGTTTCCAGAGCAGGGGCGACGACGATTGCCGAAGTGACCGCACTGGGGGTTCCGACCATTATGATCCCGAGCCCGTATGTCACGGCCAACCACCAGTTCAAGAATGCACAAGCACTGGTTAAGAAGAATGCCGCACTAATGATCACAGAGGATCAGCTGGATGGGCGCTCACTGCTTGTCCAAGCTGACCGCCTGATGAATAATTCAGGGCTCCGTCATGAGATGGCTGAAGCCAGTCGGCGGCTTGGTCATCCGCAGGCCAGCGATGAGTTGATTGCCGTACTGAAGAAGGCAATTGCTGACCACCAGCACTAGTAAAGGAGGAGTTCCCGGTGAGTAAGAAAACTCAAGATAATCAACGGTTTTCTCGCCGGCTCTCCGAGCTGACCGCCCGCGGGGTCGAAAGTGCGGAACACATTGAACAACATGCGCAACAGCATATCAGCGCCGAAGCAGTTCACCTGAACAAGATGCGACGTATTGCCAACCGGCACCGGTTGTTGAGCATCGTCCTCCCCTTTAGTCTAATTTTGCTTTTTGCGCTTTATATCGTCTCACCGCTTAGCGAAGTGAAAACAGTTGATATTCGCGGAAATGCTGAAATTTCCAATGCAGCGGTGATGGCGGCCACGGGCGTTCGCCCAGGACGCTATATGTACGGCCTAATTGACCAGCAGAAAAAGGTTGAGCAGCATGCCAAGAATGTTAATCACCAAATTGCTAGCGTCAAGATTCGCCTGGTTGGCTGGCGAAAGCTGCGAGTAACGATCGCCGAAAACAAGATTCTTGGCTTGGTCACCATCAATGGCCAACAACGTTACCTCCTGACTAACGGTAGTTGGGCACCAGTGACCGGCAAAGTACCTAATGATGTTACTTACGAAAACTTTAAGGGCCATGTTGGTGAATTACGTCAGACGGCTCGCCAACTGGGAAAGCTACCGGAATCGATTCGCGAAAGTATTTCGGCCGTTAAATATTCACCGACCAAGATCAATCCGCAGCGACTCAAATTGTACATGAATGACGGTAATACAGTTTTAGTTAAGCGTAGCAGTTTAGCTGATAAGATGAATTACTACCCGTCGATTGCTTCACAAATGGGTGATAATGGGGTGGTTGACTTACAGGTGGGCGCGTACTCTTACAGTTATGGCGATAAATCTAAATAATCGTTAAATAAATTGCAAGAATTCAACAATTTTCTGCCTGGTATTTGTGGTAAAATTAAAATTAAGTTTATCAAACGCATTAATATATTGGTGTGGGTGAACAATTTTTTGTTAAATTAGGAGGGTTCCGGATGGACAATTCGAAAATCTACGTTGGGTTAGATATTGGAACCACCTCGGTTAAAGTTATTATTTGTGAAAACGTTAAGGGGCAACTGAAGGTTGTTGGTACTGGTGTTGAACCGTCTAGCGGACTGAGCCGCGGTGTAATTGTTGATATTGATCAAACAGCTCGGGCAATTTCACAGGCCGTTAATAAGGCAGCGTCACAGTCAGATGTGACTGTTAAAAGCGTTGTCGTCGGGCTACCAGCCAACTACTTGCAGATGAAGGACGTCCACGGGATGATTACGATTGCCGAAAAGGGGCAGTCGCACGAGATTATTAACCAGGACGTGATTGATGTCGCAAAATCAACACTGTCGCAAAATGTGCCAAACGATCGTGAAATTATCGGCTTGGTACCGCGCGAATTCACAGTTGATGGCTTCGATGGGATTAAGGATCCCCGTGGAATGGTTGGCTCTCGTCTTGAGATGCAAGCCCTCTTATACAGCGGGCCAACAACGGTTGTTCATAACACCAAAAAGGCCGTCGAACAGGCCGGTCTGCATATTGAAGACTTGGTAGTCGGCCCAATCGCCACCGGTTTTAACTTGCTGACTGATGGTGAACAAGACTTCGGGACGCTTGTTATCGATATGGGTGGTGGTCAGACCACGGCAAGCATTATCCATGACCACCAGTTAAAGTACACATCGGTCGATCCAGAAGGCGGCTTTTACATTACCAAGGATATCTCGACTGTTTTGAACACCTCGCTGCGTGATGCAGAAAAATTGAAGAAGGACCATGGTTTTGCCGATAGTTCCAAGGCCGATGAAAACATGATGCTGGATGTTCCTGTTGTCGGTAAGGACGAACCGGTCGAATATAGCGAAAAGTATTTGGCAGAAGTCATTGAGGCTCGTGTCCGCCAGATCTTTCAGCGGATCAGTGACCGGCTCGATGCTATCCGGGCACCAAAGTTGCCTGGTGGTGTCGTATTGATTGGTGGAGCTGCCGTCATGCCCGGTGTGGCTGAATTAGCTGGCGAATACTTCTCCGGCAAGGTCAAGGTTTACCGGCCAAAGTTGATGGGTGTTCGTCATCCCGGATTTGCTACTGCCTTGTCACTGGCATTATATGAAACCCGCCTGAGCGATGTTGAAGAGTTGATCAAGCAGACTGTTCAAAATGACGGTGCCATTGAACATCAGCGTCCGGCAGTGGATGAGCGTCGCCAGGCTACACCGCAGCCGCGGCACCGCAAGCGTCGTTTGACCATGCCAGGCAATCAAGGATTGGCGACCGAGTCTGAACATCAGACAGTGGATAGCAAAGATCAAAAGTCAACGACTAAGAAAAAGACGAGCGGCATTCGGTCGTTCTTTAACAACTTCTTTGATTAAGATTACCGTGGAGGGAATTTTTGATGGATTACGAAGCAAACAACAAAGCAGATGAAATCAAGGGTGCAAAATTAAAGGTCATCGGTGTCGGTGGCGGTGGTGGCAACGCCGTTAACCGGATGATTACTGAAAAAGTGTCCGGTGTTGATTTTATCGTTGCCAACACTGATGTCCAAGCACTGGATGGTTCCAAGGCGGCAACCAAAATTCAGCTGGGACCTAAGCTGACTAAGGGTCTTGGTGCAGGTTCTAATCCCGAAGTCGGGACCAAGGCTGCTGAAGAAAGTGAATCAGAAATCACCAAGGTCCTTGACGGTGCAGACATGGTCTTTGTAACTGCCGGTATGGGTGGTGGTACCGGGACTGGTGCTGCACCAGTAGTAGCAAAGATTGCCAAGGATTCCGGTGCACTGACCGTGGGGGTTGTTACCCGGCCATTCTCCTTTGAAGGGCGTCGTCGTGAACGGCTGGCCAAGGAAGGTTTGAATAAGCTGAAGAAGAACGTCGACACCCTGATTGTTGTTGATAACAACCGCCTGTTAGAGACGATTGACAAGAAGACATCGATGATGGATGCCTTTAAGGAAGTCGACAACGTTTTGCGGCAGGGTGTTGAAGGGATCTCCGACTTGATTACTAACCCTGGTTACATTAATTCCGACTTCGCTGACATTCGTCATACGATGGAAAACCAGGGCAGCGCCCTGATGGGGATTGGTTCAGCAAGTGGCGAAAACCGTGCTGCCGAAGCTACCAAGAAGGCTATTTCCTCACCTCTGCTTGAAGTTTCCATTGATGGTGCACAGCACGTGCTGATGAACATTACTGGTGGCAAGAACCTTGGACTGTACGAAGGCCAAGAAGCTTCAATGGTTATCCAGAAAGCTGCTAGTTCCGATGTTGACATCACCTTTGGGACGACGATCAGTGAAGACATGGGTGATGAAGTCAAGGTTACGGTTATTGCTACTGGGATCGATGGCAAGAAACAAAAGCACGTCGAACAATCAGCACCGGCTGCTGAAACAACCGCTAATGAGGCTCAGAATGACAACGACAGCGAAGCAAAGCGGGAAGAACATGTTGACCCGTTTGCCGGCTGGACTGACCCAACGGCCGATGACCATGGGGAAGACGATACTGAATTTAAGCACGTTGAAAAGCCTGAATTCAACGTCTTTAACGGTGATTCAAGCAGTGTCGACGATGGTGACAACGATGATAATCTCTCAACTCCACCGTTCTTTAAGCACCGCAACCAGAAGAACTAACCAGTATTTTTGATCAAACAAAGTTGCTTGTGGGGGCGTGACATTGAGGACATTTGGTGCCTCGGTCACGCTCCTCTTCATTAAGGAGGCTTTATGATGGCAGGTTTTTTGAGTAA
>DXGK01000095.1 GCA_019113965.1 Candidatus Limosilactobacillus merdipullorum
CATCATCGTCAATTACGCCTGTGCCAAGGAAAAGCTGAACTTTAAGCAATTCTTGCCACTGGTGGTACTCGGAATGTTACCAACATCTTTTCTCTACGCTTTCGGGGGTGATGCCATCTTCAGGGGCAGCATTAAGCGAATCGTCGTGACCGTCGTCTTGATTTTGGCAGTTGTTTGCTGCTACAAGATTATCGTCAACCGGAAAAAAAAGAATACACAACAAGCATAAAAGGAGTTACTCATCATGCGAATGCGCCGTCTCGATGACATTACTATTTTCGTCCGCGACTTAGAGAAGTCGCGGCTCTTCTACCACGAATTATTTGACATGCCGATTATCGACGACCAAAGTGCGGCTGACCTGGTGACCGTTCGTTGCGGTCACCAGTTAATCCGCCTACGTGCCGCTGATGAGGCCCACCAATCAATGATTGGCAAGGCCGCCTTTAGCATGGTTGCTCGTGACAGCATGCACGATATCGTGCACCACTTTATCAGTTACGAAGTGGATGTCAAAGAACAGCCGCACCAGGCCAACGGGGCCGAGGGTGCAATGGAAGAAATCAAGATTGCCGACCCGGACAACAATACCATTAACGTGGTCGTATACCAAAATAAGTAAGGAGTTTTTAATATGAAGCCAAGCAAAGCAATTTACGTTCAGCAAGCTACTATGGACGACCTGGATGCAGTCATGGAATTAATCGAGGATGGGCGCAAGGCGCTTCACCAAAATGGCGTACCGCAGTGGCAAGACGGCTACCCTTCCCGCTTAACCATGCAGCAGGATATCGATTCCGAAAACTGCTACCTTTTGATGTACGGTAACGATATCGCCGGTTGCGCTACCCTGATGCTCGACGGTGATACCTACTACACCCACATCGTTTCGGGGATGTGGGCCCGTCCAGGCCACGCCTTTGCCACCATCCACCGGGTGGCCATTTCCAACAAGTTCCGCGGGATGCGACTGGCAACCTACCTCTTCTCAGACCTCATCAGTATCGCCTACCGCGAAGGGGTCCGCAACTTCCGGATTTCAACGCACGAGAAAAACATGGCAATGCAAAAGATCCTGTCAGCCTTTGGTTTTGTCGAACGAGGCACTGTTTACACCGGTCCACGCCCGACCGACCTCCGCAACGCCTATGAAATGAACCTCAAGGAAGAGGAAGAATAGCAATTATCGCTGGTCACATGTGTGGCCAGCTTTTTTCGTAGTGCCACAAATGCTAAACTGAGAACAAGAACAATTGCGGGAGGCATAACATGACGGCAACCAGTTCACAACAACGGCTGCGCGAGATCATCTCGATCATTCGCCAGTACAAGTTAATTACCAATTTCTACCACCAGACCAACCCGGCGGCGGTGCGGGAGGCACTGGAAAAGTTAGGACCAACCTTTATCAAAGCCGGCCAGCTCCTGTCTACCCGACCGGACCTCGTTTCACCGGCATACATTAAGGAATTGCAAAAAAACCCAGGATGATATTCCGCCCGAAGACTTCGCCCCGGTTAAAAAATCGATCGAAACCGCACTGGGATGCCCCATGAAAGAAGTCTTTGCTTCCTTTGACGACCAACCATTTGCCTCGGCATCAATTGGGCAGACCTACCATGCCCGCCTGCATAATGGCGATCAAGTAGTAGTCAAGGTCCAACACCAAAACGTCCAGGAAGTGGTTCGCACTGACCTCTCACTCTTCGACCGGGCAATCCACTTTCTCAACGTCATGTCAACTGGAAAATCCGCCATTAACATTGCCCATTCCTACCAGGAATTGCGTGCTTCCCTGCTGAACGAGATTGATACGGAAATCGAGATCAAGAACGGGACCGAATTTTACCGGCTCAACGACAACGACGGTATCATCCAGGTGCCAAAAGTGTACCGGGAATACTCTGCACAGGGCTTGCTAGTCAACCAGGCCATGCCCGGAACCAGTATCAAGAACTACCTAAAGCAACCCGTCGCCAACAGCAAGCCGAACGCCACTACCTTGCCCAGGAATTGGTACGCAACTTTATCAAGCAGGTCTTTACCGACCACTATTTTCACGCCGACCCGCACCCCGGCAACCTGCTTTTTTATCGCTTACCAGCTGAACAGTCGACGGAATAGCAGGTAACCCGCCAATGGTCCAAAGAAGTGATGGGGACCCAGGTCACTGCGCAAACAACGAAGGACCTACCGCCCTACCGCCTGGTCTACCTAGACTTTGGGATGATGGGCCGTCTCACTCCCAACTTGGCAGACGGGATTGCCCGAATCGTGTTGGCACTCAACGTCAAGGATGAGCAAGCCATTGGCTCAGCCATCCTGGCAGTCTGCAACCGTGTAGGCCCGGTGGACGAGCCGCAGTTTTACCGCCAACTGGGGGCCTTTATTGCACCGTACCTCAATGAAGGCCTTGGCGAGATCGACTTTGCCTCCCTGCTTTTCCAGATCATTGGTCTCTGTGAAAACAATAACCTCCAGGTCAAGTCTGAGGTCATCCTGCTGGTTAAGGCTTTCGGGATGCTGGAAAACACCGTGGCCAAGCTGGATCCGCAACTGTCAATGATGGTTGTGGCCCGGCCGTTTGCCAAGAAATATTTCCTGAACAAGCTCGACTTCCATAACGTCGTCGATGCACAATTGCTGACCATCCTTAACGGGCTGAAGACCAGCAGTAAGCTGACGATGCAAGTTGACCACTTGCTGGACACGATTACCAAAGGGCAAGTCCAAGTAAACCTACGCTACAAACACGAGCGCAAAGTCCTTAAATACCTGGAGAAAATTGTTAATCGCTTACTGGTAGTGATCATTTTAGCGGCCATTATCCTCGGTTCGTCCATCTTAGTTGAGGGCAGTTCCGCACATTCCTTTGCTAACCGCATTGGGATGAGCGGTTACCTGGTCTCGTTGCTGGTCATCATCCTCCTGATCATCAGTTCAATTGTTGAACACTGGCGACACCGCCGGTAGTAAACAAAAGCCGTTCCGCAAATCACGGAACGGTTTTTAGTTTCTTGTTAGATTTAACTACTTGCGAATCAACTGGTAGCGCTGGATCCGATCTTCGGCCGCCGGTGCTTCCGCCGGCTTGCCGACCGGAACAATCACGGCCGCCTGGAAGTCAGTCGGTAATCCCAGCTTTTTAAGCAGTTCGGGGTGCTTATTCAATGCCATGGCACCACTCATGACATAAACCGATCCTAAGCTCAAGCCGGCAGCTTGGACCATCACGTTTTCGGCAGCGACCGAAGCGTCACGTTCACCAAACGGACTATCCTTTTGCACCGCCAGGATGAAGAGCAGTGGCGCACCATAGCAAGCATTGTTGCTGACCTGCTCGATTTCCTGGCGTAGCTGTTGGTCGGTGACGATCACCCCACGGAGCACTTCCGTTTTGTGCATTCCGCACGGTGCGGCTTGAAAAGCGGCTGCTAATTCATCAACCTCGTGTGGGTCAACCGGTTCAGCTAAGAACTTCCGAACCGAACGACGTTGTGCAATTGCTTTTAACATAGTGAAACCCCTTTCCATCAATTGTCTCAATTTTAAGATAGGTGGTTTTTGACTGATTGTCAATCAGTCATGTCCCTGCTTGTTGGCAATCACATTCTGCCGTAGCTTCTTAGCCATCCGTCGCTTGAGAAAGAGTGGCACGGTTTCAACAACCGTATCGCTGAATTCCAAGCCATAGAACTGAACCGGCGTCACGGTATGGTTTTGCAACCAAATTCGAATTTGAATCAAGCCGCGCCGCCAGCCAGTAATCGCCGTGTTCTTGTCTAGCAGTTCACGGATAATAACGAAGCGGAAATCGCCGACCACCCGACCAGGATCGGTCGTGTATTCCTGTGGTTGCTTGTCAATGACCCCTTGTGACATCAGATCGGAAACCACTTGCCGCAGGTACATGTTGACGCTGTTTCCCATCTTAAAGCCCAGGTAAAGCTGCAGGTTGACAATGTTGCGGGTCCCCATCATGTCAACCATGTAATAACTAGTATATGGTTCGTCGGTAGTATTGACCGT
>DXGK01000096.1 GCA_019113965.1 Candidatus Limosilactobacillus merdipullorum
ATTTTGCGGAGGTTGGAGCGCCCAATCAACGCGGCCTGAATGAAAACAATAATGGCATCTTACGTCGTGACGGTCTCAGTAAACGATTAGACTTCAGTAATTTACCAGATGAACTAATCACCCAGCTGATGCACAAACGAAATACTATTCCACGGAAGTCACTTCACTACCGCACACCACTTGAAGTATTCCAAAGTCACGTCACAGATGAACAGCTTTCAATATTTTTCTAATTTAAATTGACATTTCGGGTCATAAGAAGAGAGTGGGAATTAACTCAACCTCTTTAATATTTTAAAGTTAGTAATGCCTCAGCGCAGTAGCTGGCTGGCAGTTCAAACGCTGATAAATCAGCGTTTAACTAACCCCAAATAGGCTTGCTACGCGGCGTAGCCATCCTTGCGGAGGTTCGAAGACAAACACCCCAAATCAGCTTGCTAGCCGATTTGGGGTGTTTTTTCTCACTCTCTTTTTATCATTTACTATTCAAAGACTAAGCGCTGCTGAGCAAGTGAAGGAACAAAGCTAACGTCATCCAGCCCCAAATCAGCCGAGTCAGTGCTGCTGTCATCAGTGGCCGTCCCTTCATCAAACGGATTATCCGAATTGTCCACGTCGTCCATAGTATCCAAGAGCTTTCCAATGTCATTGAGGCTGCCCAGTCCTGCGGTTTATTCGGCTCCTTACTCCCCCGGTAAAAGAGGAAGTACTTTTCGCCCGTTCCGACGGTCATTTTTCTCCAACCGGGGGCCAGTTCGTTTTCTTTACTGTAAGTGCCATTTCCGTAAAGATCCTTAGTAAAGTCCTTAATGTCACTTTGCGAGTAACCCGCCTCCTTGAAGAGGGCGGATTGGTACTGAAGATACCATTTCCCCTTATGCTTTACCGCTTGCATTGGGATTTTCGCCTCAGTCAAGTAATCCTTATACAGTTTACTATTCATTAAGTTCTTCGCTTCCAAAGCCGTACTGTCCTTATCAGCAAGCTCACTGATGACTTGATTGTTCCTATCAAGCGCCTTTGTCAACCGCTTGATCGCCCGGCCAGTATCAGTTGTAGAAACATACTGAAGGTAACCTAATTTCTTGTTCTTACCATCTTTTTCAATCACGATTTTGACATTTTTCTTACCATCAATGTAACCGTAATAGGTCCCGCTGACACGTGGATGAGCAACCCACACCGCTAGCAGGATGGCAAAAAGGACGACCAGCCCGCTAATAATGCCAAGTTTAGCGTGGCTTTTTAGCCACATTCCAAAGTTCTGTCTACTATTTTCATTATCTGCTTTTGCCAATTGCGTTATCCGCCTATAATCGTTTCTCCTTAGTGAACTGATTATGGAGGGTTCTTGATTTGAATCATATTTTAGATAGCACCTTTTTGCTATCAATTGATAATCAAAAGTCTAACAAAAAGGAGTGGACCAGCCCGAACTCCACTCCTGTCGCCGCGCAGCCAGCCACTGCTTTGCGGCATTACTAGCTTTAAAATAGCAAAGAGGCCGGTCAGCCAGCCTCTTCACTCCGTCTATCTACTATTCATCCAGGTACTGCTTTGCGGCAGCGATAATATCTTTCAGCCCCTTCTTGGCATCCGCGAAGAACATCCGGGCCTGGTCATCACTGAACAGTGGGTTAGCAATCCCAGCATAGCCAGGGTGCATCGACCGCTTGATAATGACAACTGACTTGGACTTATCCACGTCCAGAATCGGCATCCCGGAAATAGCATTGCCGGACTTCCGGGCCATCGGGTTCGTAACGTCGTTCGCCCCGATAACCAGGGAAACATCGGTGTTTTCAAACATCGAGTTGGCCTCATCCATCTGCTTCATCTCTTCATACGGGACGTTAACGTCCGCCAGCAGGACATTCATGTGCCCTGGCATCCGTCCGGCAACCGGGTGGATGGCGTAGTTAACGTTAATCCCGTGGTCGGTCAGCAATTTAGCCAGTTCAGCAACCTCGTGTTGTGCCTGAGCGGCAGCTAACCCATACCCAGGAACAATCATGACGTTGTGGGCATAAGCAAGCTGGAGGCCAATGTCATCGGCAGAGGTTTCCTTAACGTTGACCGGAACGTCATCGGCAGCCCCGGCATCGCTGGCACCGCCACCGAAACCACCGGCGAGGATGTTAGCAACGGACCGGTTCATCGCTTCCGCCATTTGCAAAGTCAGGATCGTCCCAGCGGCCCCAACTAAGGCCCCGGCAATAATCAGGACCTGGTGATCAATGACGAACCCGGCAAAGGCAACTGCTAGTCCGGTGAAGGCGTTCAGCAGGGAAACAACAACTGGCATATCGGCACCACCAATTGGCAAGGTCATTAAGAGACCGAAGACCAGGGCGGCGACTAATTCAAGAACCAGTGCCCAGTAATTTTGTGGTAAACCAATCATCCAAACTGCACCGACAACCATGGCAATGATGGAGAGGGCGTTGCAGAGCCGACTACCTGGGAAAATAATCGGCTTACCAGAGACGTGCCCGGCCAGCTTCCCGGTGGCAATCAGCGAACCGGAGAAAGTTGTCCCACCGATTATGACATCTAGGACAACCGGGATGGATAAAATCAACGCCAGGTGCGTTCCGTTAGCAACTTGCAGGTAGTCAAAAATCCCGATCGTTGCCGCGGCACCACCACCAACGGCATTAAAAAGCGAAACCAGCTGGGGAACGTCGGTCATCTTGACCTTGCGGGCCTTCACGACCCCGTACAGGATCCCAAGGACCAGCCCAGCAACCAAGGCAATCCAGCCAGCGGCATTAATCTTACCATCGGCAATAATGGTGATGACAATCATAA
>DXGK01000097.1 GCA_019113965.1 Candidatus Limosilactobacillus merdipullorum
TTTGTTGTAGTAAGTTATTTATTGTCGTAAACAAATTGCTCACTTTGAAAAAATGTTAGTTTCAGCCACTGGTCACCCGCCAGTGGTTTTTCTATTGACCTTGTGGATCCTGATTATGCTTTTTTAACTTCAGCTGGGTCTGCAATAACTTCAAAAACAGTTGACCAACGTGCGGTAATTGCCGATCCTTAGCCCAGATAAGGGTATTCTCGTCACTCACAACTGGAGTCAGGGGACGAAAGGCGAGCCGCTCACTAAGTTAACGCGCACATCCGGGTAGTCACGGAGAATCTGCGCAGCAACGTCCATGATCGGACGCATCGCCGCACTTTCACCGGAACTGGCGGATAAAGTAAACGGCATGCCGAAGAGCTGGGCGCAGTTCCCCCTCTTTCGTGGATGATTTTCAACCGTTCATCGCCGGTTACTAACCACTAATTGCCAATACAATCACAAATCCTTTCCATGTCTGTACACTAGTGGACAGCTTTGGGAAAGGATCTTTTTTATGTTAATTGAAACCACCAACCTCGTAAAAAAGTACGGGAAGAAACTCGCCCTCAATAAGGTCAACCTGCAAATCAACCGCGGTCAACTGGTGGCCTACCTGGGGACCAATGGCGCTGGCAAATCGACGACGATTAACATCCTCACGGGACTCTTAGCGCCAAGCGCCGGCGTCGTCACCGTCGCCAACGTGTTAAAAATCGGCGTAGTCTTTCAAAACAGCGTCCTGGATAACCAACTGACGGTCCAGGATAACCTCCAACTGCGGGCGAAGATGTATCGCCATTTCTCGACAGCCTGGTTAACAGAGCTGATCAGTTTAATCGGGATCAAGGGCTTTCTTCACCAAAAATACGGGACCCTCTCCGAGGGCCAAAAACGGCGGGTCGACATTGCCCGTGCACTAATCAACCAGCCCGACCTTTTGTTTTTAGACGAACCAACCACTGGTCTCGACCTGCAGACTCGGCTGGCTATTTGGCAGCTTTTACAAAAACTCCAAAAGGAACAGGGGCTGACAATCTTTTTAACTACCCACTACGTGGAAGAAGCTGCCAATGCCGACCAGATGTATATCCTGGAAAATGGCCAAATCCTGGCCAGCGGGTCCGCCGCTGAAATTAAAGCCCAGTACGCGCCAACCAGACTCATCGTCACCAGTTCGGCCAGCACGCACTTCACTACAGAGGGTCAGTTAACCCGCCTCTCGGCAAACCGGGTTGAAATCACTTCCCTTTCTGACCAGGAAGACCTGGCATTTTTAAGCCGCTATCGCGATGTCATTGACCACTTTGAGTACCGTCCCGGCTCTATCGACGAGGCCTTCATTGCCATTACTGAAAAGGAGGAGCAATCATGATTGCTTTACTACGCCGTAACATCAAAATATATTTTGCCAACTTCCCCGGGGTCGTCATGTCTTGTTTGGGAGCCCTGATTTCGTTTGTCATTTACGTGACCTTTTTGCAGAAGAGCCTGCAGGACACCTGGTCGGCCGTCCCGCACATTACCAAAATTCTCGACTTATTGGTGATCGCCGGGATCGTCGCCGTGGCCGGAATCACCATCTCCTTTCAGGCACTGGGCCAGCTCGTCAAGGATCGGGAGTCCCGCATAGCCGACGATCTGAAATTGACGGGCATTCCTACCTACCAGCAATACCTAGCCTACGCCTTCACTGGCAGCCTGGTCAGCTGGATGATGCAACTAGTGGTATTCTTGATCATGGCAACCTACTTTGCGGTCGTTGACGGAATCACCTTTCCCGGTGATATTGCACTCCCCCTTCTCGGCTGGACCGCCCTGGGAGCAGTTGCGGCAACCCTCCTCAATATGGTGGTAGTCCTGTTCATCCACTCTGCTACCACCTTTAGTCGGACAACAGCGATCATTGGGGCAGCCGCTGGTTTTGCCGTGGCCACCTACCTGCCCTATGGCAACTTGACAGCGCATGCCAAAACTTTGGTAAAATTGTTCCCAAGTAGTTACGAAGCCACTTCACTGCGAAGACTATTGTTGCACGGGCAGTTACCAGCGGGTCAAAAGGCCCACCTGCTCTCCTTTCTCGGCGCCCGCTTGCAAATTCACCATTACCAGCTGACCCAGCTGGATAACGCCGTCCTCCTGTTGGCGGTGATTCTGGCCCTAGCGCTGATCATTGTTCTCCTCTCCGCAGTAGTTGGCAGAAAGCGAAATGATTAAAGTTGAAAATCAAATTTTTTAGTGACTCGTCGCTAAATGACGATGAGCTCAACATTGAAATATCGGCCAAAACTAAGACCCCGACCGTCCGCCAGCTAATTAATTACCTGCAACAATTTGGTCAGGAAAAACGCCACCTCCTGCCGATTAAAACCGCCGACCGAATCGTGACGATTAAGTATGACGACCTCATCAAAATCGAAGTCCACGCTACCCGCTTGACATTTTATACCACTACCGACACGGTAGAAACTACCGGTCGGCTCTACAAGGTCCTGGCCAGCTTGAATAATGACTTCGTCCAGGTTTCCCGCCATGCCGTCATCAACATCAACTATCTCCAATCAATTGAGGACGGCTTTGCCGGTAACATGGTCGCCATTCTTCAAGGACGGCTGAAGACCGATGTATTGCGCCGCTATTTGCCACTACTGGAAAAGGAGCTGGGACTATGAACAAACTAAGCATCTTCCTCAAATATTTCTTTACCGGGGCAGGGTTCGGCGCCATCACCTACCTGTGTATCTTGACCTTCCTTTATCACGATGAAGCGCCCACCGTTGTTGGGACTAGCTCGGTCCTCATCATTTCGGGACTAATCGGCCTCCTGCCACTGGTCATGCGCACTGACTTGTCACTATCCGTGTCACTGCTAATCCACCTCGTCGGCACTTTCTTCCTCTTCTGGACGATGGTCACCATTAACCATTGGGGACTCAACTGGTTGAACCTGTTCCTCTTTGTCATCATTTACGTCATTATTTGGTTGATCTGCATCCTGGAACAACGCCGCGCCATTAACCGGATTAACGCCGCCATTCGCAAAAAGCAAGCAGCCAAATAATGTTGCTCCGTTGCCTAGTAATGATAAAAAGTCACCATTAATGCAATATAACGACGTTCAAGGAAACACTCAGATTTTCTTGGGCGTCGTTTTAATTTAGAATGGGTCAGGTAAAAAGGAGCGATGAAAATGACGAAACGAACCCAACAAAGAAAATCAAACAAACATACCCCTTATGCTCCGCTATTCGAAGCGGTTCGTCAGCGAACTTATGACTACATGACGACACACAACAATAGTGTTCCCAGCACCGAGACTCCGGAAATTAAAGAACTGATCCTGAGGGAAGCAGAACGCCAAGGTAAAATCGCCAACGGCTGGCCAAAGACTAAGCCTACTTCCTGGGAACGGATTGAAGACTGGGCCAACCAGGGTATTGCCGCCGGGGTGGCATGGCACGACCACGACGAAGAAAAAGACCGACGTGATGAAGAACGCCGGCAATACCGCCAGCAACAAGAGCAGCAGTACCAGCAGGAACAAAGACGACGGCAGCAAAAAATGTAGCAGCGTAACCAGCAGCACACCGCTGCCGCTAACCCGCCCGCTAGTGGTGGTTTCTTGGGCAATCTTTTAGGTTTGCTAATGTTGCTGCTGGTAATAATTGTCGTCGTTCCGGCAATCTTTGGCCTTTTAAGCGGCTTACTTGGCAACATTTTCCATTCAATTATTTACAAAGGTAACGTCTCGTTACTAGACGCCGTGATGGGTGGCATTCACTACGGCATTATCCTGGCCATCGTTTCTTTAGTCGTCCTAGCAATCGTAGACTTGGGGATTTTAATTCACCAACACGACATTAAGGTTAGTTTTGCTAACTTTCGGGAACTTTTCCCCGGATTATGTCCCCTCCAGGTTATCAGTGCCGCCTTCCTGTTAACCTTCTTCATCGATACCTTTTTCCATGTGACGATCATTTTCAAGGTATTGCTCGTCATCTTAGCCTACTATACTTATGTCTTATACAAACGTTTCCTAATCCATGATTAATTAAGGAGAATTCAAATGGAAAAAATTACACCATTACCGTCAACAGAATTTAACACTAACAAGAAATACAAGAAACTGATCGAGCAGATCAATTATTCCCGGCTCTCCAACTACCTCATTAACTGTGGTTACTTACCACAATGGTTGAACTTTGATTCTGAGGGTGCCGACT
>DXGK01000098.1 GCA_019113965.1 Candidatus Limosilactobacillus merdipullorum
ATGGCCAGCAATTGTTTAATAAACCAACTAGGGGTCATTAGAATGTAGAGGGAATGGAGCCGTAAAAAACGCCCAATGTAGATGCCAACACTTGAAATAAACGAACAAAGGGTGATCCAGACCAGACGCCACTGCAGATGGTACGGGGTGGTCATCATGGTTAATAACCTGCTGGTTTGCAATAGTGAAATTGCGCCAAAGAGTGCACAGGCAAATGCACTAATGATCATCAGTGAGAAGATGAACCACATGTGGGGATCACTACGCAAGATGCCTGAAATACTGGTGTGGGGATGCAGCCACGCTAAGTGAAAGAGGTCAGTGATGACATAGGGAGCGTTAGGATAAAAAACGATCCAGAGGATTAAAAGTCCCCAAAACGCTAGTGAGCGACGGTCAGCAAAGCGACGCAATTGAAAACCCAGTTCAATGGGAACGTAGGCTAAAAAGACGTTAAAACTCATGAAGTTATAAGGCGCCTTCATGACGAACTTGAGAATGATAATCCAAGCAATTAAAAAGAAACGAATTTGCCATTGTGTACTTATCTCTTTCATATTTTCCTCCATCCTGTCCATACTACCAGAGATTGGCCATAATCGGTCTTAATGTTTTCAGCCAGGGTTGAGGGATAATGATATAATATGAAATTGATATCAACTGGAGGCATTGCAATGCAGATTTTTTCGTCATTGCTGACATGGCATTCGCTCGTCAGCTTGGTTGACATCCTATTTATTTGGCTACTGATCTACGAAATGCTCCTTCTAGTACGGGGGACCAAGGCTGTCCAGCTGTTCCGGGGAATTATTATCATCCTGGTAATTAAGCTGATTAGCTGGTATGTGGGCCTCAGTACTGTTTCGTGGCTGATGGATCAGATTATTAACTGGGGTGTCATCGCAATCGTAGTTATTTTCCAGCCAGAAATTCGGCGTGGGCTGGAGCGGTTGGGACGTGGGAACGTCTTTTCTCATAAACATAGTGGTAACGCCGAGGCAGAGAACCTGATTCAACAACTCGACCAGGCCATCCAATATATGTCGAAAAGGCGAATTGGTGCCCTTATCAGTATTCAGATGGATACAGGGCTTGAGGAATACATTGAAACGGGGATCCCGTTAGATGCAAAAGTTACCGGCGCACTGCTGATTAATACCTTCATTCCGAACACGCCGTTGCACGACGGTGCCGTCATTATCAAGGATGACCGAATTGCTGTCGCTGCCGCCTACTTACCATTGTCGGATAGTAAGTTAATTCCCAAGGAACTGGGGACCCGGCATCGCGCGGCGGTTGGCATTAGTGAAGTTACCGATGCTTTAACCATTGTGATCTCGGAAGAAACCGGGGAAGTGTCCTTGACGAAAGATAATGAATTGATGCGGAATATGTCGCAAAAGGATTACATTAAATTTATGAGATCACAGCTGTATACTCGCACTGAAGAAACACCTCGCAGCTGGGTTGTCGGTGCACTGGGACGGCTCTTCGGCAGAGGGGGTGACAGCGATGAAAAGTAATCGCAACAACGATTCTTTCTTCAGCAACATCTGGGTGTTACGGATTTCATCACTGTTGCTTGCTATCTTTCTATTTGTTTACGTTAATGGTAGTAAGGATGGCTTCCTGAGGCAGAACACGCGGACTGGTAATAATAGTGCACTGATGTCAAACCGGTCGGCAACACTTAAGATGCCACTGCAGTTAAAGGTTAATAATCAGCGTTATGTCATTACTGGCTACCCGCAGTATGTCCGGGTGCGGGTTAGTGGACCATCAGCACTGGTCACTACTACTTCCAATACCCAAAACTTCCGTGTCTATGCGGACTTATCCAGTCTGGGGGTTGGTCACCATACGGTTAAATTGCGGACCTCGGGACTAAATTCCGAATTACGGGCAGAATTGACACCGGAGACGATTAAGGTTAATATTCAACCTCGTGCAACGACGACGGTGCCGGTTGATGTTCGCCTAAGCTCGCGGACCGTTGGCGATGGCTATGAAGTGGGGACGCCACGAAGCTCGATGACTAATGTCCAGGTTAGTGGTGCTCGTGACGAGGTTCATCGGGTTGCTAAAGTAGTTGCCGTGGTGAACGTACCGAAAAATGCCACTAGTGACTTGCATCGTCAGGTTACGCTTCAGGCCCTTGATAAGCATGGCCGAATTTTGAATGTCATTATCAGTCCAAATAGCGTTAGCGTCACCGTGCCGATCAGTTCCAACGGGGAAACTAATAGCAGCAGTAAGGAATCATCAGCGGGCAACTCTAGCAGTTCGTCATCAAAAGATAATCAAAACAACGACGAGAGTAGTAGCACAGAAAGCAGCAGTGCCAGCTCGTCTAACTAGTCAAAACTAACTAAGAAATGAGGATAACATTATGGAATTAAAATACTTTGGTACCGATGGTGTTCGCGGTGTGGCGAACGAAGATCTGAGCCCAGAGCTGGCTTTTAAGCTTGGCCGCACTGGTGGATATGTGCTCACTCAGCACTCTGATCGTAAACAACCGCAGGTGCTGGTATCTCGTGATACTCGCATTTCTGGACAAATGCTGGAAAATGCCTTGGTTGCAGGGCTACTGTCAGTTGGTATTGAAGTGTTGCGTCTTGGGGTAGTGACAACACCCGGGGTGGCCTACTTGGTACGTGCCCAGGAAGCTGACGCGGGGGTAATGATTACCGCCTCCCACAACCCAATTAAGTACAACGGGATCAAATTCTTTGGATCCGATGGCTTTAAGCTTTCTGACGAGATGGAAGCCGAAATTGAAACACTACTGGATGCACCAACCGACCGGCTGCCCCGTCCGTCTGCTGAAGGACTAGGCTCGGTGGAAGATTACCGGGAAGGCGGCTTAAAGTACGTTTCGTTCCTGGAACAGACTGTGTCAACTGATCTGAGTGACCTAAAGATTGTGGTTGATGCTGCTAACGGTGCAACTAGTCCGTTTGTTTCTAACCTGTTTGCGGATTTGAACGTTAACTTTACTACCATTAACGACACTCCGAACGGGCTGAATACTAACCTCAATTGTGGATCAACTCATCCGGAATCGCTGCAGAAGGCAGTCGTTGATCAAGGTGCTGATATGGGGGTTGCCTTTGATGGTGACGGCGATCGCTGCATTGCCGTCGATGGAGATGGTAACCTGATCAATGGTGATAAGGTAATGTACATTTGTGGAGCTGCCATGGACGAAAAGGGTAAGCTGAAAAAGGACACTATTGTCACCACGGTCATGTCCAATATGGGAATGTACAAGGCGATGGAAGCTAACGAGATGAAAGGCGTCCGGACCAAGGTTGGTGACCGTTACGTAGTTGAAGAAATGATCAAGGATGGTTTCAACCTTGGTGGTGAACAATCAGGCCACGTGGTTTTCCTTGACTACAACACCACTGGTGACGGTATGCTGACCGCTTTGCAATTGATGTCGGTAGTTGCTTCTTCTGGCAAATCATTAGCTGAATTGGCTGCTCCGGTTCAGGATTACCCGCAGGAGCTGGTCAATGTGAAGGTCAATGACAAAAAGGCTGCCATGAAGAACGCTGCCTTGCAGCAGGCAATTGAGAAGGTTGAACACCGACTCCGTGGTGATGGGCGTGTCCTGGTGCGGGCTAGTGGTACTGAACCGTTAATCCGGATCATGGCAGAATCACCAACCAAGGAGCAATGTCACGATATTGTAATGGAAATTGCCGAGGTGGCCAAGGCCGAAGTTGGAGCAGAATAAGGAATATCATTAGCGCGTTTGCCGGGCCGTCTAATTGGTTGACATTGGCAAATGCGTTTTTGTATTATGTTAGCTGGTTTGTGATTCAAAAACAGACAATAATTATCTATACCAATTTATTAAGCTATACGTAAAGGGTGAACATTATGTGCGGAATTGTTGGTGTCACTGGAAATAAACGAAGCGTTGAAATTCTGATTAACGGCTTGAAGAGCTTGGAATACCGTGGTTACGATTCAGCCGGCATTTACGTTAATGACCAGGAGGGGCATGACTTCCTGGTTAAGCGGACCGGTCGAATTAACAACCTGGTAAAGGCGATTAAAGAACAGGGGAATGTTCACGGGACGGCCGGGATTGGTCATACTCGTTGGGCTACTCACGGTGAACCAAGCGAAGCTAACGCGCACCCACAATTTTCTAGCGATAACCGTTTCTACCTGGTGCACAACGGTGTGATTGAAAATTATCAACAGCTGAAGGACGAATACCTGTCAGAGGTTGATTTCAAGAGTCAGACGGACACCGAAGTGGTAGTCCAACTGGTAGACCGTTTCGTCGTTAACAACCATATGGATACGAAGAGTGCCATGCTGAAGGTGCTGCGCCTCATCAGTGGCGACTCATCATATGCATTCGTGCTGATGGATCGCGAACAACCGGATACTCTTTTTGTGGCTAAGAATAAGAGTCCGCTATTAATTGGCCTGGGCGATAATTACAACATGGCTGGTTCCGATGCGATGTCAATGATTAAGGAAACTAACCGTTTTATGGAACTGGAAGACCATGAACTTGTCATTGTCAAGCCTGACCACGTCGACATTACCAGTTTTGATGGTGAAGAGAAGAAGCGTCAACCGTTTACGGTTGATATGGACCCGTCGGCTGCCGATAAGGGTACCTACCCATTCTACATGTTAAAGGAAATTGATGAACAGCCAGCAGTGATGCGGCGGCTTGTTTCCGAATACATGCCGGATAACGGTATGCCAAAAGTGGATGAAGACTTGCTGAAGCAGATGGCCGAATC
Organism: Candidatus Limosilactobacillus merdipullorum; assembly: GCA_019113965.1. Classification (GTDB taxonomy): domain Bacteria; phylum Bacillota; class Bacilli; order Lactobacillales; family Lactobacillaceae; genus Limosilactobacillus; species Limosilactobacillus merdipullorum. Next base: position 4,779 of record DXGK01000098.1, read on the forward strand.
AGATCACCTTTATATCATTGGTGCCGGTACTAGTTACCATTCTGGGTTAGTGGCACAACGGGTATTCGAAAAACTAACGGGAATTCATACTTCGGTTCACATTTCATCCGAATTTGCCTATGAACACCCTCTGCTGTCTGATAAGCCGTTCTTCATCTTCCTTTCCCAGAGTGGTGAAACGGCCGACAGCCGTGAGGTACTGGTTCATGTTAACCAGCACAATTGGCCAAGTTTGACGATTACTAACGTTGACAAATCAACTTTGAGTCGTGAAGCAACTTTTAGCATGTTAATCTATGCGGGACCTGAAATTGCCGTGGCTTCAACCAAGGCTTACACTGCTCAGATTGCCGTTCAAGCCATTTTGGCTAAGGCCCTTGGCATGAAGATGGGCAAGGAGGCGGCCAATGACTTTGCATTGAAAGAACAATTAGCCATTGTTGCTAACGGGATGCAAGCATTGGTCGATGAGAAGGAAAAGATGGCAGAAATTGCCTCTCATTATCTTAGTAAGCCACGCAATGCCTTCTACATTGGTCGGGGAATGGACTGGTCGGTGGCGTTGGAAGCAGCCCTGAAGCTAAAGGAAATTTCCTACGTTCAAGCAGAGGGATTTGCTTCCGGCGAGCTCAAGCACGGTACTATTGCATTGATTGAAAACCGTACACCAGTAATTGGGCTGATTACTCAGGATCGGACCGCCGGGCTGACCCGGTCAAATCTGGAAGAGACTGCCTCACGGGGAGCAGCAACACTGACCATTGTTTCACGTCACTTGGCTAACGAAGATGACAGCATTGTTTTGCCGGACGTTGATCCACTATTGACCCCGTTGCTGAGTGTGGTACCAACCCAGTTGTTGGCATACTACACCAGCCTTGGGAAGGGACTTGATGTTGATAAGCCGCGGAACCTGGCTAAGTCAGTAACTGTTCAATAACTAGAGAATAACAATGATGAGCTTAATTATCCGTAATTTGAAAAAGGTGACTATTGCAGTCGCCTTTTTCAGTTTATTATCTTCTGCACCGGTACACGCTTCTGTCGTTGGTGACCGTGATTCGGAACCGATTCCGACAGTTTTCGTCCACGGACTTAAGGGATCAGCCAAGTCAACCAATGGCATGATTTCCTACTTCAGTAACCGTTACTATGGGGCTGCACGGGTGCAGACGATCAATATCGAACCAGATGGTGAATTAAATGTGCAGGGGGAATACCAGTGGATTGACCACCCCTTGATTCAAATTAACTTTGTCAACCGTAACGCTTCAATCCCGCAAGATAATATCTGGCTGGCAAAGGCTCTGCACTATATCAAGGTGGAGGATGGAGTTAAGCGTTTCTACGCGGTTGGCCATTCGGCGGGGTGTGTCACCCTCCTGCAAACAGAGATGCTGTCGCGAAAAAAACTGCCAATTATGGAAAAATTTGTTTCGGTTGCTGGTTGCTACAACGGCTTGTTATTGGAAAATGACTACCCACACGATGTGCATTTGAATAGCCACTACCGGCCCAACCACTGGTATCCGGCTGACAGTCAGTATCCCGCATATAAAACGCTCGTTCACCAGGCTAAGTACTTTCCCAAGGATGTTCAGGTGTTGAACATTTACGGCGATCTGGGGGATGGGACCAATTCTGATGGAAAGGTGACAACCCAATCGGCGTTGTCTTTGAACTATATTCTGCGACATCAGTTGCTGAAAATTAAAAACGTTCGTTTTACCGGTCCACTATATAAGCACAGTGGGCTGAGAAAAAGTCCGGCGGTGTATCAGTGTATCGGGACATTCTTGTGGCACCAGCCGGCTGAAAACGGCGCTATTATTCACCCACAACCTGAACCCACGAGTGCGCATAACTAGGGGGTAAAAACTTTTCGTAAATTGCAATAACCGTTTGACAGCGCTTACACAATCGGTTATGATAATGGCATAAGGTATCAATATTACCTTCTAATCAATTCTCTTT
>DXGK01000099.1 GCA_019113965.1 Candidatus Limosilactobacillus merdipullorum
AATTGCCCAGGCTTTCCATGTTCCAGCGACGAGCCTTGGCATCCTCACGACGATCCCGCTGATTTGTTTTGGTCTCTTTTCCGTCACGGTCAACTGGCTCAGCTCCCGGATTGGCAATGAAATGGCGATCAATTGGGCCCTGGTCCTCCTCTTTGTTGGTTGTATCCTGCGAGTGGTCAGCTACCCGCTCCTCATCCTTGGGACGGTCCTGATCGGCATCGCCATTACCTTTATTAATGTGCTTTTGCCACCAATTATCAGTGAAAACCTGCCGAACCAAATCGGTGGGATGACCAGCCTCTACAACGTCGCCCTGTCGCTATCCAGCGCCATTGGTGCCTATGCCATCACACCGGTAACGGCCGGCTTCGGTTGGAAATTATCCGTCAACGTGTTGGCCCTGATCCCCCTGATCACCTGGGTCTTGTGGTTACCTAATATCAAATTCAACCACGTCGATGCCAACCAAAGCCAGCAGGGAGTCAACATGTGGCACAACCCGCGAGCATGGGCGCTCTTGGTGTACTTCGGCGCCTCCTCTTTTGTTTTCTACACCGTTGTGGCCTGGCTGCCTTCCATTGCCGAAAGCGCCGGTATCAGTCACAATTCGGCTAGCCTGATCGCCGGCCTCTTCCAGCTCTTCTCGATTCCGGCCGCTTTCCTGGCCCCGCTGCTCGCCACCCGGGCCACTGACCGCCGGCCGCTCGTCTTCGGCCTGGGGGTGCTGAGCTTCATCGGGGTGGCGATGATGCTGTTGCCAATCGGTTCCTTCACCTACTATGTCATCATCAGCCTCTTCCTCGGATTGGGAATCGCCGGAACCTTCGCCTTCATTATGACCACCTTTGGACTCAAAACTAACAACCCGGCCGATACCAGCAGCCTCTCTGGGATGGTGCAATCCCTGGGCTATCTGATCGCTGCGATCGGCCCGGTGGTGATCGGCAAGTGCAAGGCACTCTTTGGGAACTGGACGGTCAGTGAACTCATCACCCTGGTCGTGATCATCATCTTCGTGGCAACCGGCCTGTTCGCCGAAAATAAAGATAAGATTTACTAATGTGCTCAACAGCTTGGCATTCTAGCCCAAGCTGTTTTTCTTTTTTGCCGGTCCCACCTAGCGCAACTGGTCGATCAATAGTTGGTGGTAGTGCTGGTGGCAATCCTTCAAAACCACCATTGATTCATTGTGGCCGGCCACGACGCCGGTCAATCCCACAACCGTCTGGTTGGGATCAAGAACGTTGAGTTGAAGGTGGACAACGGTTTGTCTGTTCCAGGACCGGGCTAAACGACGGCCAATTTCTTGTTCCGCCAGCTGCGGTTGTTCGACTTCCGGTTGTTGCTGCCGCTGGCGACGCAACGCCGTCGTGTGGTCAGACAAAAAATAGCCCTGCCACTTCAGCATCCCCCGGTCGTGATAATCATAGGTAAAGAAGCGGCGGGCCATGACTTCCGCTTCCTTGGGTGAATACTTTGGTGCCCGCATCATTCCACCTCCCAAACAGGTGTTCGGGCAATATTTTACCAACTTCCGCTAATTTAGCAAATTTTTTCTGATCTATACCAATATTTCTCGTCAGATTGTCCCCGGCACTACAAAACTTGTTAGCGCCCCCATACCTGTATTTATCGGCACTTGCCGCTCTTGTTTAGCAGTGCACAACCGCCGTTTGACGGTATATAATATAAGCGAAATTCGTTATTACCTGTTAGAAGGAGTGAAAGGTTTTGGCAGAAAACAAAGCAGTTATCACCTTGTTCGGTGCAGCCGGTGACTTGGCACAACGCAAGCTGTACCCTTCATTATTCAAACTCTATCAGAAGCATTACTTGGGTGAACACTTCGCCCTGCTGGGAACTTCCCGTCGGCAAATCAGCGACGAAGACTTCCAGCAAATGGTTCGCGAATCAATCAGTTCAATCAAGGAAACGGAAGACGGTCAGGCAGACAGCTTCGTTAAGCACTTCTTCTTCCAATCACACGACGTTACCAAGCCGGAACACTATGTGGTCTTAGGCAAACGGATCGCCGCTTTGGAAGAGCAGTTTGATACCGACCACAACCGCCTCTTCTACATGTCAATGGCCCCCCAGTTCTTCGGTACGATCGCCATCAACCTGAAGAAGCAGAACCTGTTATCCGCTGACGGCTTTAACCGGCTGGTAATCGAAAAACCATTCGGTCGCGACTTCGACTCTGCGAAGAAGTTAAACGATGAACTGACCCAGACCTTCAACGAAAACCAGATTTTCCGGATCGACCACTACCTGGGAAAGGAAATGATCCAAAACATCGAAGCGCTGCGCTTTGGGAACACGATCATCGAATCCCTGTGGAACAACCGTTACATTGACAACATCCAGGTCACGCTGAGTGAAAAGCTGGGGGTTGAAGAACGGGCTGGCTACTACGACCAATCCGGTGCCCTTCGTGACATGGTGCAAAACCACGTAATGCAGATTGTTGCCCAACTGGCCATGGAACAGCCGGTGGCCTTCACGGATAGCGATGTCCGGGTCGAAAAGATTAAGGCCCTGCGGAGTTTACGCCTTTACACCCCTTCCGAAGCCGCCGCTAACTTTGTCCGTGGTCAATACGATGCCGGTGCCACCAGCAATGCCTACCGCAAAGAAGACGGTGTGGACCCTCACTCCAACACCGAAACCTTCGTTGCCGCTAAGCTTTTGTTCGACAACTACCGCTGGTCTGGTGTGCCATTCTACATCCGGACCGGGAAGAAGATGGCCGACAAGTTTACCCGGATCGACGTGGTCTTCCGCAAGCCACTGATCGACATCTTTGCCAACCCACGGATGAAGAGTGACCAGTCACTGAAGTCCAATGTTTTGACGATCTACGTTGAACCAAAGTCCGGCTTCGCCCTGCGGGTCAACGCTAAGAGTGCCGGCCAAGGCTTCACCACCACCCCGGTAGACCTCAGCTTCTTGCAGAGTACCGCCGACAAGGAAGAAGCACCGGAACCATACGAACGTCTCTTCCACGATGCCCTGGAAGGCAACCACACCAACTTCGCTTCGTGGGCCGAAATTGCCTACGCCTGGAAGTTTGTTGACGTCATCCGCAAGCTGTGGGACATTGAAGAACCACAGTTCCCGAACTACGTCCCTGGTTCAATGGGACCAGCCGCTTCCGACGAATTGCTGGCTCGCGACGGCCGGCAGTGGGTCTACAAGCTCAACCGCTAATTTCAAAAAGATAATCAACAAATCCGTCACTATCCTTGCTGGATGGTGGCGGATTTTTTCTACAGTAGCCAGTCGTAACCATTAGCTTATGCTACTTTTGGTTTGGTACACCGTGATGATTCTCCAGTCATCAGCTTGCGCTGATTGTGGGGCTGGAACGCCGTGGACACAACTTTGAGCCAAGCTGTGCTTGTGTCTCAAAGCTTGGTCTTGTCGTAAGCGATAAATTGCTAACGACAACTTCACGGCAGAGCCCCACAGCGCGTCGCTGATGGACTACCAAAGCTAGAACAAGTTAACAAAATGATTCAATAGATAATCGCCACAAGATTCTCGAAAAGTGGGTAATTAATTGGAATAAGCTGACAGTAATTTTTCGTTTCCATTATTGGTTAGCATCCTTGTACCCATTCAGACAACTGATATTGGCAACTATCATCAGTAAAACGTTGGCAGCTTAGTCATAATAACATTTCATGATCAGTGAGTTTGTTGAATCAGCCAGTGGTGATAAACCAGCTGCCGGTCTCAGCAGTAATTCTGAACGGTAATTGCAAATGTATCAACATTGCGCTTTGGGCTCAGCCGTGAAATTGTCGTTAATGAGACGTAGTCGAATTTACGACAAGACCTGACTTTGAAACAATCTTTGAT
>DXGK01000100.1 GCA_019113965.1 Candidatus Limosilactobacillus merdipullorum
TGTCAACACTTGATATGACAACGCATTGCTGCGCCAACGAGTATTAACTATACTGGCAACTCCACCGAATGTCAACAACTAAACTCAACTTTTTTAATTTATTTTCAAACAGTAACTTTTAACCCGTATTACCGGTTAAAAGTTCGCCATTATGGAACCTTACCCTCTCTAGTGGTATAGATTGTTCACATCTTAATTAGGGCAAAGAATAAGCATGGCGGCAACCCACCATGCTTGTTAGTAAACAACTAAGACTAATCATCCTTCTTAGCTTCAGTCTTCTTTTCTTTATCAGGTTTAACCTGTGGATCTACTGGCTGATCATCCTTCTTTTCAGGAACACCCTGCCAATCATTTGCAAAAGCAGCCCCCGTCAGAACATCAACTGGCTTGAAGACATCGTCAAAGCTGTCATCAACCAACTGCTTGTTGGCAATCTGCTGGTAGAACTGTGCCATCGCCAGCAGCATAATTGGGATAAACATCAGTTCAGCAACCACAAGTAAAATAATCCCGATCCACATTACCGGGTAAGTGCCGGTGTAGTCACCATAAAAGGCAATTCCGCCAAAGATAGCACCTAGAATCAGCATCGGCAGTAGCATAAACAGGATTACTACCAATAAGTAATTGGCTTTGTGTACGCCCATCATCCGCCGACTAGCAGTGATAGCATGGCGCATTGACTGGCCCAGGAAGCTTGCCTGGCGATCACGGTAAGCAAAAATTGCTTGTGAGTATTCCAACCCTTTCCAGACCACAATGATGTAGTTAATGACATCCAGGACAATGCGTAACCAAGTAATCCGCGCAATAAATGGCAAAGAACCGATAATCATCAGTGGCAGTTGCCATAAGAAGACGAAGAGGCTCATGTAGAGAGTTAACCGTAAGATTTGGTTCTTCTTCAGGTGCTTAAAGTAAGTCCAAATAATGCTGGCGTTCATCTTCATTTCCGGATGGCGCAGGAAGTCCAACCAGGCATAGGCACTAGAGACAGCCAAGAACTGGAGGAAGAATTCCACCACTACCAGTCCAGCAATCAGGACCCATATCCCCAGCATTACCATCAAGGCCATTGATAGCGAACTCATTCCGTACATCATCATCTGGAACATCATCATAAAGGTCATGAAAGCCCGCGCGATTCCCAGTGAAAGTAAAACCGAGATTGCTAACAGCAGCAGCATCCCACCGGCAATTGGCCAAACAGCCGACCAGTAACGCTGCTTGATGGCAGTTTTTAATTCTGCCCAAAAGTCTTTAATCGAAAATTGTGTAGACATTGTTTCCCACCTTGTTATCTTAATTGTTGGTTAATATAATAACACAAGCCGCAATAAATCTATGATTGCGGAATAAATTGACATTTTTCTTTCCATAATGGAAAGATTCTATGAAATTAAGAAAGGGTCACGAAGATTCGTGACCCTTTAAACTATTATGAAACCCCGTTAGGACTCCGTATTAGTCAATATCGTACTTTTCCTTGCTGACAACGTTCAGCTTGTCGTCGAAGTCATAAACAACTGGTTGGCCAGTAGCCATTTCGAGGTTCATGATGTCGTCGTCAGAAATGTTTTCAATGTACTTGCTCAATGCACGCAGTGAGTTACCGTGGGCAGCAATAATAACGTTCTTGCCGTCAAGCAGCTTTGGTGCAATTTGGTCCTGCCAGAGCGGGATAACCCGTTCCAGGGTAACCTTGAGGTTTTCACCACCCGGAATAGTCCGTGGGTCCAGGTTAGCGTAACGACGGTCCTTTGCTGCTGAACCTTCATCGGTAGCCTTCAGCAGTGGAGGCAGAACGTCGTAAGAACGACGCCAAATGTGAACTTGTTCGGCACCGTACTTGTCAGCAGTGGCCTTCTTGTTCAGACCTTGCAGGGCACCGTAGTGACGTTCGTTCAGACGCCAAGTCTTGTATTCAGGAATCCACAGTTGGTCGCATTCTTCCAGTGCGTAGTGCAGTGTCTTGATGGCCCGCTTCAGAACTGAAGTGTAGGCATAGTCAAACTGCAGCCCGTGTTCCTTGATGGCCTTGCCGGCAGCCTTAGCTTGGGCAACACCCTTTTCACTCAAATCAACGTCGACCCAGCCGGTAAATTGGTTGGAAAGGTTCCATTCACTTTGTCCGTGACGAATTAAAACCAGTTTTGCCATTAATCTGACCTCTTTCTTCTTAAAGTCATGTAACAGAATTACTGTTTTATTTTAATCCATTCCGCACTAAATACCAAGACAAGCGAGAAGATTTTATTGCATACACGCTTATGCTAGCTCTGACATTGTGCTTTTGTGGGGACTACAATGTAATTTTTACCAATCTGTCATCATCAGCTTGCACTTTTACGGGGCTGGAACTATGGGGCCGGAACGTTACGATGATTCCCAGCCCTAGCCGGTCTGGAACGTGGTGGACACCGTTTGGAGCTAATTGCTGGCGCAATCATCTCCAAATCGGGTCTTTACCTAGGCGTTAAAACGCCAAGGTAAATATCACCACTGAGACCGGGGGCTGGTTTATCATCACCAGCTAGCTTCTAATTAGTTTTAGTTGCAGCACTTACTGAAAGGTCGAGCTTTGAGACAATTGAAAATTGGCTCAAAGCAGTGCCCACCAAATAGGCTAGCTCCGCGTTGCAGCGTTCCAGCACCACAATAGGTACATGCTGATGTAATATTTCAGACCGGTTAGGGCTGGTATCACCACGATATATGTTTCAGGTTGTTTATTCATTCAACTGCCGACTGCCATGGCGGGCTCGCAGTCCCCAGAGGATGCAGACGGTGTCTACCACTTCTTGGAGGAAGGCACCGATAATGGTTGGCACAATCCCGGTGGAGGCAATTAGCATCAGCCCGATGCAGACGAAGATCCCGATCAGGACCGCATGCTTGGCGATGGCCAAGGTGTCCTCGGCAATTTGAACAGCGTTGGCCACCTTGTGAAGGTTGTCGGTCAAGATCACCACGTCGGCGGACTCGCTGGCAGCCGTGGATCCGCGGGCACCCATGGCGATTCCGACATCGGCGACCTTAAGGACCGGAGCATCGTTGACCCCGTCACCAACCATAATGCTCGGCCGTTCAGACTCCGGCAGGTCTTGCAAACGACTAATTTTATCCTTTGGCAGCAAGTTGGCAAAGACCTTCGTGATCCCAATCTTCTTGGCAATCCGTTTGGCGATCGTTTCGTTGTCACCGGTCACCATGATGATGGTCTTGATCCCAGTTTCGCGAAGTTCATTGATCGTCGTCGGCGCTTCCGGCCGTAACTGGTCGGCCAATTCAATCCGTCCGTAGTAGTGACCATCAACGGCGGCGTAAACGGCAGTCGTGTTAGCCAACTGCTGGTCTTGCCCAGGTGCAACGAAAGCTAACTTACCAGCCTTCACCTGGCGGCCGTTTATCTCGGCCACGACTCCCTGGGCCGTTACTTCCTCAACCTTGCTCGGTGAACTAAGCGTCAGACCGTCATCCTGGGCCCGTTGGACAATTGAATGGGCCAGAACGTGGTTGGAACCCTGCTCCGCACTAGCCACTAGTTGCAGGAGCGTCGATTTGTCAACCCCCGGCACCGGGACAACGTCACTGACGGTCAGTTGCCCAGAGGTGAGCGTCCCGGTCTTATCAAAGGCGGCCGAACGGGCGGTGGCCAGCTTTTCAACCACGTCACCGCTCTTGACGACGATGCCGTTAGCCGATGAACGGCTCATCCCCGAAACAAAGGCCACCGGTGCCGCCAGAATCAGCGGGCACGGCGAAGCGACCACCATCACCTGGGCAAAGCGCACCGGGTCTTTGGAAACCAACCAGGCCGCTGCCCCGATAAGTAGACTAATAATGGTGAACGGAATGGCGTAACGGTCAGCTAGGCGGACAAAGTGGGCTGGCTGCTGGTCAGCTTCCTTGATTAGGGCTACCAGCTGCTGGTACTGGCTATCGGCGGCCCGCTTTTCAACAACCATTGTTAGTGCGGCATCCCCGTTAACCGATCCGGAGAGCAACTCATCCCCGACCTGCTTAGTCAGCGGCAACGATTCACCGGTCAGTGACGATTCATTTACGGTACTACGACCGGCAAGTACCCGTCCGTCGACAGGAACCAGTTCGCCGGGCAAAACCTTCACCTGGTCGCCCACCGCCAGGTCGTTAACACTGATGGATTGTTGCTTAGGTCCTACCAACCGGTGAGCCGTCCGGGGGGTATTGTCCAGCAAGGACTTTAACTCCCCGTGGGCCTTTTGGTTGGCGTAGTCTTCTAGGGCGTCGCCACCGATGAGCATCAATAAGATGACCATCGCTGCCCAGTACTCGCTAACCGCCAATGCGGAAGTAATGGCAATAATGGCCAAGAGGTCGACCCCGTAGTCGCCACTCCTTAATTTTTTCACCATCCCCATTAACATTGAAATAGCGATCACTGCGCCAGCAACGGTAATGATCAGCTGCGCCCAGCCGGGGTGGTGGAACACCCACTGACAAACGGCTGCAGCTGCGGCAATCACAGCCATGACAACTAACTTGCTCCGGTTGGTTTTCATAATCCGTTACCTCCTTTTATCACTATTATCTACTATTCAATGACAAGAAGCGAATAATACGAAAACGCTGCGGCAAAATATCTTGTCGCAGCGTTTTATTAATTTATTGAATATTAATTCCGGCCTTTTTACCAATATCGTGACGGTAGAAGCAATCGAGTTCATTCAACCTGCCAAGGTAGCCATAAACCCGCTGGGCAGCTTCCTGCAGGGTTGGCGCTTCTGCAATCACCATTGCTAGCCGGCCACCACTACCGTAAAGGTCATCTAAGCGACCAGTCACGTTGGCGTAGTCAATCGCAATCCCGTCCTCTGCTGGCAGCTTACCCAGCGACGGGTAGTATGCCGGGTGCTGGGGATAACCCTTGGCCGCCAGTACTACCCCGAGGACTGCCTGACTACTTTCTTCAATCGCCGGCAGCGGTCGGTCATCAACCACTGCCTGGAGAAGTTCGGCAAAGTCGGTCTTCAGCCGTGGCAGTATAACCTGGGTTTCCGGGTCGCCAAGGCGGACGTTGTATTCGATCACCTTGGGACCATCAGCGGTCATCATTAAGCCAATATAAAGGATCCCGTGGTAGTCGTAGTTGCCGGCAACCAAGCCGTGAATCGTCGGTTCAACGACTTCACTGACCATCCGCTGGTAGTCGTCATCAGCCAGTTGTGGCAGCGGGCTGTAGGCTCCCATACCACCGGTGTTGGGCCCGTGGTCACCATCGTAGGCGCGCTTGTGGTCCTGGGCCATCGGCAGGATCCGGTACTGGTCCCCGGCCACCAGGCAGAACAACGAATATTCTGGCCCCGTCAGGCATTCCTCTAAGACAATCGCGGTTTGCGGGCCGGCCATCATTTCGTGGATCACCTTTTTGGCCGTCGATTCATCCTGAGCAATCACGACCCCCTTCCCGCCAGCAAGACCGTTTTCCTTGACGACCACCGGCAGGCCAAAGTCAGCGAGGCCCGCCAAGGCCTCATCCTCGCTGGTAAAGGTCTCGTGCTTGGCCGTCGGGACGTGGTACTTGTCCATAAAGGATAAGGCGTAATCCTTGGAGCCTTCTAGTTGGGCCGCCCGCTTAGTCGGGCCAATAATTTTCTGACCGGCCAGTTGAAACTTGTCGACAATTCCGGCGCACAGGACGTTTTCCGGGCCAACGAAGGTCCAGTCGACGTGCTTTTCAATGGCGAACTGGAGCAGGCCATTGAGGTCCATTTCGGCAATGTTGACGGGGGTCACCCCGACCGTCAGCATGCCGATGTTACCGGGGGCACAGTACACCGTGGCAACGTGCGGACTCTGTTTCAGCTTCTTGGCAATCGCGAATTCACGGCCGCCTTCACCGACGACCAGCAGCGTTAACCGATCTTCCATCTTTGTCTCTCCTTAGTGGCGGAAGTGACGGTGACCAGTGAAGACCACTGCTACCCCGTACTTGTTGGCCATGTCAATTGTTTCCTGGTCACGGATGGAACCACCCGGTTCGACAACCGCCTTAATGCCGTGTTGACCGGCAAATTCCAGGCTGTCACCAAACGGGAAGAAGGCGTCGGATGCCATCACCGCGTTGTCATCGATAGCATCCCCGGCGTGCTTGACCGCGATCTTCAACGAGTCGATCCGGTTCGGTTGACCGGCACCAACCCCCAGCGTCCGGTCGTTGTTGGCGACAACGATGGCGTTGGACTTAGTGTGCTTAACGGCCTTCCAGGCAAAGGCCAGGGCTACTAATTGCTTGGCAGTCGGTTGTACCTTGGTGACACATTCCCACTTGCTGGGGTCTTCCACCAGTGTATCTTGTTCCTGGACGAGGACCCCGCCCATTACCGAAACGACTTCGTGACGGGTTGGTTCGTTTTCCTTAGTGAAGTCCACCTGCAGGAGACGGAGGTTCTTCTTCTTGACCAGCACTTCGTAGGCATCATCATCAAAGCCGGGAGCAATGATAATTTCAAGAAAGAGCTTGTGCATCTTTTGGGCCGTTTCCAGGTCAATCTTCCGGTTAACGGCGATCACCCCGCCAAAGATCGAGACCGGGTCGGCTTTATATGCCAAGTCCCAGGCAGCAGACAGACTCTCGGCCCGGCCGATACCACACGGGTTCATGTGCTTCATCGCTACAACGGCCGGTTCATCCTGGAATTCACGGATGCAACGAAGTGCTTCATCGGCATCCTTAATGTTGTTGTAGGACAGTTTCTTGCCCTGCAACTGCTTGGCTTGGAGAATCGAGAACCGCTTTGGCATGGCATCCTCGTATAACCAGGCCTGCTGATGCGGGTTTTCGCCGTAGCGCATCTTTTCCTTCAGCTGGTAGGTCATGGTTAACTGGTCCGGGTCTTCGTTGCCGGTCTGCTTAGTCAAGTAGTCGGCAATCAGCGCATCGTAAGCCGCCGTTGTCCGAAAGACCTTGGCTGCCAGGTCGGCCCGTGTAGCCAGACTGGTGTCCCCATCAGCCTTGATTTCATCGATGACCCGGTCGTAATCGCGTTGGTCAGTCACCACGGTCACGTCGCGGAAGTTCTTGGCCGCCGCCCGCAGCATGCTTGGCCCACCAATATCGATATTTTCAATAGCATCATCTTCGGTCACGTCCGGCTTTTCGATGGTCTGCTTGAACGGGTAGAGGTTAACGACCACCATGTCGATCGGGGTAATTCCCAGTTTCTTCAGCGTGGCCATGTGTTCTGGCAAATCGCGCCGGGCCAGCAGCCCGCCGTGAACGTACGGGTTAAGCGTCTTAACCCGGCCGTCCAGGATTTCCGGGAAGTGGGTGACGTCTTCAATGGCAATCGTTTTAATCCCGGCATCGTCGAGAACCTTCTTGGTACCACCGGTGGAAACAATTTCGTAGCCGTTATCTGCTAACCCTTGGGCAAAGGGTACCAGGTTGGTTTTGTCACTGACAGAAATTAATGCACGCTTCATTGTTGATTATTCTCCTTTATTCATCCGTTCCGTTAACACTTGTTTTACTGCCGCCGGGAAAAGCTGGTGTTCGGTCTGGTGGATCCGCGCCTCCAGGCTTTCTGCGGTGTCATCTTCCTTAATTGGAACCACCCTTTGAGCGATGTTTTCGCCGTGGTCAAGCTGCTCATCGATAAAGTGGACCGTCACACCCGTTTGCTTGATCTTGCCCGCCTGAAAGTCGGCAAAGGCGCGTTCAATCGCGTTTAAACCCTTGTAGTGTGGCAAGAGGGCCGGATGGAGGTTGACGATCGACCGCGGGTAGGCCTGCAGGATTGTTGGGCCCACCACCCGCAAGTAGCCGGCCAGGATCAAAAAGTCGATCTGTCGGTCCTGTAGCAGGTTCAAAAGGCGCTTTTCATAGGCCTCTTTGCCGCCACATTCCTTGACGGTAAAAGCGCCCGCCGGCACCTTCAGTCGTGCCGCCCGCTTCATCACCGGGGCATCCGGGTGGTTGCAAAACAACAGCGCCAGCTCGCCGGGAATATCACCGGCGGCGAAGTGCTTGGCCAGGGCCTCAAAGTTGGTCCCGTTACCTGATGCTAAAATTGCTACTCTCATGTTTTGCCTCACTTAATTACTACCTTGTCTTCCGTCAACGGTCGTTCCTTGAGTCGGCCCACTCGGTAGGCCTTCTCACCGGCCTTGTTCAGCCGGTCAATGACGCGGTCGACGTTTGCCGGCCGGACCGCGAGGATCATCCCTAATCCCATGTTGAAGGTCCCCCAGAGGTCATCATTGGTCAACTTGCCAAGCTGCTGCAAGTAGGTAAAGACCGGCAAGATTGGCCAGGTTCCGCGGGTAACGACGGCCTGCAATTGATCGGCAAACATCCGCGGCAGGTTCTCGATGAGCCCACCACCGGTGATGTGGCTGATCCCTTCAACCAGGTTATCCTTAACCAGTGGGAGGACCGCCTTTACGTAGATCCGGGTTGGTGCCAGGATGGCCTCACCGACCGTCTGACCACCAAGGATGGCTGGACGGTTATCGAGGTCGACGTCGTGGTCACTAAAGAGGATCTGGCGGACCAGTGAAAAACCGTTGGAGTGGACCCCGGATGAAGCCAGGCCGACCAGGACGTCACCCGCCTGTGGCCGGCTACCGTCGAGTAACTGGTCTTTTTCAACAATTCCCGTAGCGGCCCCGGCCAGGTCGTATTCGTCGCGACCGTACATATCAGGCATTTCGGCGGTTTCCCCGCCAACTAACGCCGCGCCGGCTTGCCGGCAACCGGTTGCCACCCCGTGAACCACCTTCGCCAGTCGCTCCGGGTCGTTATGACCGGTAGCAATGTAGTCAAGGAAGTACAGCGGTTCGGCCCCCTGGGCTAAGAGGTCGTTGACGCACATGGCGACGACGTCAATGCCGACTGTGTCGTGCTTATTCATCTTCTGGGCAACCAGCAGCTTGGTCCCCACCCCGTCGGTACCGGAGACGAGGACCGGGTGACGGTAGTGCAACGCACCCAAGTCGAACATCCCGCCAAAGCTACCAATACCGGAGACCATCCCCGGTCGGCTGGTGGACTTGACATCGTCCTTGATCTTATCAACCAACTGGTAACCGGCGTTCACGTCGACACCCGCTTCTTGGTAACGATTCATTTCTTTTCTAGCCGTTCCTTTCTGGCAATTTGTTCCTGCCGGTTCAACGAAGCAAGGTAGCCTGCTTCGTAATCTTCCAGTGCCGTCGGATATTGGCCGTTGAAGTAGGCAACTGTTAAACCGCCAAACGGTGCGTCACCCGCGTCAGGAATATCGATTGCCTTGATCAACGAGTCCACGCTAAGGAAGCCGAGGCTATCGCAGCCGATAATTTCACGCATGGCGCTGACAGAGTAGTGGGCGGCGATCAGTTCCGCCCGGGTCGAAACGTCGATCCCGTAGAAGCACGGGAAGCGGAAGGCCGGACTGGCAATCCGCAGGTGAACTTCGGCAGCACCGGCATCGTAGAGCATCTGAACGATCTGCTTGGAGGTAGTTCCCCGAACAATCGAGTCGTCAACCACGGCGACCTTCTTGCCGGCAACCACTCCGCGGACCGCGGATAATTTGCGGCGGACGCCTTCAACCCGCAGCGATTGCTTGGGTTGGATAAAGGTCCGGGCAACGTACTGGTTTTTGACCAGTCCCATTTCGTTAGGCACGCCCAGCTCTTCGGCGTATCCCACGGCAGCCGACAGTGCCGAATTGGGTACCGGCACTACCATGTCAACGTCGGCCGGTTGTTCACGGGCCAAGAGCCGCCCCATCCGCTTACGAGCGTTGTGGACGGTCACGCCGTGGATCACCGAGTCGGGACGGGCAAAGTAGATGAATTCCATCGAACAAATAGCCAACTGGGTGTTAGTCGTGAAGTGGTCGATGTGCAGGCCATCACGGTCAACGATGATCAACTCGCCCGGTTGGACGTCACGAACAAACTTGGCCCGGACAATGTCGAGGGAACAGGTTTCGCTGGCAATCACGTAGGCCCCGTCTGCCAGCTGGCCGATGCAGAGTGGGCGAATGCCGTTAGGGTCCAGTGCCGCAATCATCCGGTCCTTTTGGAGCATCAAGAAGGCAAAGCCGCCGTGAACCTTGTTTAACGAAGTCTTCAGTGCCGGCATGAACTCCTGGTGCTGCATTTCTTCTCGCAGCAGGTGGATCAGTACTTCGGTGTCGGTGGTCGTCTGAAAGACCGCCCCGTTAGCTTCCAGTTTATCCCGCAACGACCGCCCGTTGACCAGGTTGCCGTTGTGGGCCAGTGCAATGTCGCCGTCGTGAAAATGGAAGAGGAAGGGCTGGACATTTTGGATGGAGTTCTGCCCGGTCGTGCTGTAGCGGACGTGGCCAATTGCTGCATCACCGACCAGCTTGTCCAGGTCCTCGTGGTTGGCAAAGGCCTTCGACAACAAACCGCGGTCACGGTGTTGGTACATCTTTCGACCATCGGTGGAAACAATTCCGGCCCCCTCCTGGCCCCGGTGCTGCAGGTTGTGCAACCCCAGGTAAACCAGTGAACTGGCGTTGTCGGTTCCGAAGACCCCGAAAACTCCACATTCTTCGTTTAGGCTTTTGACTTCATTAGGCACGGGATCGCCTCCTCGTATAGTTGTTCCAATTCGTTCACGTTGGCATGCAGTTCGTGGTCCTGCAGCTTGATATTCAATGCTGGCCGGTTGGTGACGACGCCGATCTTAGTCGCCCACTGCCCGACTTGTTGTTCAAACTCTTGCTGGTGCGTCGGGTCAACGGTAACCACCAGGCAGTTGGCAGGTTCCGCAAAGAGCCGCGACGTTGGCAGATTTGGCATGGTCAGTTCCATTCCCAGACCGGTACCAAAGAGCACTTCTGACAGGCAAGCTCCCAGGCCCCCTTCACTGATATCGTGGGCACTGTGAACCAGGCCAGCTTCTTCGGCGGTCAACAGGTTCTTCAGGTCGGCGTGAACCTGCTTGAGGTCCACAGCTGCCAGCTTACCGGCAATGTCGCCGGTCATCATCTTTTGAATTTCGCTACCGGCAAAGTCGTCGCCAATTTGTCCCAGCAGGTAAACCAGGTCGCCTGACTGCTTGGCCTTGTTGGTAACGACCCGGTTGATGTCGTGAACCAGGCCAACCATCCCGACCATTGGCGTCGGGTGAATGGCGTGACCATCATTTTCGTTGTAGAGCGAGACGTTTCCGGAGACAACCGGGGTCTCAAATTCGCGGCAGGCATCCGACATCCCCATTACTGAGTGGTGGAGTTCCCAGAAGATTTCCGGATCATTAGGATCTCCGTAGTTAAGACAGTCGGTGATAGCCAGCGGTTCGGCGCCGGAAGCGACGATGTTAGCTGCCGCTTCGGCAACCGCCCGTTGACCACCAACGTAGGGATCAAGGTAAACCAACCGACCGTTACCGTCGGTAGTCATCGCCAGGCCTTTCTTGGTCCCCCGTACCCGCAGGACACCGGCATCGCTCCCCGGGCCCACGACGGTGTTGGTCCGCACTTGCGAATCATACTGCTGGGTAAAGTAACGGGAAGAAGCGACCGTTGGCTGCTGGAGGATTTGCTTGAGAGTAGCGAGGACGTCGGGTACTGCCGGAACCCAGGCTGGCTGGTCGACTGTCAACCGTGCCGGCTTCTTTTCATCGCTAGGTTCTTCTAGGACGTCGTCAACCAGGGTGTGGACCGGAATGTCGCAGACCACCTGGCCATCGTGGTGAAGGACGTATTGTCCGCCGTCAGTAATGCGGCCGATGACCACGGCATCAAGTTCGTATTTGGCAAAGATGTCCTGAACGTCTTGCTCGTGACCCTTCTTGACACACAGCAGCATCCGTTCCTGGGATTCCGACAGCATGATTTCGTAGGCCGACATTCCCGGTTCGCGCTGCGGTACCAGGTCGAGGTTGAGGTCCATCCCACTGTGACCTTCCGAGGCCATTTCGGCACTGGAAGAAACAATGCCCGCGGCCCCCATGTCCTGGATACCGACCAACCAGTCAGGGTGCTGGCGGATGACTTCCAGGCAGGCTTCCATCAGCAGTTTTTCCATGAAGGGATCACCAACTTGGACGGCTGACCGCTGAGTGGCGTGTTCCGCGGAGAAATCCTTGGAAGCAAAGGTAGCACCGTGGATGCCATCACGACCGGTCTTGGCGCCGACGTACATCACGGCGTTCCCCGTCCCGCTGGCGTTCCCGCGTTCCATGTCCTTTTGGTCCATGATCCCCAGTGAAAAAGCATTGAGGAGCAGGTTGCCGGCATAGCACGGGTCAAAGGTGGTTTCCCCACCGATCGTCGGGATCCCCATGCAATTACCATAGTCGCCGACACCCTTGACCGTTTGTTCCGCCTTGTATTGCATCGTAGCGTCGTCCTTGATTTCACCAAAGTGCAGTGAATCAAGGGAGGCAATCGGTCGGGCACCCATCGAAAAGATGTCCCGGAGGATACCACCAACCCCGGTTGCCGCTCCCTGGTAGGGTTCAACCGTCGTCGGGTGGTTGTGGCTTTCCGCCTTGAAGACAACCGCTTGACCGTCATCAATATCAACGACACCGGCACCTTCGCCAGGTCCCTGCAAAACGCGCTTGCCGGAGTTCGGGAAAAGCCGCAGGACTGGCTTGGACTTCTTGTAGGAACAATGTTCACTCCACATCGCCGCAAACAGTCCGGTTTCGGTGTAGTTCGGCAACCGGTGTAAGAGCGAGTCGGCGATGTAGTTGTACTCGTGCTCCGTTAGGCTCCAGTCGAGGTAGGGCCGTTGTTCCTTGATTTCTTCGGGGGTCATTGCCTGCTTCATTACTTTGCCTCCATCTTCATCTGGTACTGGTCGAACAATGATTGGAAAAGCGTTAAGCCGTCGGTCCCGCCGAGCAGTTCTTCAACCGCTCGTTCAGGGTGGGGCATCATGCCGAGGACGTTACCGCGCTCGTTGCAGATCCCCGCGATATCGTGCAGACTACCATTTGGGTTCTCGCTGGCGTAGCGGAAGACTACCTGGTGGTTATCTTCGAGCCGTTGCAGCGTTGCTGGATCGGCGTAATAGCTACCGTCACCGTGGGCAATGGGCAGCTGAATCTGCTGGTTAGCACGATACTGGCTGGTAAACGGAGTCTGGTTGTTTTCCACCGTCAAGTCAATGGTCTTGCAAACAAAGTTCATACTGTCATTTTGCCTCAGTGCCCCTGGCAGCAAACCCATTTCCGTGAGGATCTGAAAGCCATTGCAGGTCCCGAAAACAAACTTCCCTTCATCGGCCATCTTGCGAACCGCCGGAATGATGTTGGCAAAGCGGGCAATGGCGCCACAACGAAGGTAATCCCCGTAGGAAAAGCCCCCTGGCAGCATCACCGCATCAAACCCATCCAGGCTGTGCTCCCGGTGTGAAACATATTCCACATCGACACCGAGCAAGCGCCAAGCCTCATAAATATCAACGTCACAGTTGGAACCCGGAAAAACGATTACCGCAATCTTCATTCCGCCGCCTCCAATACTTGGTAGTGGTAAGTTTCCATGTTGAAGTTAACTAACAGTTTTTCGGCAACATCCTTGACTGCCGCATCCAGGTCTTCAACCTGGTCATTGAACTGCAGGTCAAAGAAACTACCCACGGCTACCTTGTCCACCTCATCATGGCCGAGAGTGTGGATCGCGTCGGTAATAGCTGCACCCTGGGGGTCAAACACTGATGGTTTATATGTCACAAAGATCCGAACGGTGGTCATATTAGTTCTCCTTTCCGGTGGCCTTTTGCAGGCGGTTCAGTACTTCTTCGTAGGTCACGGTTAAGCTGCCCAGGTTGCGACGGAAAACGTCCTTATCCATGTGCTGGTGGGTCTTGAGGTCCCACAGCCGGCAGTTGTCCGGCGAGAATTCGTCAGCCAGGACAATGTGACCGTCCGGCAGCTTGCCGAATTCCAGCTTGAAGTCCACCAGCTGCATTCCCGCCTTCTTGAAGAGGATGGTCAGCAGAGTGTTAACCTTTTCTGACAGGCGCCAGCAGGCTTGCAGGTCGTCCGCGGTGGCAAAGCCGAGTGCTTCGGCGCCGCTGTTGTTAAGGAAGGGGTCGCCTAGTTCGTCGCTCTTGTAGAAGAGTTCTTCAACCGGTCGGTCAAAAACCTGGCCTTCTTCCATCCCGAAGCGGGAAGCAAAGTGGCCGGCGCAGACGTTTCTGGTAACAAATTCCAGGCGGATCATGTCACACTTCTTAACCAGCTCTTCGGTGTCATTGAGCTTTTTGATGAAGTGGGTTGGGATGCCGCGTTCGATCAGGTAGTCAAACACGAGGGTTGAAATCCGGTTGTTCAATTCACCCTTGTCCTTGATCTGGTCCTTCTTTTCCCCGTTAAAGGCCGTAGCTTGGTTTGTGTAAACCACCTTTAAGACGTTGGGATCTTCTGTCTGCCACATTTGTTTTGCTTTACCGGTGTAAATCAGCTTATCCATCTTTGTTTGACTCCTTTCATTTTTAAAACACGAACTTTATTTCAAATAGATCAACAACTGTTCGTAAAACTAGGTAAAGAATAACAAAGGCAAAGCCAATCGTCAATATCAAATCCGAACTATTTTGATTATTTGAGATTTATTATCGTTAATTTAATGAACATTAATTTTATTTTGTATCATTCATTAATCATTGTTCGGCTTTAATATTTTTTACATTGAAGGATGTGGATTTTCATCCGCACTCTGTGATGATTCCCAGCCCTAACCGTTCTGGAACGTGGCAGTAGTCGGCACAGCGAAGTTTGCGGGGCTGAAACGCCGTGGTGATTTCCCAGCTCTTACCGGTCTGGAACGTGGTGGACACTGTTTGAAGTCAAGTCATGGTGACTTGTCTTCAAATCAGGTCTTTGCCTAAGCATTAAAATGTTAAGGCAAATATCACCACTGAGACCGGATCGCTGGTTCATCACCACTTTAGAACTCCGCAAATATCTCACGGCACATTGCTCATGACACGTTTGCAACTTGTTCATTTCCACCCACTGTGTTGCTCATGCATCAATATTTTCTAAATGGCACTTAATTGAAAATACAGACATCAGGCAAAACAAAATTTCAAAATTCAGCATTTGACATACGACC
>DXGK01000101.1 GCA_019113965.1 Candidatus Limosilactobacillus merdipullorum
GACAAGATGATGGACGACCTGATCGCCCAGTTGGAGGCCCACCAATAAAGACCTGGTGAATTGTGTGCTTGACCGCCCAATCTAGTGGTATGATAATTGCAAACTCACTAATTGGAGAGATAGTGTCATGAAAACATTGCGAAGTATTATGAGCTGGCTCGTTCCAGTTGCCATCGGCTTAGTGCTTGCGTTATTGATTAAGCAGTTTGTCTTTCAGCTGGTCCGGGTGGACGGGCCGTCGATGCAGCCAAACTTGCAGAATAACGAGCGGGTCGCCTGCATCAAGACCGCGAAAATCCATCGCGGGAGCGTCATCGTCTTTAATGCTAAAGGGGTCGATCCCCAGGTAGCCACGAAGACCGACTACGTTAAGCGGGTGATCGGCCTGCCTGGCGACACGGTTGAATCCAAGAACGGCAAGCTGTACGTCAACGGCAAACTGGTTAACCAGCAATACATTAATGCTGAGCAGCGAGGTATTGGAACGGGAAGTTGGACCCTCGCAAGCATTTCTAAGCAGAATAACTGGTTGAAAAACCAGGGTGCGACCAAGGTGCCTGCCGGTGAATACTTCGTCCTGGGAGACCACCGCAGTGTCTCCAACGACGGTCGTTACTGGGGATTTGTGCCGAAAAAGAAAATTGACGGAGTGGTCAAGGCCGGTTTTTGGAACCACCAGCAACCGGCGAAGAACAACGTTGACAACCAGTGGAAACACTTTTACAAATAAGCTCAAAGAAGGGGCTGGGGTTCAACCAGCCTCTTTAATGTTGTCATGGGTAGATGAAGGAGGAAGTTATCATGGAAAACAAGCAACAATTAAGTAGTGAAATGATCGCCAAGTATCAACACGACTTTGCGGCAAACAAGGGTGCTGCCGTTATTTCGCGGACGGTGATGAAAAACGGGATTAAGGCTAGCAGTGAAAACCCGGCGATTAGCCAGCGTGATCACCGGGTCTTTAATGTCGAGGTCAAGACTGGCAAGGTTACCAATCAGCGCCGCAGTGGGCGTTGCTGGTCGTTTGCCACTTTGAATACTCTCCGTCACCGTTTTGCCCTGAAATATAATCTGAAGGACTTTGAACTATCACAGAACTACCTCTTCTTCTGGGACCGGATGGAACGGGCCAACCTCTTCTTACAACAGGTGGTAGCTACTGCCGACCAGCCATTGCATGACCGGACGGTGGACTTTTACGTCGACTTTGCGCTGACCGATGGGGGCCAGTGGGGCAACGCTGCCGGAATCATTGAAAAGTATGGGGTCGTTCCGGAATACGTGATGCCCGATACCTTTAACACCAAGAATACCGATGACGTGGCCGATGTCTTTCGCCGGCTGATGCACAAGGATTTCCTGACCCTGCGTCGGCTGATTAACGACGACCATGCTTCGGCAACGGCCGTTGAAGAACAGCGGCAGGCAATGATGAGCGATGTCTACCGCATTTGTGTGATGGCCTTTGGCAAGCCGCCGGTTGAGTTTGACCTGGAATACCGCGATGATGACCATCAATACCACCGTGATGCCGATTTGACGCCGCTTGACTTTTACCACCGCTACTTTGACATTGACCTTCACGACTATGCAGTCATCACTAACGCACCCGACCACCAGCTGGGCAAACTGTACGCGATGCCCCAGCAGGACAACGTTGTCGGTGGGATCCCGTTGGAATTCGTCAATGTCTCCTTTGACAAGCTCCAGGAGATGGCAATTAAGCAACTGAAGGATAACGAAACAGTTTGGGTCGGTAACGACGTTTTGCAGCAGATGGATCGCAAGCGCGGCCTGATGGATGCTAAACTCTTCTTGGAAAGCGACCTGCTGGGTGTGGACCTGTCGATGAGCAAGGCCGACCGGCTTGAATCGCGGCAGGGTGAAGTGTCGCACGCCATGACGCTGACCGGAGTCAACCTGGTTGATGGTCAGCCGAATCGTTGGAAGATTGAAAACTCCTGGGGTGATAAGAACGGGGACAAGGGTTACTTCGTGATGACCCAGGACTGGTTCGAGCAATACACCTACGAAGCGGTCATCAATAAGAAGTACCTAGATGACCAGACCAAGGCCATTTTGGAGACCAAGCCAGTGATTGTCGATGCTTGGGACTCGCTGCGCTAAGCTTTGTTAAGAAATCGATACGATGCCTGACAGAGCGTTGAAATTAGCTTATAGATAAGCTATGATGAAGTTTCAGATTTAGATCAATCGAAATAATCAAAGGAAGATAGTGGAAAATGACAGCTGATTTTCAACCGATCCTCTTGGGGACCGATTTTAACTGCTACGGGATGGCACGGTCCTTTTATGATGCTTACGGGGTCAAGAGCATCTCTTACGGGATTGTCCCGATGGCGCCAACCCGCTACACGCGTTTTGCTGAGGTCAGGATTGTGCCGGGATTTGATAAGGACCCCGTCTTTATCGAAACCATGCGCCAATTGGCCAAGCAACTGGACCCAAACAAGAAGTACCTGTTGCTTTCCTGCGGGGATGGCTACACCGAGCTGATTTCCGAACACCTCGATGAACTGAAGAAGTCCTTTGCCTGCCCATACGTTGACCACGATTTGTTCCACGCATTGGGAACCAAGGAAACCTTCTACCAGATGGCCGACAAGTACGGGCTGCCATACCCGAAGACAAAGATTATCACCAAGGAAGAGGTTGAGGCAGGCGTCGAGAAAATCGAGCTGCCATTTGACTTCCCGATCGCCCTCAAACCATCTAACAGTATTGAATGGTTGGGTATTGACTTCCCTGGTCGCAAGAAGGCCTTTGTCCTCGACAAGCGGGAGCAAATGGATAAATTGCTGAAAGAAATTTACCAGGCCGGCTATAAGAGCGACTTTATTGCCCAGGACTTCATCCCCGGGGATGACTCCAACATGCGGGTGGTTAACGCCTACGTGGATTCTAACCACCACGTCCGGATGATCTGCCTTGGTCACCCGTTGCTGGAAGACCCGTCGCCGGTTGCCGTTGGTAACTACATGGTGATCCTGCCCGAATCTGACCAGCAGATCTACGACACGATCGTTAAGTTCCTCGAAGAGATTAACTACGTGGGCTTTGCCGACTTTGACTTGAAGTACGACCACCGTGATGGTCAGTACAAGGTCTTCGAAATTAACCTCCGTCAGGGGCGCAGTTCTTACTACTGCACCCTCAACGGCTACAACCTGGCCAAGTACGTGGCCGATGACGTCATCTACCACAAGCCCAAGGACGATACCGACTACGCCGACGGTCACATGCTCTGGATGAACGGACCGACGAAGGTCTTTTACAAGTACGCCAAGGAAAACAAGTACAAGGAACGGGCCAAGAAGCTGCTGGAAGCAGGCCAGTGGGGGACAACTGCCTTTGATAAGCGCGATACCCTCAAGCAGCGCTTACTGATGCACTATGCTTTCTGGATCATCAATAAGAACTACAAGAAGTACTTTGTACAACGCTAAAAGATTGGAGAACAAGTATGTGTGGAATTGTCGCCTTTGTGGATAACGAAAAGCCACAAATTAAAGAGGATCTGATTAAAAAGATGAAGAACCGGATCATCCACCGGGGGCCCGACTCAGAAGGCCAGTACGTGGATGAGAATGTTGCCCTGGGCTTCCGCCGGTTGAGTTTTATCGACGTTAAGAGTGGGAACCAGCCGATCTTTAACGAAGACCGGTCGATGGCTATTGAGTTTAACGGTGAAATCTATAATTTCCAGGAATTGCGGGAAGAACTGATTAAGGATGGTCACACCTTCACGACCCATGCCGATACTGAAGTCATCCTTCACGGTTACGAACAATGGGGTGATGACATCCTGAAGCGGCTGCGGGGGATGTTTGCCTTCATTATCTGGGACATGAAGAAGAAGGAAATGTTTGGCGCCCGTGACCACTTTGGTATCAAGCCACTTTACTATGGCCAAATGAACGGGACTTTCTTCGTTGGCTCTGAAATCAAGGCCTTCTTGGACCACCCGCATTTCGACAAGCAACTCAACAAGGAAGCGCTGAAGCCTTACATGACCTTCCAGTATTCGGCAACGAACGAAACCTTCTTCAAGGGTATCTACAAGCTGCCGGTGGGTCACTGCTTCCATTACAAAGATGGTCAGCTGAAGATTAAGGAATACTGGGACGCCGAATTTGATCCGGAAGACGAAAGCTTTGACCAGGCAGTGGACAACATCGAAAACGTTTTAAGCAACTCAGTCAAGGCCCACTCCTTTGCCGATAAGGGGATCAAAGTGGGTTCTTTCCTGTCGGCCGGGGTTGACTCTAGTTACGTCACCGCGATGATGCGGCCGGACAACACCTTCTCAATTGGTTTCGACAGTACCTATGACGAAACTAAGCAGGCCCGGGAATTGGCGGCCAAGTTGCACCTGAAGAACACCGACGCCAAGTTGACCAACGAGGAAGCTTTCCATACCTTCCCGTTGATCCAGTACTACCTGGACGAACCAGACTCCAACCCGTCGGTTATTCCGCTCTACTTCCTGACGCGGCTGGCCAAGGATCACGGTTACAAGGCTATGCTGTCCGGGGAAGGGGCCGACGAACTGTTTGCCGGCTACATTGATTACGGATTTAACTCCAACTCGATGTTGATTCGCTGGTTCACCGACAAGCTTCGTGAACTGCCGCAGGAAAAGCGCTACAAGATTGCCGACTGGTTGGATGGCAAGCACTTCCACGGTCAGCTGCATATGTTCCGGGCCCTGGCACGGGTTAAGGATACCGGCTTTATCGGCCAGGCCTACATCTTCTCGCCAAAGGAAGCGGCTGACATCCTTCAGGACGAATACAACTGCGGCCCAACGATTGACGACATTGTTGACCCGATCCTGGACAAAGTTGCCGACAAAGACATCGACGAAGTGGCCAAGAAGCAGTACCTGGACTTGCACCTCTTTATGCCTGACGACATCTGCCTGAAGGCCGACAAGATGAGTATGGCCAACTCGCTAGAACTGCGGGTGCCACTGTTGGACAAGGAAGTAATGCGGGTTGCCGGCCATACCCCAACCAAGTACCTTTTCAACCGTCACGGCACCAAGTGGGCCTTCCGGATGGCCGCTAACCGTCACCTGCCGGAAGAATGGGCTACCCGACCAAAGATGGGGTTCCCGACGCCAGTTCGCGCCTGGTTGCGTGAAAAGAAGTACTACGAAGAAGTCCGTGACTTGTTCCAGCAAGACTTCGTCAAAGAATTCTTTGACCAGAACAAGATCCTTCAGCTGCTGGATGATAACTACAACGACAAGGTTGACGGGCGGCGGAAGATCTGGACGATTTATACCTTCCTGGTTTGGTACAAGTTGTACTTCATTGACGATTTCAAGCCAGACGAAAGCAAGATGGACCGCACCCAAGCCACAGCAGTAGAGGATTAGCTGTTGTGTTTTTGAAGTCGTTTTGTGTTTGATGATGAAAAGGGGTCGTTATTAATGATGACGTTAGAAGAAGTTGTAATGCAGCTGCAGAAGCATGGTCTCTATAAGGAGACGGTCACCGACGGCCATTGGGACTACGAACTGACCGACCAGCAGGAACAACTGAAAGTTGAACACCTGTCGTACGATTCACGGCAGGTTCAACCGGGAACCCTATTTATGTGCAAGGGGAACCACTTTAAGCCGGAATATGCAGACAAGGCTATCGATGGTGGCGCCATTGCCCTGGTCACCGAGCTGGTGATGACCGATGACCTAGCAGCCGACCACCAGCAGGTTCCCCAGATTATCGTCACTGACATGCACAAGGCGATGGCGGTGATTGCCCGCGCCTTCTATGGTGAACCGGACAAGGAACTGACGATGATCGGGATCACCGGGACCAAGGGGAAGACGACGACAACCTACTTCATCTGGCACATGTTGAATGAACTGTTCCCCGGACAAGCTGGTCGGCTGACTTCGATCGACAGTTGCGTCGACGGGAAAACCTTCTTTGATTCCCACCTGACGACGCCGGAAGCCCTCGACTTATTCCGGATGCTGCGGCAGGCGGCGGATAACCACCTTAAGTACCTGGTAATGGAGGTTTCCAGCCAGGCCTACAAGATGTCGCGGGTTTACGGGATTAAGTACCAGTACGGGGCCTTCCTTAATATTTCGCCGGACCACATTAGCCCGGTTGAACACCCAACTTTTGACGACTACCTCTACTGCAAGAGTCAGCTGGTCGTCAACAGTGAACGATTCTTTATTAACCGCAGTACTGACTACTACGATGTGATTGCCAAGAAGGCTCGCCACTACCAGCTGCCACTGGTCACCTTTGGTAGCGACAAGACTGATGCGGATTACCGCTTCACGTCAGGTAACGGCGGCAAGTTCAGCGTTGCCACTTTTGATGATGGACTGCCGCAAATTATTGGCGACTTCCAGACCAAGATTCCTGGCGACTTCAACGACAGCAACGCCACGGCAGCAATGTCGATCGTTGCCCAGATCAATAACGACCTGGCCAAGATGAAGCAGGGGATTTCCGAAACCACCGTTCCGGGCCGGATGGAAATGCTGACCGATAAGGACGGGATTGAGGCTTGTGTTGACTATGCTCATGACTACCTGAGTTTCACCAAGGCCTTTAACTACCTGAAGTCATCACATCCGGAAGGTCGGCTGATCGTGGTTACCGGCTCTGCCGGTGGCAAGGCTGAATCCCGGCGTGCTGACATTGGCAAGGTTCTGTCAAAGTATGCGGACGTTGCCATCCTGACGAGTGAAGATAACTTCTTCGAAGATCCCCACAAGATTGATAACGACATTAAGGACAACATCACTAACCCAGACGTCGAAGTTCATATCAACGTTGACCGGGTTAGCGCCATCAAGCAGGCCTATGAAATGGCTAAGCCTGGCGACGTCATTTTTGAAGCCGCCAAGGGACGAGAGACATTTATGCACGATAAGGGTCACGATATTCCATACATCGGGGACTACCAACTAACTCGTCAAATGATGGGCCTCGATAAATAATGAAAATTGAAGAGCTGAGTTGCAGGACTCAGCTTTTTTTATTTCCTGGGAAATCTGCAAAAGAAACACATTCTACAGATTGTAGATTGAAAGAGGTAGCAGTAAGATATAAACTGCTTGTATTAAGGAGGTGAGTGCATGGCATCAGTCCGGACACTAAGTACCGAGAAAGTTATTGTGGCCGCCACGGAGATTGCTCGGCAGGATGGTTTGCAAAAGCTAACGATGAGTATGTTGGCAAAGAAGTTGAACATCCGCTCGCAATCGCTGTACCACTACATTAGTAACCGCGATGAGCTCGTCTCATTGGTCGGTGCGCACGTCCTGAACGAGCTTTACCAGCAGATTGTTAATTCGATCGTTGGCTTATCTGGCAAGACTGCAATTATTAAAATGGGTGATATTGTTCGCCAGGAAATTATTAAACAGCCATTTATGACCAGCGTCTTCTACATGATGCAGGCAAACCCGCATGAACATAATGTGCAGGCGGCGATGGAAAAGATTGTTGATATCGTCAAAAGGATTATCAATGAGGATGACGTTCTGAAAAAGGCGGTTGACCCGCAGATGCTGGTGGGAGCGGCTTTTGGGTTTATTTTCATTGACCTTCTGCCGGATCATCGTGAACGTAAAAACTTACAAGAAGGGCAATGTGCCTATGATTTGATGCTCATGCGGCTAATCTCGCCAAGTGCAGCAGAAGAAAAGGGAGTGAAATAACTTGAAGTGGATAAGAGACAGACATCTGGGTTCCCTGCTGGCCTGGGTTGTGATCGTCGTGGCGGCGATCATGCTGTTGCCAAACGTTAACGCCTTGACGCGTGAACATTCCAACATTACCCTGCCTTCTAACGTGCAGAGTGAAGTTGCTGACACGATGAGGAACCACTGGAATAAGGGAACCAAGAATACCTATGAAACGGCCTTGGTCTTTAACAATGGTGATTCCGCAATGAGCAAGGCGGATACTCGTCGGGTTAAGAAGACAATTAAGAAGCTGCGTGATCATAAGTCGCGTTACGGCATCAAGAGCATGACGACCGCCTACGATAACGCTGCAACAAGAAAGCAGTTGATTTCTAATGATAAGTCAACGGTCCTCGTTCAATTAAATATTGATAACGACCACTTGACGGTTTCCAAGTCGAATCAGCAGTTGCAAAAAGCGATTAAGACGTCGGGGATTAAGACCTACGTTACGGGTGCCAAGACCCTGCAGGACGACTTCTCCGGGGCCATCCAGGAAGGGATTAAGAAGACTGAAGTGATCTCAGTGATCTTCATCTTCATTGTCCTGGTCCTGGTCTTCCGTTCGCCAATTGTGCCGTTGATCTCGCTGCTGACTGTGGGGGTTTCATTTATTGCCTCCTTTAGTCTGGTAACGAACCTGGTTGCGCGGTTTAACTTCCCGTTCTCCAACTTTACTCAGGTCTTCATGGTCATCGTCCTCTTCGGGATTGGGACCGACTACAACATCCTGTTGTATGACCAGTATAAGGAGAACCTCGGTGAGGGAATGGATAATATCGAGGCGACGCTGGATGCGCGGCGCCGTGCAGGCCGGACGATTTTGATGTCCGGTTCATCACTGTTGATCGGGTTTGCCGCTTTAGGCTTAGCACGGTTTAGTATTTACCAGTCAGCCACGGGGGTTGCCGTCGGTGTTGCGGTCCTGCTGGTTGTTTTGCTGACATTGAACCCGTTCTTCATGATTATGCTCGGCAAGAAGATGTTCTGGCCAGTCAAGAACTTTGAGGGGGAAAGCCACAGTAAGATGTGGCACTGGTTGTCAGAAAAGTCATTGCTGCACCCGTTTATCGCCCTTGGGTTGGTAGCCATCATTATGCTGCCACTGGTCTTAACCTTCCAGCACCCGCTGGACTATAACGATGCGTCAGAAATTTCTGACAATACCCCGTCCAAACGGGGATACCTGGTAGTGCAGGACCACTTCTCGAAGGGGACGGCCGAACCGTCAACCCTCTACATCCACGCCGATCACCGGTTGGATAACCAGAAA
This sequence comes from Candidatus Limosilactobacillus merdipullorum, assembly GCA_019113965.1. GTDB lineage: Bacteria > Bacillota > Bacilli > Lactobacillales > Lactobacillaceae > Limosilactobacillus > Limosilactobacillus merdipullorum. The sequence goes on from DXGK01000101.1 coordinate 9,018, forward strand.
GACTTAATGCTGATTGACCAGTTGACTGGTCAGATCGCTTCCAACAAGGACGTTAAGCTGGCAACGTCAGTCACCCGTCCTGATGGTAGCAAGATCAAGCGGCTTTACGTTAACAACCAGATTGGTACCATGAACAAGCAGCTGGGAACCGCCCAACGGGGGATCGGCCAGCTGGAAAATGGTAGCCAGCAAATGGGTAACGGGATTAACCAGTTATCAGCTGGTAGCCAGCAGCTGGTCAACGGCCTGACCCAACTCAGCCAGCAGTTGAACGCTTCCATGTCCGGTTCTAACGCCGCCCAGTTAGCTGCCCTCCAGCGCGGGTTGCCGCAGTTGAATAGTGGCATCCAACAATTGAACCAGGCCCTCAATTCACAGGGGGCATTCATCGACACCGCCGGGTTGACCAATAACTTAACCAATGTCGGGACCCAGGCCCAGATTATCGGCCAGAACCTGAACGAGGCTGGGAACACCCTGAAGAGCATCTCAGGTGGTAGTGCAGGTAATGCAGATTTGGCAAGTCAATTTAGTCAAGAATTAAAAAATAATGGACTGAATTCACCGGAACAACAAGCTGCAGCTATGCGTGCTTTTGCAACAGTAATGCGAGGCGCCCAAACCTCTGCTGGGAACCAGCAGGCGGCGATTGCTGCCAAGTTGCAAGCCGTTGCCGGTAACCTGGCTGCTGCCGGCGCCGCTGACCGGTCACTGGGCAACTCGCTACAAAGCGTTGCTGGTTCCGCCCAGTCACTCGGTGGCCTGATGGGCCAAGTTCAAACACTGAAGGCATCCGTTGCTCAGCTGGCGGCTGCTTCAAATGTGGCTCTGCCGGGGGCAACCCAGGCCATTTCCCAGCTGACTGGGGGGTTGAGCCAGATTCAAAGTGCCGTCGGTATGGGAACCCAGGGAATGATTCAACTCAACACCGGGATTAACCGGCTGGCCGCCGCTAGTCCGCAAATGACTGCCGGTCTGCAGCAATTAGGTACTGGTCTGCAAGCCGGATCTACTTACCTTGGCGGACTACAGAACTCCGCTGCTGCGGATCACTTCTACATCCCGAACGCCGTTCTTCACAGCAAGACCTTTAAGCCATCCATTAAGACTTACCTGTCAAGTGACAAGAAGACGGCTCGGATCGAAATCGTCTTCAGTACTGATCCGAGTGGTTACAACGCAGCGCGGTTAGCTAACTCGCTGGCTAACATTTCTCGGAAGTCGTTGGAGGGGACCGACCTGGCAAATGCTAAGGTTGCCATGGGTGGCCAATCTGAACGGATTTACAACACGCGGATGACCGCTAGTGGCGACTTCTTCCGGACTGCCGTGATCATGATTGTCGGCATCTCACTGGCTCTGATGTTCATTACCCGGTCACTGCTGCAGCCAGTTTACATCATGGGGTCATTAGTGATGGCTTACCTGGCATCGCTGTCGATCAACCACTGGATGATTAACGCGGTGATGGGACGCGATATGCTGACATGGAACACGCCGTTCTTCAGCTTCATCATGATTATTGCCCTGGGTGTTGACTACAGTATCTTCCTGATGCGTCGTTACCTCGACTACCAGGATAAGGAAGACGATCCGAACAAGAACATTTTGCGGGCATGTGCTGCCATTGGGACAGTCGTTATCTCGGCCGCAATTATCCTGTCCGGTACCTTCGCCGCCTTGATCCCGTCGGGGATTCCAACGCTGATTGAAGTGGCAACGACCGTGATTGTGGGATTGATCATCCTGGTCATTATCCTGCCGGTTGTCATGTCACCAGCTGTCAAGCTGACGTACGGTAACACTCACGCTCGTCACGAAAAGCTGCGGGCGAAGATTGCTGCCAGAAAAGACAAATAACAACTACAGCTAAATAAAAGAACAGCTCCTGCAGCCATTTGAGCGGCTCCAGGAGCTGTTTTTAGTTGTTAATGATTAATTCATTACAGGTTAGGATCCATTTTAAACGTCAGCTGAGAGAGCGCTGCGCCATCCGTCAGCAGCTTCATGATCAGCTTCTTGGTTTCCTGTTCGTAGTGGCGGGCTACCAGGTGGTTTTGGGCGGTCAGGTAGGTCGTCAGCTGTTCACCTTCCAGGGAAGCGGCGTACTTGTCTGCTTCGGCGATGTGCTGACGAGCCCAGGAATTCAAGGTCTTCTTGTAGTCTTCGGCCGGTTCGATGAACTCGTTGTAGTGTGATTCAACGATGGTGGCGAGGGCTTCATAGAGCCAGAAGGCGTTCTTCCAGTCCATGTGGTCCGGCAGTTCCCGGTAGGAAGTGTCGGTGTCGTCGGCGTTGGTGAAGAATGGCACCCACGGGCAGAAGCTTGGAACCCCAAATTCAACCCATTGAACTGCGGCGTGCTTTTCATTGACATTCGTTCGCATCTGCAGGATGTGGGACTGGGCCGTCCGGGAAAGGGAAATCGCCCGGTAAACCTTCCGCTGTTCTGGTGTCCCGCTGCCTAGCGGATCGTAAACTGTCTCGTTGTAGTGAGAAGCCAGCAGGTACTGGATGTCTTCAACACTGATCTTCCGTTCCGGTTTGCGGATAAACGGCATATCAGGATCTTCCGGGCCCTGGTTAGCCGCTGCAACGGGGTTCAGGTAGCGCTGGGCAAACCAAACCCGCGGGGTGTTGTAGTGGTGGTCTTTCTTGGTGTTAGTTCCGAAGATGTGACGGAAGTTCCATTGGTCTTCATCAGGGTTGAGCTGGTGTTCTTCAACGAATTCACGGATGTGGGGTGACCACATGCAGTTGTCCGGGTCGTCAAAGTCAATTTGTTCGATTGCGATCTGGTTAGCAGCAACGGCGTAACAGTCATCAGGGATACGAACTGCTACCCACTGGTGTCCAGTAGCGATTTCCATGTACCAAACGTCGTTGCGGTCAATAAATTGGACCCCGTTACCTTCGGCAGAGCCGTACTTCTCAACCAGTTTACCGAGGTATTCGACCCCTTCTTTAGCCGAGTGGATGAATGGCAAGACGAGGGTAGTCATCGAATCTTCGGCCAGCCCGTTTTTGACGAAGGGGTCGTAGGCGAGAACCCGGTCGTTGGCGTAAACACTTTCGGTGGCACTTTCACCAACATTGGCTTCGTTAACCCCGTCTTCTTCGTTCGGCCCGGCAGTTTGATCGCCACTCGGGGTGGAAGTGTAACGCATTCCGTCGGCGGGTAGTTTGACGGTCAGCTTATTGTAGGGGGATACATAGGTTTCATCACGACCAGAAACAGCTGGTTTAACTAGAAAACGTTTCGTTTCGATAGCCTTGACCCGGTCTTCGTTCCGACTAATGAAGGCAGACCCATCAAGGGAGGCCTTTTTGCCGACCATGATGGAGGTACAGGCAGATCTTTTTTCTTGTTTCATAAGAAAGACTCCTTTAATTGAGATTAAAGTATCAATTACTATTATTTTAACGCACTGGGCAACGGGAACTAGACCGTTTAAGACAGAATGTTCATTTAGTTTGTTTCACGTGAAACGATTGACTAATTTAGTAAAAAGGCGTGTACAATAAGAATTATCTTGAAAAAGAAAGCTGATAGCTAATGAAACCACATAAACTTGTCGTTATTTCACTCGATTCAACGGGTTTTCGCGACCTGGACGAGTGGATTGACCCGGCACCCCCACTTGAAAGCTATTCGGGACCAGGGCACCTGGGTTCAACACGTGCGGGGAATCTTCCCGACGTTGACTTATCCGTCCCATACTTCCATCATTACCGGGCAATACCCGGCAGTTCATGGCATTATTAATAACACCAAACTGCAGCCACAACGAATTTCACCCGACTGGTATTGGTATCGCAAGGACGTCAAGGCCACTCCTTTGTACGACGTAGCTCGTCAGGCGGGATTGACGACGGCGGCCTTCCTATGGCCGGTGACTGCGGGCAGCAAGATCAATTACAACATTTCTGAAATCTTCCCGAACCGGATTTGGACCAACCAGGTCCTGGTTTCACTGAAAGCAAGTTCTCCGCTGTTCTTGTTAGAGATGAACCATAAGTATGGTCACCTCCGGCACGGTATCAAACAGCCATGGCTGGACGACTTTGTGACCGCCTGCGCAGTTGATACTCTGAAGAATAATCAACCAGACCCTAACGCTGATTCACCTAGTTGACATGTATAGTCACCGTTACCGTTACGGGGGTCCGCTCGGCGGAAGCCAAGCGGGCTTGGCAACGGCTCGATGCCCAGGTGGCTAAAATCATGCAGGCCGTTCGTGATGCCGGTAATTTTGAAAACACCAACTTTTCCATCCTTGGCGACCACTACCAGATCAATGTCCATTCGATGATTCACCTGAACGTGATGTTTGCCCAACACGGCTGGGTAACGCCAATCGATGGTAAGCCGGTCTATCGTCCTAATTGGAAGGTAACCGCTAAAACTTGTGATGGCGAAACCTACGTCTACACTCGCGGGGAGGTTAATAAACGTGAACTGAAGAAAATGATCGAAGCCGTTGATGGTGTTCAGCACGTTTATACTGCCGAAGAGGCGACCAAACTAGGTGCCGACCCTACCTGTACCTTCCTAGTGGAAGCGGAGACTGGTTATTACTTTACTGACGAGGTCAACCGACCGGCGGTGGTGGAAGAAGTTGATCCGCCTCGCTGGGAACCCATGACAGATACCACGAGGTTCACGGCTACGGCCCAACGCAAGATGGCTACTTTACCACCATCTGTTCACTGGCCCAGACGTCAAGGAACAGACTACTATTGACCACGCCAACTTGGTTGATGAGGGACCAACCTTTGCACGGTTATTGAACCTTCAATACCCGCAACCAACAGCCGGTCAGGCGATCGACGTGATGAAATAAAGGAGGGGAAGATGTGAAGTTTAGCAAACAACAATGGGGATGGATTTTTTATGACTGGGCTAATTCAGGCTACGGGATCCTGGTTACCACGGCGGTTTTGCCGGTTTACTTTAAGGCGATTGCGGCCGATGCGGGTGTTAGCGCGGCAAACTCAACGGCCTACTGGGGCTACGCGAACAGTGTGGGCACGCTGATCGTTTCGATTTTAGCGCCACTGTTGGGAACACTGGCCGACTACCCGCGGATGAAGCGCCGCTGGCTGAACGTCTTTACTTGGGCCGGGATCGTGATGACCTTCTGCCTGGCCCTGGTTCTCAGCCAACATTGGATCCTGTTGCTGGCAGTCTATATTCTTGCCAGCATTGGCTATTCCGGGGGCAACCTTTTTTACGATAGTTTTCTGACCGACATCGCGGCCAATGATGAAATGGACCGGGTTTCGTCAACCGGATATTCAATGGGCTACCTCGGCGGGGTCATCGCCTTTATCATTTTCCTGGTACCGGAATTGACCAACGGTTTTGGCGGGAAGATGTCCAGTTACGCTATTGCTAAGTTCAGCTTTATCGTGGCCGCTGTCTGGTGGGTCATCTTTGGTTGGCCGCTACTGCGTCACGGTCAGCAGAAGTACAGCATGGCAGCTGTTGACCACCCACTGTCAGATAGCTTTTCCCGGTTGAAGAAGACCGTCACCCACCTTCGTAAGTACCGGCGAGCTTGCTGGTTTTTGGTAGCCTACTTCTTCTACATTGACGGGGTAGATACGATCTTTACTATGGCCACGTCAATCGGAAGGGACCTCGGTGTCAAGACGGGGATGCTGATGGTAGTATTGCTAGCTGTTCAATTAATTGCCGTTCCGTTCTCGCTGCCCTATGGGTGGGCGGCCGACAAGATTGGTACGCGGCGGGCGTTGATCATTGGCATTTGCGTTTACATAGTTATCTGCCTCTACGCTTTGCGCTTAAAGACCCTCTTTGACTTCTGGTTTCTGGCGATCCTGATTGGGACCAGCCAGGGTGGAATTCAGGCACTGTCTCGGTCGTACTTTGGCCGACTGATTCCCAAGAATTCGAGCAACGAGTTCTTTGGCTTCTACAACATCCTGGGGAAGTTCTCAGCAATTATCGTCCCCGTTTTATTCGGAGTGGTTTCGCAGCTGACCGGTAAGTCGACGCTCGGTGCGTGTTCGCTGAGTATTCTCTTTATCGTCGGTCTGCTGGTCTTTATCTCCGTTTCTCGGTTGACAGGTGGTAGCAGTGACCAAGATTGATGAACAATTCATGCAGGACGTGCTGAACATCGTTGATATTATCCCTGTAGGACGGGTCGCCACTTACGGTCAAATTGCCCAGATGATTGGCCGACCACGGAATGCCCGCTTGGTAGGTAAGGCGCTAGGTAAGTCTGGCAGACATGGTCACCATCCTTGTCACCGGGTAGTCACAGCTACCGGCCGATTGGTCCCCGGGTGGTTTGACCAGCGGCCAATGTTACTAGCGGAAAACGTGCCCTTTAAGGATGACAACCACGTGGATATTAAGCGGTGCCAGTGGCAGGGCTTTTAATCAAAATAAAACTCCAGTTTCTGATTGCCAGAAACTGGAGTTTTATTTTGATTACTTATTTTCATTGGGGATGTTTTCACCAATACCATTAGGGTTGGTTGAATGGTGATTGGTGGCTTTGAGTAGGTTGCCACCGATGCCGTTTGGCTCTTGACTACCACCAGCAAGGGCAGAGAGAAGTTGGTTTAAATTTGATGGTGCCTGGTCTTGCTTACTGGCCGCTACACTGGTCAGTTCAAACGGGATCTTTTTGTCTTGTTGAACACGTTTGAGGTAGATCTTAATGCCGCTGGTCAGATCAAGCCCCATGTCAGCAAAAATTTTAGTAACTTCTTTTTTAAGCTTGGCATCGACCTTAATGTTGATTTGGCGACAACCATTCGTCATCTGGGGAGTCGAGATGCATATCCCGGTCAGTAATTTTAGTGGTGTATTGGGGTTCAATAAAGTCAGTTGGCAAGTTAGTTAGCCAGTCTTTAATCTGGGTCGCCAGATCATCCATCATGGTAAACGCAGCCTCAATTTGTTCCTTAGTGATCCCGTCGACATGAACACCAACGGTGACACAGAGGTTACCAGGGAGAGACCGTTACTGTAAATCCCCAATACAGCACAGCGTTTTGGATTTTAGAAGATAGGATCACAACACAAAAAGCTCCTCGCACTCAGCAACTGCCGAATACGGGGAGCTTGTTATTTATTACTGCAATGGTCTCTTAGGAGAGGACCAACACATTATTACTTTTCACGGGAGTAGGTAGCGATATCGTCAAGGATTGCCTTGCGGAAGTCGTCGAGTGACATTTCGTTTTGGTCCTTTTCGCCGTACTTCCGGACGGAAACACCTCCGTTAGCCATTTCATCGGCACCAACAACCAGGGTGTATGGAACTTTCTGGGTTTGTGCTTCACGAATCTTATAACCCATCTTTTCGTTCCGGTGGTCGACTACGGCGCGAATGTTAGCGGCCTTCAGCTGCTTAGCAACCTTTTCGGCGTATTCACCGTGCTTATCATCAGAAACGGGGATGATGTGGACCTGTTCAGGAGCCAGCCAAGTTGGGAAGGCACCCTTGTAGATTTCAGTCAGGTAGGCAACGAACCGTTCCATGGTTCCGACGATCCCACGGTGGATCATGACAGGCATGTGTTCCTTACCATCCTTACCAACGTAAGTCAGGCCGAAGCGGTCAGGCAGCATGAAGTCCAGTTGAATCGTGGACATGGTTTCGTCGTTGCCCAGGGCCGTCTTGGTTTGGATATCCAGCTTTGGACCATAGAAGGCAGCTTCACCAACAGCTTCGTAGTAGTCCAGGTGCAGGTCGTCCATCGCCCGCTTCAGCAGGGTCTGTGAACGTTCCCACATCTCGTCGTTAGCGTAGTACTTCTTGGTGTTCTTCGGGTCACGAAGACTCAGACGGAAGCTGTAGTCGGTAATGTCAAAGTCCTTGTAGACATCCATGATCAAACGAAGGATCTTGGCAAATTCATCTTCGATCTGGTCGAGGGCTACGAAAGTGTGACCGTCGTTCAGGGTCATTTCACGAACACGTTGCAGACCGGAGAGGGCACCAGACTTTTCGTAACGGTGCATCATCCCTAGTTCAGCGATCCGCAGCGGCAGGTCACGGTATGATCGGATGTGGTGCTTGTAAATCTGGATGTGGCTTGGGCAGTTCATTGGCCGCAGTTCGAGCATTTCACCGTCACCCATGTCCATCGGTGGGAACATGTCGTCACGGTAGTGTTCCCAGTGACCAGAAGTCTTGTAGGCATCCAGGTTCATCAGCACTGGAGTGTAGACGTGTTCGTAACCGTCGGCCACTTCACGGTCGATGATGTAGCGTTCGATCGTCCGACGAATTGTAGCACCCTTTGGCATCCAGTATGGCAGTCCGGCACCGACCTTCGGGTCAACGAAGAAGAGGTCCAGTTGGTTACCAATAACCCGGTGGTCGCGTTCGCGGGCTTCCTGACGCTTCTTCAGATCTTCTTCCAAGTCAGCCTTCTTGAAGAAGACGGTCCCGTAGATCCGTTGGAGCATTGGGTTGGATGACATACCCTTCCAGTATGCACCAGCAACTGACAGCAGGTCGTAGTTCTTGATGATGTCAGCGTAGAGCAGGACATCAGCCTGTGCTGGGGCGATCACGCCGTTAACGTCGTAAACGACTACCTTGTCGCCGTTAGCGGCTTCCTTCAGCAGTTCGTGTGAGTACTGGTCGTCGCCTACCTTAGCCAGGGCGTCATCGAGACTCAATTCGTTCCGTTCCACCTTGACGTCAGCCTTGACCATCTTCTTAATTGCGGCGGCCAGGTCCGGCAGTTGGTCAACGGAAACTTGTTGATCATCCTTGTCTGAATCAACGTGGAAGCCGTCTTCGTCAACAACGGCTTCACCGAGACGAATACCATCAAATTCTTGCTTTAAAGCAGCCTTCAAAAGAAGGGCAGTGGTCTGACGCAGTGCGGCCAGTGCTTCCTTAGAGTCACGGTCGACTTTGCGAACTGAACCATCTGGTGATAATAACTGTACTTGTGCCATAAAATCCTCTCCTTGTAAAAAATAAAAAAGTCCCCCATACCGCTAAACGGTACGAGGGACGTTGATTAACTAAATCAGCGCGGTTCCACCCACATTCAGAGTATCCCAGATACTCTCTCTAGGCGTGGTAACGGGTCGCGGCCCGGTTGCCCTTATTTCGGGTAACGGTAACGAGGTGGTACTGCTATTATGTCGGTCAACGGTGCTTCCAGCCTAGGCACCGACTCCCTGGTTAATCGCCATAGTAGGGCATGTCCTCTAATTGCTTTTCAGTATAGCATCGAAGTTGGTACTGTCAAGCACTAAATTTAATTTAGTTACAGGTTAGTGCTGTTGATTACCGCTGGACTGACCACCTTGCTGTGGCTGACTCTGGCCGTTATTGCCGCTTGGCTGCTGGCTTTGACCACTGTTGCCGCCATTGTTACTATTGCCTCTATTATTATTTGATTGTTGCTGGTTGTTGCCATTCTGGCTTTCCTGACGCGATGGTGTACTGCTGCTCTCCGCCGGCGAATTCTGGGTCGTCGTTGTGGTGGAAGTAGTTGAGTCGTCAGTGGGCTCGCTATAGGAATTCTCACTGTGATGGTGACGTTTGTGGTGCTTCTTCTTCCGCTTGTGGGAATTGGAGGTCGAAACTGTCGTGTCAGTGCTATCCGTATTAACCGGGTTCTGTTGCTTAACAGCAAAGACAATGATCATGACTGCTAGGACTGCCAGGAGAATTCCAAGGATGGTCAAGAAAAGCTTCTTGCCCCCGTTCTTCTTTGGTGAACGGTAGGACCGCATGCCGGTATCATGCGGCGTAGCAGCTTGACGGCGCTTTTTGTGCCAGGTAAAGGCGCGCTTACGCTTTCTTGGGGTATCGTAGCGACCTACCCGGGTATTACGATCTGGCTTTTGATCATTATTCATCGATTTCACCTCATAAAACGGCGTCATTGCCGGCGTCGTCGATTAATGAATGTATTATAACATGAGTATCTTAACAGTTCATAAACGACACGAGATCGTAACATGACCGAAAAAAAGAGACGTCCGTTAACCGAACGTCTCTTTTAACCATTAATAACAAATAATTACTTATTTTCCTTTTGCTGCTCTGCCAAGAACCGCTTTTCACCTTGCTTGTATTCAATGATCGTCCATGCCAATAAAACGAGGACGAAAACAATTGTGATGTAAGCAAAGATGTCAGCCAAGTGTTTGTTCCAAACGCCGAAACCTTCGAAGGTCTGTGGCATGTTGTAGAGGTTCAGGAAGGTCAGAGCAATGACGGAAACCCAACCGAAGAATTTGACGGCCTTGTTATTGCGGAACTCACCCATTTCCAGCTTACTGTCGGTCATCATGATTAGCGGCAGCATTGAAAATGGCAAGTCGATGGCCAGGAAGACCTGTGAGTTTTCCATCAGCATGTTCAAGGCAGCGTGTTGCTGAACAGCGCTTTCCCGGGCAGTGAATGACACACAAAGCAGAACCGGAATGATGGAGAGCAGACGGGTAACCAGCCGACGAGCCCACAGCGGCATCCGCATGTGAACGAACCCTTCCATGATGACCTGACCAGTCAGTGTCCCGGTAATCGTGGAGTTCTGACCAGAAGCCAGCAGGGCGACGGCAAACAGCGTTGCCAGTAGGCCAGACTTAGCGACGGCAATCAGAATGTGGTTGCTCAGCATGGACGTGTTGTTCAAAGCTTCGTAAAGGCCAAAGAAACTGGAGTCCTTAACGGCACCCATCTTGAAGACGGACACACCAACGATCAACAGTAGGGCATTAACAACGAATGCCAGTGACAGTTGGATGTTGGAGTCCCAGGTAGTGAACCGAACTGTTTGACGAACACTTTCTGGATCATCATGGTCGATTTCACGGGTCTGAGAAATTGCTGAGTGCAGGTAAAGGTTGTGTGGCATAACCGTGGCCCCGATAATCCCCAAAGAACCGGTCAGTGGTGAAATACCGCCAACAACTGGCCCCTTAGCGATGGCCTTTGGCGTCGGTACTAAACCGGCGAAGGCAGCACCCCAGTCTGGACGTGACAGGATCACTTCGTAAGCAAAGACGAACAGGATTACCAGGATTAAACAGGCAACAATTGCTTCAATTTTACGGAACCCAATTTTCGTCAGTAGCAGAAGTACCAGAACGTCGAGGACGGTAACGAAGACAGCCGGAACTAACGGAATGTGGAAGAGCAGGTTCAGCGCAATGGCTGCACCGATAACTTCCGCGATATCCGTTGCCATGATGGCGAATTCGGTCATAATCCAAAGGACGATCCCGAGGGCTTTACTAGTCCGGGCACGAGTAGCCTGTGCCAGGTCCATTTGAGTGACGATCCCAAGTTTAGCTGCCATGTACTGGAGGAGCATCGCGATCAAACTTGAGATTAGGATCGTTGTCATCAATGTGTATTGGAAGTTTTGACCACCGGTAATTGAAGTCGACCAGTTACCTGGGTCCATGTAACCAACAGCTACCAGGGCACCGGGACCGGAATAGGCAAACAAGGTTCGCCAGAAACCCTTTCCGCGTGGGACCTTGACAGTCCCGTTAATTTCCTGCAACGACTTACCGTTAGCATATTCGATCAAACGGTGATGTTGTTTGGGCTGATTGTTTTCAGTTGCCACTTGTAATCCACCTTTCTACTATAACTTCGAATTGATCTGCGGGAATTAACCTGCTTCGAAATCTTTTTTAGGCTAACATAAAAATTAAGGTCTTGCAAGTTAAATTTACATTGCCAGCGCCTATTATAACGGCATTTGTGGGCTTGATGGTCAGGCGGGTAACTGGCATGAAAAAGAAACCGATTCCAAAAAGAAACCACTCTGAAGGGCCAAGAAAATTTGTTAATCGAACATGTGTTCGGTATAATAAGTTTTAAAGGGGTGAGAATCGTGGATTACTCAGGAGAACCACACGGTCTGTTCTTTATGATTGATAATAAGTCATTTTATGCCAGCGTTGAATGCGTCGCCCGTGGGCTGGATCCCCTGAAGGCCGCCTTAATTGTGATGTCAGAGACGAAGAATACTGGTCGCGGTCTAGTACTGGCCGCCTCGCCAACAGCTAAACGCGAGTTTGGCATTAGCAACGTTGACCGGGCCTATGAGGTTCCCAGCGATCCGCGGTTAATGGTTGTGCCGCCACGGATGAACCTTTATATAAAGAAGAATTTAGCCATTAACAATATTTTTCGTGAGTTCGTCGCAGATGCTCAATGCGTTCCGTATTCCATTGATGAGAGCATTCTCGACATGACACATTCTTGGCGCCTCTTCGGTCGGACTCCTGATGAGGTAGCCCGCTTAATTCAACGCACGGTTTATCAACGTTTAGGGTTGTACGTAACGGTCGGCATTGGTGAAAACCCCGTTCAGGCCAAACTAGCGTTGGACCTGTTAGCTAAACACAGCCCGAACCTTCGGGGAACGTTAACTTACCAAAGCTTTGCGGACCACATTTGGCCAATTAACGACCTGACGAAGATTTGGAGTATTGGGCAGCGGACTGCTAACCACCTCTACCGGTTAGGGATTCACTCGATGGGGGACCTCGCCAAAACCAACCCCTATTGGTTGGGCAGCCAAATGGGAATCATCGGCAAGCAGCTCTATGCCTTGTCGTGGGGGATTGACCGTAGCATGCTCGATGCAGTTCACCCACCTCGGGAACGAAGTTGGAGCAACTCGCAGGTGCTGCCACGTGATTACAACACACGCGAAGAAATTGAAGTAGTTATTCGCGAGATTGGCCAACAGGTAACCTCGCGGATGCGACACCATCACGAGGCGGCTGGCGAAGTGGGCTTGTGGGTTGGCTTTTCAGGGTATGTTGACAAAAGTGGCTTTACTCACCATCACCGCATCCCACCGACCGATGATAGCCGGGAAATTGTTCGTGAGTTATTATTAATGTTTGAACAAAGCTGGCAGGGGGAGACAGTTCGTAATATTGCGGTTAGCCTGGGACGCTTGAGCCATTCAGCAGGTCAGCAGCTGTCACTGTTTAAGCCAGTTAAACGGCAGGTTAAACAACACCAATTCGACCAACTAGTAGACCAGCTACGTGATAAATTTGGCCCCACAGCAGTTTTCTATGGCAATAGCCTCAAGAAGGGTGGGACGATGCTGGAACGGGCCGGCTTGGTTGGCGGCCACAACGGCGGAAATAGTTTTGAATAGCCTTAGCTGAAAAGTAGTCAACAACGCCCATTAATGCTATGATCACTAAAGATACGAATAACCACGATCTGAAATGAGGTGCTGTGTTGGCCTACTTAACACTCAAAAATATTAAGAAGTCATATTTCCTGGGAAATAAAGAGTTCCCTGTGCTAAAAGGGATCAATTTATCATTTAACCCCGGTGAATTTGTCTCCATTCTCGGTGAATCTGGAGGTGGTAAGACAACCCTGATGAACATTATCGGGGGACTTGACCGCAAGTTTGATGGGCAGGTCATTGTTGACGGCAAAGCATTGGATCACCACCAGGAACAAATGATGGACCAGTACCGGCGAGAAACGGTCGGGTATATCTACCAGTCATATAACCTCATCCCACACTTAACGGTGCTGGATAACGTTCAAATGTCCCTTGACATGACCACCCTTAATGCCAGCGAGCGGCGGCAACGCGCCCTAAAACTGCTGGACGAGGTTGGATTAAGTGACCAGGTCGAAAAGTACCCCCGTCAGTTGTCTGGTGGGCAAAAGCAGCGGGTGGCAATTGCCCGGGCACTGGCGGCCGATCCCAAGATTATTATCGCGGACGAACCAACCGGTGCGCTTGATGCCGAAAATACGCAGGAAGTACTTCAACTGTTGGATAATATTGCCAAGGACGGTAAGCTGATAATTGCAGTAACGCACTCGCAGGAAGTTGCCGACCACGGGACGCGGATTGTTCATTTGGATAACGGCCAAATTGCTGGTGATGAGCAGCTGAAGGACCCATATTCGCTGCCGAAAGATAGTGTTCACCTCCAGTCACGTGCGCTGCCGGCTGCTGCCAGTTACCGGACTGCCTTTAAGCACTTCCGCTATAACTTCTGGCGTAACTTCTTGATTATCCTGGGAACGGCAATCGGTATTTTTGCGGTTATTCTGTTTACAGCGCTGGGACGGGGTGTTAATGGCTTTATCAACTACCAGATCAACAGTTTGGTTAATCCCCAAGTGATCACTGTTCAGCGGAATACTACTGGAAAGAAAATGACTATGCAGCAGATGCAGGATTCGACGCAAAATTACGTTAGTGATCCGCAATCGATGATCATCAATCACCAGGAAGTTAAGCGGCTGAAGGATTTGAAACACGTGAAAAACGTTGAGCCAGGTTATATTGTTACCATGGCTCGCTTCCGCAACGGGGATAAGTCGGTGAGCGCCACCCACGTTGATACTTGGGGCAAATCGGAAAGTTCCCACGTCATCAAGCAGGGCCATAAGCCGGGCAAGGGTGAGTTGGTCCTTGACCGCAAGACAGCCGAAAGTTTGACCAGTGTTACTACCTACAAATCACTACTGGGCAAGAAAGTTCAGATGGAATTTAACTGGTTGAAACCTGACGGGACCCCTGTGCAGATTTCACTAAAACTAAAAGTGGTCGGAATCACCAATGGCAACAGCGGGATGGGAATTTCTGCTAGCTCATACGAAACGTACCGTGAAGCCTTTAAGGCAGCAGGAGCCGAAACGCGACCAAATACGGTAGCGGTCAATGTTGACCAAATGAGTCAGGTTAACGGTGTTGCTAGCCGGATTAACAACATGAAGGGCGATGATGGTAAGTACATCCTCGGCGGAATTACTGTCGGATCAATTCTGAAGACGGTTAATAATTACGTCAAAGTTGCCTCAAATGTCTTGTCGGCGATTGCTGGGATCTCACTGCTCGTTTCGGCGCTGATGATCATCGTTACGATGTACATGTCGGTGGCGGAACGGACCAAGGAAATCGGGATTTTACGGGCGCTAGGCGAACGGCGCAAGGATATCAGGCGCCTGTTTACTTCTGAGTCGGTTATCATCGGCCTATGTTCGGCAATTCTGGCGGAAATCGTGGCGGTAATTGCAGCATTCTTCCTCAATCAGTCGTTGTACCGGGTTGTGAAGTACAACATAGTTCAGCTTAGCTGGGAGACGATAGTGATGGGCTTTGCAATTGCGATCATTATCTCCTTTATTGCGGCGCTCCTGCCGGCAAGGCGGGCAGCCAGTCTTAACCCGATTGATGCTCTAGCCGGTGAATAAATGAATAAGCATTAATAAAGCGGTTGCCATTCGGCAACCGCTTTATTCGTTAAATACTGGAAAAATAGTTGATGATAGAGTATAGTATTAATGTATTAATATCCATTAAATATTAAGGAGTTTCCGCCATGGATCGAAAAGCACGCCGAAAGTTAATCTTGCACCTCATTCAAGAACAACCAGTGGCTACTCAGGAGCAGTTGCTGTCATTACTGAAGGAACAGGGCGTTAGTGCAACTCAGGCAACGATCTCTCGCGACATTCACGCGCTGAACATCGTTAAGACGACGGCTGATGGACAAACTCGCTATACGCAGCTACATAATGAAGGTCAGAGCCAGAATGAGGAATTATACGCTGCTATTCACGATAACGTCGAAGAAGCCTCGACGGTGCAATTCATCAACGTCCTCAAAACAACGCCTGATTCAAGTTACGCCACTGTCCTGGCAGGATTGTTTGATGATGCTAAACTTCCCCAAGTAGCCGGAACAGTTGCCGGCAATGACACACTTATTATTATCTGTCACTCACCAGCGGCAGCCGAGGCGGTGGGACGGCTGGTTAACGAGCACCGGCGGAACTTCTAATGCGATGACATAGCAAAGACGGTTGGGAGAGCCCCAACCGTCTTTGTTTTTAAATTAATTGTTCCGCGTGGCTAACAATATCGGCAATTAATGTCATTGCTTGCGGATTTTTGAGTCGGTACATTACGACTTTGCCCTTTCGAGAATGACCAACCAGGTTGTGACGCCGCAATTGCTGGAGCTGGTGGGAAACCGCTGATTGTTCCCAATTCAACTCCTCGCTGATTTCAGAAACGCTCATCGGTTGTTGCAGGAGCATGAACAACAATCGTAACCTTTTGGGGTGACCAAGCATCTTAAATATTTGGCTAATCGCCTTGAGTTCTTCTGCATCCATGGACTGAAAATTTCTCACGACGACCCCTACTTTCTTTTCCTTTGATACTGATTATTCCGTTACGAATCAGCTTTAGCTTAGCCTTTTTAAAATTTAAAAACAAGTCTTGAAGCACGGAGAAAATCGTGCCTATTAGCAAACAAGACCGGAGCAAGTCCGGCCTTGTTTAATAGTGATTTTAAATATCGATTAAAGACTTAGTCGTTGACCAACATAAATAACGTATGGTGCGGCGATTCCGTTCTTCTGAGCCAGAGACTGCCAGTTCAAACCATATTGAGCGGCGATTCCTGATAGGGTATCGCCGGCTTGAACGGTGTAGCCACCACGGGAGACGTTTGAGTAACCAGAATAACTGGCTGAGCCGCCGTTGATCCGCAGTGTCTGACCAACGTAGATTTCGTTCGGGTTGTTGATCCCATTTTGACTTGCAATAGCTTCGTAAGTGGTGCCGTACTTAGCAGCGATTCCGGAAAGGGTGTCGCCGGCTTGAACGGTGTAAGTTCCGTTGCTGCCGTAATTAGTAGACGGACGGGAAGTATTGTTATTTACATTACCGTTACCGCTGACCCGCAGGGTTTGGCCAACCACAATCAGGTTTGGATTACTAATGCCGTTGATGCTTGCCAGGTTCTCGTAGCTGGTGCCAAACTTAGCGGCAATCCCGGAAAGGGTGTCACCAGCTTGAACGGTGTAAGTCCCGTTACCACTGTTGTTATTATTGCTTGGTGTTGATGGTTGGACCGGAGCACCACCACGGATTACCAGCGTCTGACCCACGTAAATCTGGTTCGGGTTGCTGAGGTGGTTGATGCTTGCCAGGTTTTGGTAACTGGTCCCAAATTGTGCAGCAATTCCTGACAGGGTATCACCGGCTTGGACAGTGTAGGTTTCGCCAGCGGTAGCCGTGTTGTTATTTGAAGAAGAATTGTTGTTGGTGTTGTTATTAGTATTAGATGATCCGCTATGCAGCAAGAGCCGCTGACCAACGTAGATCAGGTTCGGGTTGCTCAGGCCATTCAGACTAGCCAGACTGGAAACAGTGGTATTGAACGAACTGGCAATCCCGGAGAGGGTGTCACCAGATTGAACAGTGTAGTACTGTGGACCGCCCTGGTTGTATGTGTTGTCGTTGTTGCCATCAGTGTTCTTATTAATGATAACTTGTTGGCCAGAGAAGGCAACGGTGTCTAATTGAGTCAGGTTGTATTCCTGAACCAGTTGAATCAACAGGCTAGCGTATGACGGGTCGGTTGCGTAGCCGTCCTGACGAAGCTTGTTAGCCACGCTGACATAGTTGCGGTCGCCTAACAGGTTGTGGTAACGACTGTTAACATAGAGGAAATTTCCGTGGTCTTCAACGGATTCCGAGTTGTTGGCGTAAGCCCGGAAGTTATCGTTGATGTAAACTGACCGGCCATTGTAAACTTCCCGCGTTGGCATGTTGACGTAGTGACCATGGTAACTACCCTTGATCCCAAAGAGGTTGTGAGCCTGAGTAGACAGGGTAGAAGAACCCCAGCCACTTTCCAGGATAGCCTGGGCAACCGTAACGGATGGTAGTACACCATATTGCTTCCAACCGTTAATCGCACCAGGGGCGACACTTTGGATAAAGTTTTGGCAGCGCTGGTTGTTGGAGAAGTGCAGTGAACTTAGGTCGGCTTGGTCCGCAGTGGCAGCTACTTGAACGTAAGCCTTTTCCGCACGTGGAGCAGCAGTGACCTTGTTATCGGCAACTTGGGCAGCCGTTGCCGGTGCCTGCTGAGCTGCTGGCTTGAACGAAACGGTAGTGACGTTCTTCTGGTCATCATTGGTTGTGGTTTGTTGTGAAGCGGCAGTGGTATTGTCAGCCTGCTTTTCAGCTTGATGTTGGTCAGTAGTAGTTGTTTGACTTTGCTCTTGCTTGTTGTCAGTTGTGGCAGTTTGCTGCTGAGCGTCGTTTGCGTTGTTAACGCTTGACTTCAACGCAGTTTCATCCTTGTCCTGATTTGCAGCGGCCTTGCTGGCATCGGCGTCATTACTACTATCATTATTGTTGGTATCGGCGTGTGCGGTCCGTCCTCCGGCAGTTAACAACGCCAGAGCAGTGACACCAGCCACGACCCACTTGCAGCCACTCTTGTACATCTTAAAGTGGAGCTTTGAATCGTATTCTGGTTCCTTCATGGTCAGTCCCCCCTTGCATTGATGACGATTACTTTTAATCATTGGTTAAGCCAAGCAATAAAGAATCGGTAAATATTATTAAGAAAATTTAAAATTCAACTAGTTAAAACCTATCATTATTCATCATCGAGGTCAAAGAATTTTATCAAAGCGCTAAGCCCCGTCATTTCGGTAATGAAAGCATTAACGCTAATATCTTAAGAAAAAGTAATGATGAAGACAAGTAATTTTATCAATTAACGGGTTTGCTTATAATTCGATCAGACATGAACTGGGATGAAGGGATGTTAGATGTCATTTGCGATATTATAATGTTGCTGTTTGATCACCAATGATTAGCCTTTTGGAGGAAAAATGAAAATTAACGGAATTGACCATGTTGTAATAACAGTTAGCGATTTAGCGGCTGCGATGAATTTTTATCACGAAGTTTTTAGTTTGCCAATCATTAACGGCCAAATGAATAATGGGGTGGTAACGCTGCAGTGCGGGCAACAGCTGGTTCGTCTGCAAAAGGCAAACCGTCCAACTACGCTGAAGGCAGTTAACCCAACTATCGGTGCTGCGGACTTGTGTTTGACTACCGACGATTTATTAGACGACCTGTTTCAACATTTTCGGCATTGTCAGGTGAAGGTGATTGCGGGACCGGTTGAGAAAAAGGGTTCGCAGGGGCTAATGACATCTTTGTATGTGCATGATTTAGATGATAACTTAATTGAAATTTCCGTTTACCATCAATAACGACAGCCGTTTTACCCATAATTAAAAGACCGCCGGCATGAAGGTCGACGGTCTTGTTGTGCCCTAGTCATTAGTGGTTACTGAACTTATTAGCAAAATAGATTAAAAGGCCTGGATAACCTTGATAATCCCACTGAGCATTAGGTAGAAGGCAATCAGCCAAACGATTGAAAGAGCCGAAATGGCCGGAACCAGGAGCATGCAGACTGCCAAGATGATTTGCAGGACGTACAGAACAATCAATAACCAGTAGTAACCGCGGTGGAACTGACGGAAAACACCAGCCACTCGGATATCACCGATAGCATCAAAGAGGAACCAGATGGCAAAGACGATGGCGATGACCGTGACCCCAAAGTTTCGGTTGAAGATGAAAATCAACCCCACCAGGATGTCGACGATCCCCATAAAAATAAGCCAGCCGGACCGCACACCCAGGAGGTTCTTAACGCCCTGACGGAACCAGAGCTCATAAATTCCCCGGATGATGGTCCCAATAGCCACCAGCAGGGTGATTAGGCTGAGGGCTTGACTGGGGTTTCTCAGCACCAGTAATGACAAAACAATCATTAGAATACCAAGGATCAGACTCCACCAGTCAAATCCCCGTCGAGTTTCGAACATAATCAACACTTCCTTTAGTTGTTTAACTCAAATCTATGCTATCATTAAGCTGTTTTACAAGAAAGGGTCAATCCTTCCCTTGCTGTCATCGGGAGAGAGCTTTTCTCCGTTAAGGGAATCCCACCAAGAGAAGATAGGAGAATAAAAAATG
>DXGK01000102.1 GCA_019113965.1 Candidatus Limosilactobacillus merdipullorum
GATTGGTATCTTCCTGCACGTCTTTGGTGTTATTAAGGATAAGACCTTGACTGGTTTTGTGGCATCTAATGAAATGGCTTGGGTCCTGTTAGTAATCATGCTGGTAGCAGTGCTGATTCCACTGTTTAGAATTCATGGACCGCAGGCAAATTTGGGAGAAGACAAGTAATGCAACTGAACCGTGAAAAGAAAAAGGGGATTACGGAGGACGACTTAAAACGGCTAGTTTATAAGCGGAATCCGCAGGCACATTATGTTGTTAAAGATGGGATTGTCACAATTATTAAGGAAAATAATCATCCAATACAGCGTTTCTTTCGCAATCGACTCCATTTTAATATTCCCGAAGAGAGCACGCTTGATTTAGACCGGTATGGAAGCTATGTTTTTTTGCACTTAGATGGCAAAACCAATGTATACGACTTGGGTCAGGCATTGGGAAGGAAGTTTGATGAAACCCGCAAGTATCAATACACGCGACTTGTCTTATATCTTCGCCAGCTTGATCACCAGAATAATCTAATCATTAAAGTAAAAGGTAACTAATTTTAGGAGGTTATCGCTATGCAAAATAAAGATGCTTGTACGTCAATTATGGTTGGTAAAAAGGCTTCTTTGGATGGAGCTACTTATATTGCTCGGAACGAAGACCGGGTTAAAGCAATTGAGCCGAAGCGCTTCCTGGTAAAGCCTGCCGTTGAAGGACGGCATGAAACTTACGTGTCACCTTATAATAAGGTAACCGTCCCGATGCCAGAAAAGGGGATGCGCTACACTTCTACGCCTAGTTTGAATCAAAAGACTGGTCCAAACGAAGAAGATGGAATCAACGAAGCTAACGTTGCCGCCTCCTTTACCGAGAGTGTTTATGCGAACGATCGGGTTCTGGCTTATGACCCGTTTATCAAGAATGGGTTGGCAGAGGACTCGCTCTGTACGTTAATTCTGCCATTTATCCACTCTGCCCGGGAAGGTGTTGAATATACCGGAAAATTAATTGCCAAGTATGGTTCAGCGGAGGGTAACGGGATGCAATTCGCTGATGAGGACAGTGTTTGGTACATGGAAGTTGTCACTGGTCACCAGTGGGTAGCTGTTCGGATTCCGGATGATTGTTATGCTGTGACACCAAACCAGGTAGCAATTGAGGACATTGACTTTGATGATCCTGAAAATTACATGTGGGCTGATGGTATCCAAGAATTTGTTGAGGAACACCAATTAAACCCTGACACTGACCGTTGGGACTTCCGGCACATCTTTGGGACCAGCACTCAAAAGGACCGGCACTACAACACACCACGGACTTGGTTTGCACAACGCTACCTTAGTCCTCAGGCTTCCCAGGGACAAATGCCAGAAGACTCGGAAATGCCATTTATTCGTAAGGCCGAGTTTAAGATTTCTAATGAAGACATCCAGTACGTTCTGAAGTCGCACTTCAACGAGACGCCTTATGACCCAATGGGGGACTCACCGGAAAACAAGACCTACCGGGCAATCTCCCTGTCCCGGACCGCGCAGTCACATATTTTGCAGGTTCGGAATGACAAGAAGTATAAGACCAGTGTTCACTGGATTGAGTTAGGGGTTCCAGCCTTCAACCCGTACGTTCCGTTCTTCGCTAACGCTGACGACACCGACGAGTCGTACCGGAATGTTCCTGAAAAGATGGACCTCAAATGTGCTTTCTGGTTAAATGAAGCTTTAGCGGAAGTTGTTGAAAGCCACTACAACGAATTTATCGAAAAGAACGAGGACTATCAAAAGGAACTTAACGAGTGGGCACGCCGGAAGATTGCCGAAGTCGACAAGGAAGCCGCTCAGTTGGACGGTCAAGCATTGGTTGACTACCTTACCAAGCAGAACCATGAGGTAGCCGCTCACTATAACGAACGGACAAAGGAACTCTTCTTTGAATTACTGACCGAGGGGTGTGAACTTTCAAAGATGTCGTTCAAGATGGATCCAAACTTGTAATGAATGCTAGCCATAAATAAAAAGGCTCAGGAACCGGATAATGTTAACGGTTCCTGAGTCTTTGCTGGTTTTAAAGGTGGAAAGTTTTTAGCTCCTTGCTAGTGTGGGTGAATGGTTCGCAGCCATCCTCGGTAATATGAACGCAGTCTTCAATTCGGACACCGGCAACCCCTGGAATATAGATTCCTGGTTCAATGGAGAAGCACATTCCGGGTTGGAGAACTAGCGAGTTGCCTTCCATGATTGAAGGGAATTCGTGGTCGCTCATACCGAGCCCATGGCCTAAGCGGTGGATAAAGTAGTCACCGTAGCCGGCCTTGCTGATGATCTTTCGAGCAATTGAATCCAGTTCTTCGGCAGTTATCCCTGGTTTAGCTGCCTCCTGGGCGGCCAACTGTGCTTCCAGACAGACCTGATAAATATCCTTTTGCTTCTCATTGAGCTCCCCGATGGCGACTGTCCGGGAAACATCACTGCAGTAGCCATCAACGACACAGCCAAGGTCGAACAGGACCAGTTCATTGTTTTCAATTTGATTTTGCGAAGTAGCGCCGTGTGGTTCTGCAGCATGGGCACCGGCCTGAACAAGGGTGTCAAAGCTAGTGTGCATAATGCCATGCTGCTTCAGTGCGTATTCCAAGTTGGCAGCGACTTCCTGTTCGCTGCGGCCCAGCTGGAGGTTCTTGAACCCTTCCTCCAGCATAAAATCAGCCCATTTACCGGCCTCGTTCAGCTTAGCAATTTCATCGGCTGATTTGATCAACCTCATTTTCTCGATGGTTGGGGTTAGGTTGGTCGAAAACTTTGCTGCTGGCAGGACTTGCTGGAGGCCGAGGAGCCGTTCAACGGTTAAGTGGCTTTCTTCGATTCCCCAGTTGATTGGTGTGCCGGCGTGCTTTTTTACGTGGTCGGCAATTAATTCGTAGGGATTTTCGTGGTCGAGGTAGCCGTAGACCGGTTGCGTCCAACCGGCACCTTTGGCCGCCTCGACTTCCAGTGCTGGAGTAAAGAGGAATGGTTCCGCATCTGCAAAGACAACCAGTGCCATGACCCGTTCGATTGGGTCCTCATAAAAGCCCGTTAAGTAACCAATTGTCATTGGGTCACTGATGTAAGCAGCATCAAGCTGCTGGTCAACAAGGCTTGCTTGTAATTGTTCAATTTTTGACATTAAATAGCCTCCTTAAAAAACATTGTTACTTCCTATAGTTATCTTAGCTTACTTGGAAAACGGAAACAATAAAAAGAGGCTAGGGGGTTAACCCTAACCTCATCGTTGCTTAACGGCGAGAATTAGTTATTGCCTTCCAGCTTAGCTAAACCGTTTTTAGCAACTTCGGCTAATGCTGCTGCAGAGTCAGCCATAGCCTTCTTTTCGCGGTCATTCAGTGGCACTTCAATAACGCGTTCAATCCCAGAAGCGTTGACTACGGCAGGAGTACCGATGTAAATGTCCTTCAAACCATATTCACCATTCAGTGGTGCACCAACTGGCAGAACAGAATTTTCATCCCGCAGGATTGCCCGTGAAATCCGCATCAAGGCAGTAGCAACACCGTAGAAGGTTGCACCCTTCCGGTTGATGATTTCGTAAGCCTTGTTCCGGACGTCATCTTCAATCTTCAGCAGGTCATCTTCAGAAACACCTTGTTCCTTAGCCATGTCCAGTAATGGCTTGCCACCGATAGTCGCACTGGAGAAGGCAGCAAATTCGGAGTCACCGTGTTCTGCCATGATGTTAGCTGAAACATCACGTGGGTCAACATGGAACTTCTTAGCAAGGGCAACCCGCAAACGAGCGGAGTCCAGAGAAGTACCGGAACCAACAACCTTGTTCTTCGGGAAGCCAGAGAACTTTTGAACGGCGTAAGTTAAGATGTCAACTGGGTTAGCGGCAACCAGGAAGACACCGTCAAAACCAGACTTAACAATTGGTTCAACTACGGACTTGATAATCTTCAAGTTCTTGTCAACTAATTGCAGACGAGTTTCGCCAGGCTTTTGTGGAGCACCGGCAGTAATAACAACCAGGTCGGCATCCTTGCAAGTGTCGTAGTCAGCAGAGTAAATACTCTTTGGGGCAGTAAAGGCAGTGGCATCTTCCAAGTCTAAAGCGTCCCCTTCAGTCCGCTTCTTAATGATGTCCACAATTGCGAATTCTTCCGCGATTCCTTGTTGTGCCATTGCAAAGGCGTAGCTTGAACCAACGGCCCCGTCACCAACGAGGACAACTTTTTGATGATTCTTTGAC
>DXGK01000103.1 GCA_019113965.1 Candidatus Limosilactobacillus merdipullorum
TGCCGGCGAGGAGCGCTTTATCAACAGCCACCGTGGGAATAGCAGCATGATTAAAGAGCAAGACCGATACGGTAAAGAAGAAAAGTAGGGTTGAGAAAACCCTACTTTTTTCATTTGGGAAGTGCGTTATAA
Source organism: Candidatus Limosilactobacillus merdipullorum (assembly GCA_019113965.1). Classification (GTDB taxonomy): domain Bacteria; phylum Bacillota; class Bacilli; order Lactobacillales; family Lactobacillaceae; genus Limosilactobacillus; species Limosilactobacillus merdipullorum. The sequence continues at coordinate 133 of DXGK01000103.1, forward strand.
TTAAGCGGTACTCGTTATCTAATTTTGGAATATTTTTATTATAATCAAGAATATAAGCGGAGCTGCGGGAGGAATTTTGTATGAGCACACTGGAGATTAAAGACTTACACGTGTCGGTAACCGACGAGGAGAAGCACCAACAGCGGGAGATTTTAACCGGGGTTAACCTCAAAATGGCAACCGGCGAAGTCCATGCCATTATGGGTCCTAATGGGACTGGTAAGTCGACCTTGTCACAGACAATTATGGGTAACCCTAACTATACTGTTATTTCCGGGGATATTCTCTTGGACGGGGAAAGTTTGCTGGGCAAGCCCGTTGACGAACGGGCGCGTGCCGGCTTATTTTTGGCGATGCAGTACCCGTCTGAAATTCAAGGGGTCACCAATGCCGAGTTTCTGCGCGCCGCAATGAATGCTCGCCGGCCAAAGGACGACCAAATTTCCGTCATGGACTTTATTAAGGAACTGGATAAAAATCTCCGTTTGCTAGACATGAGCGACGAGATGACCGAACGTTACCTGAATGAAGGCTTCTCCGGTGGTGAGAAAAAGCGGAATGAAATCTTACAGTTGCTAATGATCAAGCCGAAGTTCGCCATCCTCGATGAAATTGACTCCGGGTTGGATATTGATGCGCTGAAGGTGGTGTCACGCGGGGTGAACTTCATGCGGGGTGATAACTTTGGTTCATTAATTATTACCCACTACCAGCGCTTGTTAAACTACATCGTCCCTGACGTGGTCCACGTTATGATGGGTGGTAAGATCGTTGCCACTGGCGGTCCTGATCTCGCCAAGCGTCTCGAAAAGGAAGGATATGCCGGGTTGCGGGATGACCTGGGCCTCAAGATCAAGCTGACGGATGAAGACTAAGGGGGCAGGGCGATGACCTTAGATACTAACGCACTTGAAGAACAGGTGAAGTCCGCGGCGGAGCGCCTTGGGGAACCGGAATTCTTTGTTCAGCGGCGCCTCTGCGCGGTGAAATTAATGAGCCAATTGGAAATACCAAAGATGCAGGAATTTTCATATGACGGCTGGCCGATAATGCCAGCGGATGACCAGGTACGGTTGGCTACCAGTCACCCGAGTCAGCAAGCCGTGACTACCGCTCACCGGGCGATCGGCAAAGACGTGTACCTTCAAAGTGCTGCGCAAGGTCAAAAAGTGACTAGTCAACCAGTACCTGCAGGGGTCGTGGTTGAGACGCTGCACCAAGCACTGGTTAAGCATCCGTCAACCATCGAACGTTACTTTATGTCGGCGATTGATGCAGCTCGGGACAAACTGACTGCCTACCACCAGGCAGTGGTTAATAGCGGTAGTTTCATCGAAGTTGCCGCAGGAACGGCTGTTGACAAACCAATTGAAATGATGGAAGTACAGGATGCCACCAAGGCCGACCAGCCGTTTGTCAACCACCTCTTAGTGGTGGCCCATCCTCATTCCAAGGTCAGCATTGTCCAGCACCTGGCTTCCGTTGGTGAGAAAGCAAACTCGGCTAACTTGATGGTGGAAATCGTTGCTGAACCTGGTAGCGAGGTCCACTTCGCAGTGCTGGATGAGACAGGGACCAACATCACCACTTACCTGAACCGGCGGGCCAAAATTGACAAGGATGCACATGTCGAATGGGCCGTCGGGATGATGAACGGAGGCAACGTCTTAGGCGACCTGGACGCCGAATTAGTCGGCGAAGGGAGCAAGGCGGACTCCAAACTGATCGCAGTGACCGGTGGAGGACAACACGTTGGCTTGAACAACCGGGTCACCAACCGGGGTCCACATTCCACCGGGCTGATCAACCAGCGGGGCGTCGTCCTGGACTCGTCGGAACTGATCTTTAACGGGATTGGTCAAATTATTCACGGTGCCCACGGGTCGGAAGCGGAGCAGCAAAACCGTTTGCTGATGATGTCGCCGCAGGCGCGCGGGGATGCCAACCCGATTTTGTTAATTGATGAAAATGACGTTAATGCCGGCCACGCGGCCAGTGTTGGTCAGGTGGACGCCCAACAGCTTTATTACCTGTTGAGTCGCGGGATTCCGGAACACCTGGCCAAGCGGATGGTGATCAGAGGATTTCTCAGTGCGGTGCTGACTGCGCTCCCTAACCGCCAACTAGAAGATGAAATGATTGCAATTTTGGAAAGGAAGCTGCTCAATGAATAGTTGGGAGAAGGTCCGGGATGATTTTCCCATCCTCAAACAACGGGTGAATGGCGAGCGGTTGGCTTACCTGGACAATGCGGCCACGGCGCAACGACCGACGCCGGTTCTCAATGACCTGTTGCACTTTTACCAGCACGACAACGCCAACGTTCACCGCGGTGTCCATACCCTGGCGATGCGGGCAACGGAGCAGTATGAGACTGCCCGGCAGACCGTCCAACACTTTATTAATGCTCAGTCACCAAAGGAGATTATCTTTACCAAGGGTACGACTGACGGGTTAAACCTCATTGCTTCAACCTATGGACGGGAACATATCCATGCGGGGGATGAGATTGTCATCTCGATTGCGGAGCACCACAGCAACTTGGTACCCTGGCAACAGCTGGCAATTGAGAAACACGCCGTCTTGAAATACATCGGCTTGACCGCTGACGGTGAGCTTGACCTTAACGACGCGCAACAAAAGATTACCGACAAAACAAAAATTGTCGCCGTAACCCATGCCAGCAACGTCTTGGGAACGGCAACACCGTTGAAAGAAATTACGAGCATTGCCCACCAACACGGGGCGGTGGTCGTCGGGGACGGTGCCCAGGCGGCCCCGCACTTAGCAGTGGATGTGACTGACCTGGGGGTCGATTTCTACGCTTTCTCCGGGCATAAAATGATGAGTGCCATGGGCATCGGCGTTCTCTATGGGCGGCAGGCATTACTAGCACAAATGCGGCCCTACCAATTTGGCGGCGAAATGATTAGTACCGTGAAGCGGCAATCGACCATCTTTGCCGATCCACCGTACAAGTTCGAGGCGGGTACGCAAAACGTGGCTGGTGCAATTTCGCTAGCTAGTGCTATTAAGTACCTTGACCAGCTGGACATGGATAAGGTCAAACAACATGAACAGCAACTGGTTAAGGCGACCCTGCCACGCTTGTTGGCAGAAGACCATGTGACGGTCTACGGTCCCCATGATCCGGCAAAGCACACGGGGGTAATTTCCTTCAACATTGAAGGACTGCACCCGCACGATGTGGCCACGGCCCTGGATATGGAGGGGATCGCTGTGCGGGCGGGCCATCACTGTGCCGAACCGTTAATGACCGAATTGGGCACGACGGCGACCGTTCGGGCCAGCTTTTACTTGTATAACAATCTGGATGATGTTGACCAGTTAATTCACGGTATTCAGGAGACAAAGGAGTTCTTTCACGTTGGGACTATCTAAGTTAAACCAGCTTTACCGGGCGGTGATCCTTGATGCAGCCGCTCACCCGCACCACAAGGGATCAATTCAGTCGCCAACTAACGAGATGACCCTTCACAATCCCACCTGTGGTGACACCGTTAACCTGCAAGTTAAAGTGGAAAACGGCAAAATTAGTGACATTGGTTTTACCGGCGACGGCTGTACGATTAGTCAGGCCTCTGCCAGTATGATGACGGATGCAGTCAACGGCAAAACAAAGGCTGAAGCATTAAAAATGGCCAAGATTTTTTCCGACGAAGCAATTGGTAAAAAACACGACCAGGATGACCTTAAATTACTGGGCGATGCACAGGTATTGACCAATATTATGCAGTTCCCGGCCAGAATCAAGTGTGCCACGCTTTCCTGGTGGGCATTAAGCCGGGCATTGGAAAAAGACCAATCGGCAGGAGGAGTTAATGATGACTGAAAAGGCAAGCGACATTATTAAGGATGAGGATTACCAGTACGGTTTTCACGATGATATTAAACCGGCGTACTCCACGGGACGCGGCTTGACGGAGGAGGTCGTGCGCAAAATTTCTGTCGAAAAGCATGAGCCACAGTGGATGTTGGACTTCCGGCTGAAGTCCTACCATATCTACCAGCAGATGCCGATGCCTAACTTCGGGCCTAATTTATCCGACCTGGACTTGGATAACATGCTCTACTACCAGAAAATGACCGACCGGAAATACCGTGATTGGGCTGACGTCCCGGAGGATTTGAAACGGACATTTGACCGGCTGGGAGTTCCCCAGGCAGAACGCAAGTACCTGGCGGGGTCATCGGCCCAGTATGAATCCGAAGTGGTTTATCACAACATGAAAAAGCAATTCGATAAACTGGGGATTATCTTTACCGATACTGATACGGCACTGCAGCAGTACCCTGACCTCTTTAAGAAGTGGTTTGGCAAGCTGGTTCATCCCGATGACAACAAGTTCGCGGCCCTTAACGGCGCCGTTTGGTCTGGCGGTTCGTTTATTTACGTACCCAAGGGCGTTCACTGCAAAACACCGATTCAGTCTTACTTCCGCTTGAATGCCGAAAATTCCGGTCAGTTTGAACGGACACTGATTATCGTGGACGAGGGTGCCAGCGTCGACTACGTGGAAGGGTGTACTGCACCTAACTACTCCAGCGATTCCTTGCACGCGGCGGTTGTGGAGGTTAACGTTCAAAGGGACGCCTATTGCCGCTATACCACGATCCAAAACTGGTCGGATAATGTCTACAGCCTGGAAACGAAGCGGGCTGCGGCGCAGGAAAACGCGACGATGGAGTGGGTTGACGGTAACCTGGGATCTAAAGTGACGATGAAGTACCCGAGTGTCTACCTTGATGGCGAGGGGGCCCGGGGGACAATGTTGTCGATTGCCGTGGCTGCCAACGGAATTCATCAGGATTCCGGCTCGCGGATGATTCACAACGCGCCTCATACCTCAAGTTCGATTGTGTCCAAGTCGATTGCCAAGAGCGGTGGTTCCACCGATTACCGGGGACAGGTACGGTTTACTAAGAAAGCCGATGGTTCCAAGGCTCATGTTGAATGCGATACGATCATTATGGACGACCAGTCCAGCTCTGATACGATTCCCTACAACGAAGTGGATAACGCTAACGTCTCCATGGAGCATGAGGCGCGTGTTTCCAAGATCTCCGAGGAAAAGCTCTACTACCTGATGAGTCGGGGGATTTCCGAAGCAAAGGCGACCGAAATGATCATTATGGGCTTTGTGGAGCCGTTCACCAAGAAGCTGCCGATGGAATACGCGGTCGAATTGAACCGGCTGATTAGTTTCGAAATGGAAGGTTCAATTGGTTAGTGGGGTGACAAAATGGATAAGGAAAAAAATGACCAACTAAAAGCAGCGGTCAAAAAGGCCCTCAGCGATGTAATCGACCCTGAACTGGGGATTGACCTGGTCAACCTGGGATTGATTTATGGGCTCGAGATCGACGATGCGGGTTGTTGTACGGTCACTATGACACTGACAACCATGGGCTGCCCAATTGGCGACTTGCTGGACCGGGCCATCCAACACGCCGTTAAGAGCGTTGATGGGATTACCGATTGTAAGATTATGCTGACCTGGGAACCAGCGTGGACGGTCGACCGGATGTCTAAGTACGCCAAAATTGCCCTGGGCATCCACATGTAGGTTCAACCATGGCAACAATTAATACCGAATTATTTGTCAACCAGCGGAAAAAATTAGGGATGTCGCAGGTGGCGCTATGTCGGGGTATTTGTACCCAGTCGACTCTCAGTAAGTTTGAGAACAAGGCCCAGGTACCATCAGTGGCCATTTTGACCCAGCTGTGTGACCGGCTGGGATTATCACTGAACCAGGTATATCCGGAGAAAGCGCAGTTGGCACAGGAGCAGCAACTGCTAATCCAACTGGTTCAGGAGCTAACCAGGGATGACTTGCGGGCGGCAGTCTCATTGGTTAATCGTGGCCGAACGCTGACCTGGCAGTCGGCTGATCACCAGGCCACCTTTCTGGGGTTGGAGGTACTGACAATGGCCACCACTAACCAGTCGTGGACTGCCACTTTAACGGTAGCTACACGGATTTTGGAGGTGGTTGACCAGCAACGTTCAACCATCGCCACGAACTTGGCCTTCCTCGCGCTGGCGATGATGATTAGCCGTCACCACGACCAGCAGGGGATGTCGCTGTACATGGAACTGTTGCGGCAAAGGATGGTCCGCTACCAGCAACCAGAGCAGTTATCTGACCTTTCGGCGATCGACTATGGAGAGTTACTTTTGCTAATGCTGGGCTATGCCGCGTTAGCCAGCCAAGCTGGCGACTACTCGTTGAGTGACCAGTGGCTTCACCGCCTGTCGATTGCAGCCAACCAGCGAAACTTGAGTGCTTGTTTGCCGCGATTGAAACTGCTAGCTGCCAAAAATATGATTCGCCAGGACGGTGGTCCGCAGTGGCAGGTGACCAACCTGCTGAACGATGCAGTGGCCTTTGCCAGATTGCATAATAACCAGACGGTCATTGTCCAGGGCTCAGCCCTGCTACAACAACAAGTAAAAAAGAACCATTAAAAAAACCGCGAGCATCCTGTACTCACGGTCATCAGAGAAAAGGGGATTCCAACCAAACGGAACCCCTTTTCGCATTTGTAAAGTTATTCGTCACGCAGGCCAAAGAATCCCTGCAGGTAACGGGCTAAGCCGTCCGCATTGTTGTCCCACGGCGTGACATCATCAGCAACGCTTTTGATCTTGCTAATCGCATTCTTCATTGCGACCCCGGTCCCAGCGTAGGCAAGCATTTCTCGGTCGTTGCTCTCGTCACCAAAGGCGATGATCTGCTGGCGGTTGATCCCGTAGGCAGCGGCGATTTTTTTGACGCTTTTCTCCTTATGGATACCACGATGGATTAGCTCAATAATATCGTAACTACCGCCCCAGACCCGTGGTTCAACAACGTCACCGTAGTTGTCCATAACAAACTTTTTCAGCCGCGGCAGGAGCGCGGCTTGGTAGTGAACGGTGACACAGAGTGGGTCATGATTAAGTGTCCCACTCGAAAGTAACTGGTCACTTTGTAGATGGTCGGGAATGAACTCGGGCAGGATTGAAGTTGGGCGGTTAGCCCACACGTGGCTCTTGTCTTCGACACTGATGGTCTCGACACCCAGCTCTTTTTGGTGGGCGAGCAAGTCGAAGACCAGGTCCCGAGGAACGGTCTCTGACTCCTCATCCTTCCACTGCCGGTAAGGTATGTGAGTAAGTGCCCCGTTCAAGTTAGCCATCGGGCTGTGAAGCTGGAGTTGGTCGTAATATTGGTGAGAAATCCGGAATGGGCGGCCGGTAATGATGCTGACGACATTGCCCATCTTGGCCAGTTTATTTAATGTTCTTTGTGTTCGTAAACTAATCCGGGATTGGTCGTTTAACGTGGTCCCGTCAAGGTCGAGTGCAATTAAGTACTTTGTCATGGTTCACGCTCCATTTTTCCAATATTCCTATTTAACTATGTTTAGGAGTGAAAAGCAAGATTGCCGCCGGTGACCTATGTTAAAATAAGCGCAGATTGTTTTGGAGGACGAGAAATGAACTTGCCAACAGCGTTTGTTGAAAAATACCAGCGATTGATGGGAGCCGCTGAAGCTGGTCAATTTATCGCGGCACTAGAAGATGGCCAACCTGTCAGTGGCTTTCGTGCTAACCCACTAAAGCCGGGAATGCCACAAGCAACTATCAAAGCGGCTACCGGACAAGTGCCTGGGGTGGCAAGTGGTTATTATGGTCAAGTTGATGGAAAGTCGGTTGACCATGTGACCGGCTGGGTTTACAGTCAAGAGCCGTCGGCGATGAATGTTGCCACGGCCCTTGCTCCGCAACCGGGTGAACGAGTCCTCGACCTCTGTGCCGCTCCCGGTGGTAAGTCAACGCAATTAGTGGCCATGATGAAGAACCAGGGATTACTAGTTGCCAACGAAATCTTTACTAAGCGCGCAAAGGTCTTAGCTGAGAACCTGGAACGCTGGGGAGCGACCAATGCGGTGGTGGTCAATGAGTCGCCAGCAACTTTAGAGCAACAGTTTCCACAGTTCTTTGACCGGATCTTGGTCGACGCGCCGTGTTCGGGTGAGGGAATGTTCCGCAAGGACCCGGCCGGTATTCAATACTGGAATCCTGACTATCCCCGTGAATGTGCTAACCGCCAGCAGCAGATCCTCAAATCGGCCATGAAGATGTTGAAGCCGGGTGGGACATTAGTTTATTCCACCTGTACCTTTGCTCCGGAAGAAGACGAGCAAAACGCTGCATGGCTCCTACGGGAGTATCCTGATTTACAAATCTGTGAATTGCCGCAGCAGGATGGGATGGATACTGGCCGCCCGCAATGGGCCGATGGTAACCCACAACTAGCCAAGGCTATCCGACTTTTTCCGCACCACTACCACGGTGAAGGACACTTCATCGTCAAGTTCCGCTTGGCGGGTGATGACCAACCAACTGTTAATACTCGTGCAAAAAAGCGAAAGAAAAAGGGCCGGAAGAGGCAAAACGACAATGTTGTCAGCAAGAAGGAAGTTGCCGAATGGGAATCTTGGGCACGAGCGGTGATTCCAGACTTTGCCGCTGGCAAATTGATTAAGTTTGGCGAGCAGCTGTACAGTATTCCAGATGGGATCGGTTCACTAGCGGGACTCCATGTTATGCGGCCAGGACTGCACCTGGGGACTTTGAAGAAAAACCGTTTTGAACCATCACTAGCTCTCGCACTGTCGCTATCAAAATATGACCAGTACCGTTCTTTAGACATTACACACGACCAGTGGCGCCAATACGTGCACGGTGACACGTTAACAGTTAGTGGCAGTCACGACAACGGTTGGTACCTACTAGTTGCTGAGGGTCATCCCTGTGGTTTTGGTAAGTTAGTTGGTCAAACGGTCAAGAACTTCTTTCCGAAGGGCCTGCGGTTCTGATAGTTGTCAATATCATTTTGCCGAACTTTTTACAAAATAAATAATTTAACCCACTAGTTAGATTTGGGACACTTGTTTGTCTAGCTAGTGGGTTTTATTACTTTAAAAGTTGGTTAACTAGTTGCATGAAGGATTTTACTTTACTGTTGGCATGCTTGGCAGCGAGGATTCCAAATTCGACTTCGATATTAGTTTCTAACGGGACAGTTACTAGGTTGGGGTGAATATTTTTCCAGGGAGTTAAGTTAATTAAGGCCACGTTATCATCAACGGCCTTGTTAAATACATTAATATCATAACGACCAGTTGTGTATTCGATTGAGATATTAGGTATTTCTTCTAATATTTCTTGACGCAACTGGTCGTTTTTATCGCTGACTCCAGTTGGCACCATTAAGAGGGTCTGATCTTTCAAATCATCAATCGATACTTCTTCTTTAGTGGCCAATGGATCGTCGCTCCGCACGGCAATGCCAAATTGATAGGTACCTAATGGAATTGCCTGGACCAGTCTTCTGGTGGTTGCCTGGTCAAGAGTTCCAATCATGATGTCACATTCACGACCTAGCATTTAATATTCTGGATTGCTAGCGGTGAGGTCATTCGGCAACTGAGTGTTTTGCAGTTGGTAATTAGGCAGTTGATCCTTGATCCGATTCCATGTCTGCATAAACGGCATACTGGGGTGAAGTAGTGAAGTACCTAAGCGAATGGTTTGCACCGTTCCATCGGCCTTGTGGCACGCTAGATAGACCTCATCGGTTAGTTTAATTACTCTTTCGGCATATTTTTTAAAGACTTCACCGCTGGAGGTCAGCGTCACACCAGTACTCGAACGGTCAAACAACTTGGTGTCAACCTCTTTCTCAAGGCGGTTAATCTGCTTCATCACCGCTGTACTAGAAATGAAGTTCTGCTCAGCAGTCTTAGTGAAACTACCGGACTGAACTACCGAAATAAAAGTTCGCAAATTGTTAGTATCCATTATCCGCACCTTCGTATCAACCATTAGTTAATGCAACCCTAACAATGAGATTCTTCCGTGTCAAGGCTTTGTATCACATAATAGAATCATCGAATGAAGCAAGGAGGCATTGATTTGAAACGGGTATTAATGCTAGGGGCGACTAGTAATATTTCTCATTACTTAATCCCTAAGTTGATGAATCAAGATGTCTTTTTAACATTATTCGCTCGTCACGGCAAACAGCGGCTGACCAACTTAATACCTAGAACTAATGTCCATGTGGTAAGTGGGGATTGGAACAATTGTTCTGATCTTTATCAGGCAATTGAAAATCAGGACATTGTTTTTATGGCAACCGGTCAATTCATTCAGGCTAATCGGAATGTTGTGTCGGTGATGAAGGATTGCCGAGTTAGGCGGTTGATTGTTGCCGGAGAGTTAGGAAGTGAGAATGAGATCCCTGGTACTTTTGGTCAATGGAATCAGAAGATGATGGGAAACAACCAAAACCTGGTTGGCGCAGCTGAAGTAATTAAGCGAAGCAATCTTAACTATACCCTGATGAGGATGGCATGGTTATATCATCAGCCAGGAAACGAACGCTATGCATTAATTCCATCAGGGCAGCCCTTTCGTGATACTTAGTTGACAAGGCAGGCTGCTGCGGCCTTTGTTGCCGATGTGGTTAGTATGCCGACACTTGCTGCACATGAAAGCGTCGGCGTGGCCGAGCCTGATACACAGTGGGATAAACCAGCGTTCTATTGATTGGAGGAATGACAATGCAGGCATTAATAACATTACTTATTTGTTACGGTGTTTTGGATTTAGTTTTACCAACAAATACTAGGAGATGAAGATTAATGGCAAGTAATATTTTAATTGCATATTTTA
>DXGK01000104.1 GCA_019113965.1 Candidatus Limosilactobacillus merdipullorum
TAACGCCTAGGTCAAGACCCGATTTGGAGATGATTGCGCCAGCAATTAGCTCCAAACGGTGTCCACCACGTTCCAGACCGGTCAGGACTGGGAATCATCACAGCATCCCAGCCACACAACAAGTACGAAGCTGATGCGATATGACAGACCAGTTAGTGCTGGTAATCATAATCACCTTTCTAAACCAATGCAGGTACACTGCTAATGGTTTTGATTGCTAAAAAACGCCCGTTGTTGCCAACGAGCGTTTAATTCTAATGAAGTTCTTCGTCAAAGGTCCATTCGTAGAACTTCCGTGCCATCAGTTCTGGCGTTGCAGTCAGATACGTTTCAACGTTACCGCTGTTAGCGGTCATGATGGCATCAATCTTGTCTTGGGGAACGTTATAAATGTGGTAGTAATCTACCAGGGCTTTAGTAAAGTCCTCTTTACTAGTTATCTTTCTCATTGTCTCGATACCTCCACCGCATTATTTTATCATTCCTTGGCCGCATTGAGTTAAACTTTTGCCTGTCTGGCCAAAATTTTTCTTTCTCAAAATGAGGAGTAAAGATTGATATAATAAGTAAAACTATTAACTAGAAAGGAATTTTACCATGGACCAGCCACAAACCAAACGTGTCTCGCTAATTGAATTATTCTATGACCTGGTCTTCGTCTACATGATTTCCCGGGCCACCAGCCTCATCCATTACTTACACCACGGGTTGATCAGTCCGAATACTTTCATCATTTTTGCCCTGGTAATCATCGTCTTCATCAACTCTTGGATGATCCAGATGGTCTTTACCAACCGCTATGGCGAGTCTTCCTGGACAAATGTCACCTTTACATTCGTTGACATGGCAATCGTTCTTTACATGTCTAACGTTTTCCTGGCCACCTTTAACCAGGACTTGCGAACCTTTTTCTTCGCCGCTGGACTACTGTCCCTGACGCTATGCCTGCAATACCTGATCGTCTATTTTCGTTCAACCTCGTTTGACAGGCAAATCTCACAGGCCTTTCTATGATCCTCGGCTTTCGGACCATCACCTTCTTCATCGGCGGGTTCATCCCCGGGCGCGTCGGCACCACCATCGCGGTTGTCGGAGTCATCCTCAGCTGGATTGCTCCCGCCTTTACCGGCAAATACACTCGTCACCGGCCGATCATCTTCTCCCACCTCTTGGAACGCTTGACCGCGCTGATCATCATGATGTTTGGCGAAACCATCGTCGGGATCGCCGACTACTTTACTGAACAAAACTTTTCCATTTATTCATTACTGATCTTTATCAGCGCTGTCGGTCTCTTCTTTACCTATATTCTGGAATTTGACCACCTGATTGACGAGGATCAGACCCAGCAAACCGGCAACCTACTAATCTACCTGCACTATTTCATTCTCTTTGGTATCAGCTTCTTCACCGTTTCGCTGAAATTTATTAGTGAACCAGATGCCAATCCGATCTTTGCGGCAAGTCGGTTGTTCGCTGGCATTGCCCTCGTCTACATCGGCCTCGGATTAGCCAACCGCTACAACCGGATCCTCGTCTCTGGGAAGTTAATGGCCACTTTCGCTGTTACCACGATTGTCGGTTACCTTTGCAACCTTCACTGGCACACCTTTCCCAGTTTTGTCATCACCAGTACAGTCGTGATTATCGTCAATGCCGCCATCCTCACCTATTACAAAACCGTTCACGAATAAAAAAGGGAGCGTGACAAACCGTTTCGCTCCATCACTATTTTTCGCTATTTCAAGTTGGTTACTGCAGGTCCAGTGAAGCTACCCAGGAAGATGCCTGACGCGCATTGTTTAGCACTGACCCCTTGTTCACCTTGACGTCATAACCGTTTTCCTTGATTGACCGTTCAACGTAACTTTGAGAGCGGCCATACCCCGAACCACCGGAAGTGGCAAAGGTCGCCAGGTTCTTACCATTGAGGTCCAGGTGGTCAATCGTCGAGCTGATCAAGCGCGGCGGAATCCCCCACCAAATTGGGTGCCCAATGACGATGTTTTGGTACAGGGAAATATCCGGCAGGTCGTCCTTAATGGCCACCTTTTGGCCGTGTTGGTGCTGTTCAATTGTTGTCCGTGCTTGCTCGTCGTGCCAGTCCAGGTCGGCACTGGTGTAAGGCTGTTCCGGATGAATTTCAGCAATGTAGGCATTCAGCTGCTTGGCAACCATTTCTGCCATCTTCTTAGTCGTGTTGGTAGCTGAGAAGTAGAGTACAAGTGTCTTTGTCATAATTACTCCTCCTCAAAATTACTTAATACTTTTGCCAAGCTGGTAGGCCTCTTCAACGTGGCCCGCTAGCTTTTTCCGTTCCATGAATCATCGGCATATACATCGCCCAGGCTTGGCCAGCGCATGTATTTTTGTAACAACTGCATGTGGAGCTTCAGCGCGCTCAAGTCTTCTTGGGTACCATACCCAGTCACCAGGACTACCGAGTACCCTTCAATTCGTGATTGTAGCTGTAGAAACGGTCAATCACCATCTTCAACTGGGTATTCACCCCGAAGTAGTAAAGTGATGAAACCAAAACAACAACATCTGCATCGAGCAAGTGGGGAATGACTTCCGTTTCAACACGGTCAGTATCCTTAATACCCTCTTCCATTCCTGGCTGGTCCGCTAGTTGCAAGAAGTGAGGTGCTGCTGCACCCTGCAACCCGGCATCGTAGCGATATACCTCGTTACCAGCTTCGGTAGCACCCTTTTCAAAGGCGTTGGCTAATTGCTGTGAGGTCCCGTTTTTATGCGGGCTTCCCGTTAGCATCACGATTTTGGCCATCATTGTTTCCTCCCTTTTGCTTACTATTTGTCAATTAGTATAGCCGCTATCACCGCAGCTGAAAATTGAAACTTTTGAATGGTAGTATAAATTTGATTAATACTAAAAAGGAGATTAATGATGGTCAACAACTACTTACTGCAGGCCCTGGTGACCTTTAGCCAGTGCGGCACATTGTCAAAAACAGCCAAGCAACTGGGAATCACGCAACCAGCCGTCACCCACGCAATGAAGAAGATCGAGGAAGAGTTCGGTGTCAGGCTGTTCAACAGAACACCCAACAGGTTGACCTTAACCAAGACCGGACTTTTTGCCGCTGAAGAAGCAGCTAAAGTTCTCCAGACCAACCAGGACTACCTCACAAGGGTGCGAAACTTTGACCAGATCAATCAACGATCAAGGTGGCCGTCAACGCACCGGGACCACTGATCGTGTTACGAACGGTTAACCTGTCCCACGTCTCGCCCGTCGAGAAGATAGTCACAACTCATTATTCCGAAATACTCGAAAACCGTGATGTGACCTGCCTACTGCTTAATAAGCCCCTCACGACGAATTTTATTGACTCTACCTATCTCGGCACCGAGCAATTAGCGGTGAATCTCCCACCAAATTCACCGTTAGCCACCCGCAGCAGCCTCACTTTTGCGGACCTCCGGGGGCAAAACATCCTCAGCCCTCGCGGTATCGGCTTCTGGGAGCAAATTTACCAGGATCAGATTCCTCACGCACATAGCTTGTACCAACGGAACGCACCCGACTACAGTAAGCTAGTTAATTATTCCGTCATCCCCTATTTCACCACCAACTTAACGGCACTCGACGCCAACTGGGGACGCGACTTGCCCCCACAACCGGGTGACGATCCCGTTGACCGATCCAGTTGCCAAACAAAAGTTCTACGCCTATTACCTGAAGACGAGTCAACCGCGGCTGCAGCCGCTAATCCAACAACTGCAAGAGCACTGGTCGCAAGTTGACTAGCCGTTAATGAAAGGAGTATCGGTTATGGAAGCCTCAATTAAAGTTATTGCCGCTTTTCTCAAACTACTTAAAGAACGGAGTTACCAACAGATCAGCATCAATTTGGTCACCCAAGAAGCAGGGATTACCCGAACTTACTTTTGCCAACTTTTCGACAATAAGCAGGACCTGGCTGAGGAAGCACTCTTCACCATTGTTCAGCGTCTCTTAGCCGCCTTTGCCAACTCCTTTCGTCAGGCTGACAGTACTCACTTAGATTGGACCAGTACTGTTCAGGGGATCACCCTCATTCGCCAGCACCAAGCCGAACTGGCTGCTCTGCTGAACGTTAATTACAGTATGATTAATCTCAATGCCCGTTTTCAAAAATAATTGACTCAAACGGTTACCGATGCCCTTGACCACCGGTTTAAGCCCAGCATGCAAACGGATTATGCCGTCCACGTGTTCATCGCGGCAACCATGGCGACTATCAAGTGGACGATCGACCACCCTGACGTCCCGGTGATTAAGATTGCTCAGATGGTTGATGAATTTACCGGCAGCGGCATGATGTCTACCCTCAAGTAGACAAGTTCTCCGCAGCTGTCTACTATTATTCCCCCAAGTACCCGCATAATAGGGCTAATTATTATTAATGGAGGGATCAACATGAACATTACCATTTTTGGTCACGGCCACCTTGCCCAGGCCGTCGGTAAAAACCTGGCTATCGGTGACAACCACGTTACCTACCTGACCCACGAAGATCACCAGCCATTGGGCGGCCTCGTCATCCTGGCTGTGCCATACTCAGCCATTGACGATATTGTCAGTCGCTACCGACAAGCCCTGAGTGGCAAAGTCGTTGTCGACGCCACCAACCCGATTGACTTTCAAACTTGGCAGCCGGTAGTACCCGCCAATAGCTCATCTGCTCAGCAGTTGGCCCAGAAATTACCTGATAGTAAGGTGCTAAAGGCCTTTAACACGGCTACCGCCGCTAGTCTGACCAACGGCCAACTCGCCAATGGCCAACCAACACAAGTCCTTGTTGCCGGTGATGATGAGGATGCCAAACAGGTACTGACCTCAATATTAAAGGACAGCCCATTAACAGTTATTAATGTCGGCGGGCTTGCCCGGGCCCGCGAGCTGGAAGCTCTCGGCCTGCTGGAACTTTCGCTGGCCTTTAATAAGCAATTGCCCATAGATGGTGGCTTCCAAATCGTGAAGTAAGTCGTCATCTATTTAATGATTCAGCTTCGCACTTGTTGTGGGGCTGGAACGCTGTGGACACTGCTTTGAACCAATCAAAGATTGTTTCAAAGTCAGGTCTTGTCATAGGCGATAAATCGCCAACGACAATTTCACAGCTGATCCCCACAGGGCTTCGCTGATGCTTTCATCACTGAAATTACTATATTGACCTACTATGAGTTTTTGCCGCCTTATTTTTCGGTAAATGCGCCATTACATCAGCAACTGAATTTCTCAGTTAAAAATTAATATCATCAAAACTTACGCAGGTGGCAATCGTGAGAGCAGCCACTGCTTAGTGTCATTAGCCTAGATTTCTAGTGATTGCGCAGCAATTAGCTTCAAACGGTGTCCACCACGTTCCAGACTACAAACAACCGCGCAAGTTTTACATAAGCAACACAAGCTAAATAAAAAAGCGGCCGCGAGCTAATTGCTGACGGTCGTTTTGTTTGCCGTTAAAAGAATTCTTTTTCCAGTTGTTGAACCTCTTCCAGCATCTGGGAAAACCGAGCAAGCTCTGCCTGCGTATAACGCTGGTCCATTTTCTTAGCAAAGGTCTGGTCCATCTTCTCATGCATCCGCTGGTGGCCAATCGCTACCTTTCGGCCGGCTGGTGTCAGAGAATAATAAATCTTTTTCTTATCACCTGCGTGTTTTTGGTCAATCACCAGTTGATAGGACAGCAGGCTCTTCGCTGCCCGGGTAATCCCGCCCCGCGTGACGTTCAGTTGTCTGGCGAGCTCAATTCCCGTCATCTCGCCATCCAACAGTGCGGTCGCAATGTGGAGGCTGACGATCGACAGCTTGGGGATAATCTCCCGCAGGTGCTGGTCATCAATCAGGTTCTGAATCCACTGTTGCTCATTACTGACACTTTGACGGGCAGAACGCAGCTGCCTGATTTGGTCGAGGATTTTCTGCTCAATACTTGCCATTGACCATGAACCACCTTAATTAGAACTTTTTGGCAGCCACACTAGCTTCTTTCAGTGCCTGATTGACGATTTCTTCCGTCTGGTCGCGGTGTCGAGCTGCCCCTTCAACGTAAATGTGTTCCACATCACGAATTCCATAATAGTTTAGCATCATTTCCAGGTAGGGTGCATCAAAATTCTTCTCGAACTCGCCGTGGGGGACATCATTGTGGTAGGTTCCGCCGGTAGCCCGAATCTGAATCGCCTTCTTGTTATGAAGCAGGCCAACAGCCCCTTCTGGAGTGTAACGGAAGGTCTTGCGGGCTACCGCCGTGATATCGATGTATTCTTTGAGCTCGGCTGGCAAGAAGTGGTTGTACATTGGGTTAACGAAGATGTACTTGTCAGCTTCAATAAATTCGTTCAGCCATGCCGTCCGCGTACTAAGCAACTGATCTTCTTGCTTAGATAATTCCATCCCCACGTGCTGCTTGGCAATGGCAATGAAAGTGGTGTTATCCATTGCTGGGAACGGTTGGGCAAAGAGATCGCGGATAATAATGTCGTCATCCGGATGCTGCAAACGGTATTCCTCGATGAACTTTTCATAAACCTCCATAGACAGGCTCCGCACATCGGTATGCGGGTGTGCTAAAACTACTAGTACCTTACTCATTTATAACGTCTCCTTTTTGTTGATAGGCAACATTATATTCTGGTTTTAGTTGCCTGTCAACAAAAAATTAAAAACTTACCCTATCGAAAACATCATCGACAGTAATCATTGTTACCAAAGATTACTGCAATAGCATTTTATAATGGTATACAAATAGAGGTGATATAAATGACTACAACTACTACTAT
>DXGK01000105.1 GCA_019113965.1 Candidatus Limosilactobacillus merdipullorum
CAATATTAGCCACAACGACTTCATCTTCAAATATCACCGCGGCAACCAAAGTGGTTCCCATTCCGTGATAACTTTGTTTCTCAGTTGATTTAGTAAGAATTTTATTATTAATAAGCTGCACTTGTGAAACAAGCCACTTTGAAGCCTCTGCAGGCGTCATAGATGAAGTGGTGGTAAAGGCTTGGCCAAATGATCCAGTTGTTAGTTCAGCTGCAAGGTCTCCCCGCCGGTTTCCACCAATTCCGTCTGCAATTACAATCAGAAAAAGGCCTTGTTCATTAGTAAACAAAGCCACCCGATCCTGGTTTTGCGTCCGGTGACGACCTATATCACTTTGGAAAGCAGTTTTCATTGAAAGAAAATTCCCCTCTAGGAGAGACGCTTGAGGGTCCCGATAAAGAAGCCATCGGTCCCATAGTCGCTCGGTAAAATTGTCAGTGAGCGAGCATCTCGACCATCCTTAATACACTTTGTCGTTTCAGTTGTTAATTCGGTAAATTGCGGGTGCGACGCGAGAAATTCGCGAATCGTCAGCTCGTTTTCCATCTTTAACAACGTACAAGTGCTATAGGTTATTATACCGCCCTTTTTAACTTTTGTGGCCACTGCATCCAAAATTGCCAGCTGAATTTTATGAAGCCGTTGACTGTCTTCAACAGATTTGTCATAACGAATTTCGGGTTTTTTTCTTAATAAACCAATTCCACTGCATGGAGCATCAACCAGGATGGCATCAAAGGTTTCGTCTTCGAACTGTTGGCCAACTTTTCGCGCGTCGAGAGCCATCGCCTTCACCCGCTTCTCAAGCCCCATTCGCCGAGCATTTTTCTCAATTAAGCGTACCTTATTCTGGTGAATATCTAGGGCTGTCACTTGACCAGCTGATAGCTGCTCAGCAATCTGGACGGTCTTACCACCAGGCGCCGCGCAAGCATCCAGCACCTGAAACGTTGGTTGTAAATTCATGCTATCAACCGCCAATTGAGCACTCTCGTCCTGGATAGTGACTAAACCATCCCGGAAAGCATTGCTTTGAATCACGTTACCGGCTTCGACTACTAATCCTTGCGGGGCAACTGGACTCCGGTGAACATGTATTCCTTCTTGCTTTAACTGGTCAATTACTGTATCAACAGTCGTCTTTGCCAGGTTAACTCGTAGTGACAAGTGAGCTGGATCGTTAATGCTTTGCAAAATTTTGCTGGTGCTTGCTAAACCATAATCGTCGGCCAGTTGGCTAACTAACCACCGTGGAACACTGCTTTCTACGGACATTTGCTTGATTGGATCTTTAATCTCGCTAGTATCGCGCTTGGAATGCCGCAGATAGTTGCGCAAGACGGCAGTCACGAGCTTGCGAATGCCGGAATTCCCCTTGACCTTGGCAATCTCGACTGATTCATTGACCACGGCAAAATCAGGAACCCGGTCTAAATAATCCAGCTGGTAAACTGCTTCCAGTAATAAAACGTTGACCCAGTGGGCCAGCTTCTTTCCTCGCAGATACGGTGCCAGCCGGTATTCAATCGTCAACTGGTGTTGCAGTGTCCCATAGACAATTTTAGTTAACAAATTTTTATCGGCTTCGCTGAGGTGATGGCGACTAATGGTGTTATTTAGCTGAATATTGGAATAAGCCGACTGACCAATGACCCGGTCAAGGGTATCGAGAGCCAGCCACCGCGGAGTGGACTTAATGTTTGTCATCAGTTACTGCCTGGAATCCTTCCTTAAGATTTTGGTGACCATTGAGGTAAGCAGTAATATCCATTAGCTGCTTGCCTGCTGGCTTCAACTTGTTAATCTGGTAAGTCGTGCCATCACCAGCCGCCAGAACCAGCGCATGTTTCTCCACCCGGACCACTTGTCCCGGCTTTAAATCTGTCTTTTCTGCCAGTGGCGTCACATCGTAAATCTTAGTGCGCGTCCCGTCTAAAACCATGTTGGCAATTGGGAATGGCCGCAATCCCCGCACTTTGTCATCAATCCGATCTGCCGTTAAGTGGTAGTCGATACGTTCCTGATCACTGCTGATGTTTGGCGAAAAGGTGACCTTGTCCGGGTCTTGAGCGATCGGGTGAACATCCCCTGCCACCAGGTGTGGGAGCGTCTCCATCAACAAGTCGCGGCCCAGAAGACTTAGCTTATCAAACATCGATCCAGTATCGTCTTGCTTAGTAATTGGCATTTTCTTCTGAGCAATAATGTCACCAGCATCCATCTTCTTGACCATGTACATGATCGTTACTCCGGTTTCTGGGTCACCGTTGATGACTGCATAGTGGACAGGAGCCCCACCACGATACTTTGGCAGTAATGAAGCGTGAACATTGATCGCCGCAATTTGCGTCGCATCCAGTAGCTTGGTTGGCAAAAACTGGCCAAAGGCAGCGGTAATCATAAAATCAGGCCTCATCTCAATAATTTCCGCCATTTCTGGACTGTGATTGATTTTTTCAGGCTGCAAAACACGAATTTGGTGTTGCTGAGCAGTCTGCTTGACTGGTGACGCAGTTAAGCGGTGCTTGCGACCAACCCGGCGGTCAGGCTGGGTGACAACGGCTAGGACCTGGTAGTCCGGACTATCAATGAGGCTTTCTAGAATTGGGACAGCAAACTGTGGTGTTCCCATAAATACAACTGTTTTCATTTGATTGGTTGCTCCTTTACATAAAGAATTGCGGTTCAGGATCAATGGATACCTGTAAATCATGAAATCCTGCTGATTGACTATTATTTAGTACGTCAGTCAGCACCTGGTGAAGCTGTGGATCCCGCTTGTACTTGATCACCAACTGGTAATAATAGCGACGTTTCATCCGAGCAATTGGCCGTGGTGACGGTCCAAGAATAATCGTTGACGGTGCAACTACCTTTTTAATTTGCTCGCTGATTTTTATCATTGCTTTGGCTGTCACTGCTTCCTGTTCATGACTAGCCATGACGCGAACAGTATAGTAATAAGGCGGATAGCCACCGCGGTAGCGAACATTCATCTCGGTGGCAAAGAACCGGTCATAGTCGTGTGCCTGTGCCAAGCGAATTGCGTAGTGGTCAGGATTGAAGGTCTGAATAATCACGTGACCTTTTTTGGCTCCACGGCCGGCACGTCCGCTAACTTGTGCCAAAAGATCAAATGTATGCTCACTAGCACGAAAGTCGGGTAATTCTAACCCGGTATCCGCGTTCAACACCCCGACCAGGGTAACGTTAGGAAAGTCAAGCCCCTTGGCAATCATCTGTGTACCCAGCAGGATATCTGCTTTCCCGGCGCCAAATTGCCCCAAAATCTTTTCGTGCATCCCCTTGCGCCGCGTAGTATCAACATCCATCCGAAGAACCCGGGCAGCTGGGAGGACCTTGGCTAACTGAGCGACTACCTTTTCAGTCCCGGTCCCGTAGTAGCGGATATGCGTGCTGTGGCAATTTGGACAGAACCGCGGGATTGGTTCCTCGTGACCGCAATAGTGGCAACGCATTGTCCGTGTATCCATGTGCAGTGTCAATGAGATATCGCAGTTAGGGCACTTGAGAACGGCTCCGCAATCACGGCACATCATAAAGGAAGAAAAGCCGCGACGATTGAGCATTAAAATGCTCTGTTCACCCTTGGCAAGGCGGTCGTTCAATAAGCCCAGCAATCGTTGGGAAAAATTGGTTTCCCCGTAACGGCGAATTTCTGGCCGCATATCGACAATTTCAATTGGCGGCAATGACTGACCATTAACCCTGTGGGGGAGCCGCAATAGCTGGTAGACACCAACTTGCGCCCGGCTACGGCTCTCTAGGCTCGGCGTTGCCGACCCTAATAGCAGAACTGCCTGGTTATAATGTGACCGCCACTTCGCAACATCACGGGCATGGTAGCGGGGTGATTCGTCCTGCTTATAACTAGTTTCGTGTTCCTCATCCATAATGATGAGCCCCAACTTTTTGAGCGGAGCAAAGACGGCAGAACGGGCACCGACAACCACCCGTGCTTCACCACGGTTGATACGCCGCCACTCATCATACCTTTCTCCTTGTGACAAGTTACTGTGCAAAATGGCGACTTGCTCGCCAAAACGCCCACACACGCGGGCGACCATCTGAGGGGTTAATGAGATCTCTGGCACCAACATGAGCGCCGTTTCACCCATTTTCAGCGTTTTAGCAATTGCCTGGAGGTAAACTTCCGTCTTTCCACTACCGGTAACCCCCTGCAGCAGGAAGGTCTTATCAACACCCTCCTCCACTGCCTCATCAATTGCATCGACTGCTTTTTGCTGGTCATCGTTGAGTTTTAACGGTTTCGTTGCCCTTCGACCGGTAGCCTGGGTTGGTCGTCGATATTGCTCAACTGGTAGCTTAATCAGCCAGTGTTCCTTTTCACCTTTACTGATTGTGCTCGGTGAAATATGAACCTGCCGCTCCAGGTCTTTTTGCAGAACAGTCTGGTCAAAGTGGTCTGCCAAAAATTGAAGCAGTCGCCGCTGAGCAACTGCCCGCCTTGAAACGGTTGCCATCGTTTCGCCGACCTGGTCTGGTGTCAACAATGAGCGGATCCCGGTCACCATCTTGGCACCACCACGCTTTTTTACCCGGTATTCAAAGCGGACTTTCTTCTGACGTCGCAACTTCAAAACCCTGGCAACCAAGTCGGGATCACCTTGAATGGTGGCAAAGTCCACCACCTCCTGGTCATTAAACAACCCTCGCCGTTCGTCGTCACTCAGGGAAGTCATAACGCGAACAAATCGCTGAGTCTTCCCTTTTAGGGCCGTTGGCAACATCGTATATAAGCAGGAAATCCAAAAGGAGTAGGTATCATCCGCCATCCACCGAGAAAGTTCTAATAATTCCGGATTGATTACCGGTGAAAGATCCATTAAGGAAACTAGGGCGCGCAGTTCACCAGCAAAATCATTTGGTTGGTCAATTGCGACCACAAAGCCTTGGACTTGTCGATCGCCATTTCCAAACGGGACAATGACCCTCATCCCCGGTTTCACATCGTCAGCCCACTTAGCGGGGATTTGATAAGTAAAAGGATGGTTAGTCTGCAGTGTTGGCACATCGACAATTACTTGTGCTGTTTCCGCCATCTAATCTTCCTTTCCGATTAACTGCGTAATCATTTTAATTAATTTTTGACCAACGGCTTTCTTACTCAGGCGCGACCATTGTTCTGGTTCTTGGCCCCTTCTTAAGACCGTCACCTGATTGTCATCACTACCAAAGCCAATTTGGTCATCACTAACATCATTGGCAACAATGATGTCAGCATGTTTATTGGCCAGTTTGTCCTGTGCGTGGGCAATCAGGTTGTCCGTTTCGGCAGCAAAGCCGACAACTAGCTGGCCCGGCTTTTTCCGCATCCCGGCCATCCGCAAAATATCGGTTGTCGGCACCAAGGTTAACGGGTATGACGACCGAACTGCTTGTTTCTTTAGTTTGTGAGTTGCAGGGTGGGCAATCTTAAAGTCAGCCACCGCTGCCGCCATTATCAGCACGTCAGCAGCCGGTAGCTGTTCTTGAACCGCTTGCGCCATCTCTTCGGTTGTTAACACACTTACTACGCGGACTCGCGGTGAAGATGGCAATGCCACCTGGATGCTACCGGCAATAATGGTCACCGAGGCGCCGGCCTGAAGGGCTGCCTGAGCAATGGCCAGTCCCATTTTTCCCGAGGAACGGTTGCCGATAAAACGCACCGGGTCCACTGGCTCGCGAGTGCCTCCAAGGGTGACGACGACCCGTTTACCAGCTAAGATCCCCGCTGGTTGAACTGCTGAACCAATATATTCGACGATCTGGTTGACCGCCGGCATCCGTCCCTTACCACGATATCCTTCTGCCAAGTAACCGGTCGCTGGGTCCATGACTAAGCAACCATCCTTTTTCAGTACGGCAATATTGCGTTGGGTCGCTGGGTTCTCCCACATATGGACATTCATTGCCGGCACTACCACCACTGGAGCGCTGGTCGCTAACAAGGCCGTTGAAACGGCATCATCGGCAATCCCTTGTGCCATTTTAGCAATAATATTCGCGGTTGCTGGGACCACCACTGCCAGGTCCGACCAATCAGCCAGTTCAATATGGGGGACGCTTCCCTGCGCCGAATCTGCCCAGAGGTCTGACAAAACCTTCTCTTTGGTTAAAGAAGCAAACGTTGCTGGGCCGACCAACCGTTCCGCATCATATGTCTCGGCCACCCGCACCGCGTAGCCCCTTTTTTGCAGTGCCCTAACCAGCTCTACTGCCTTATAAGCTGCAATGCTTCCGGTAACGTAAACCGCAACATTTTTCATTATCAGCACCTCCGTATCTAAACCTGTTTAATTATATCATTGACCACCCAAAAAAAGGGATGTGCTGATTTGCACATCCCCTACCTGTAATTAATTAATCCTGAAGGTCCTC
>DXGK01000106.1 GCA_019113965.1 Candidatus Limosilactobacillus merdipullorum
TTGATAAGTTTGATCGAGTTCGTTGTTCTCATCGACCAATTCGAACAGTGCCCGGGCATAGCGCCCCGCAACCGTCTTCTTATCAAGACTCATGATTTACCAACCCTTCAATATAGGAGTCGATCAGTTGCTTTTGATCGTCTGCCTTTAATTCCTTTTGGATGAGTTTGGAAGCAATCTCAATAGATAAGTTTGCAACGTCATCCTTAGCACCATTCAGCGCATCGCGACGTGCTTGATCCGCATCCTTTTGTGCTTGTTGTTTGAGGGCTTGAGCATCGTTTTGTGCTGCCTCAACAATTTGTGCTCGTTGTGTTTCAGCCGACTTCTTAGCATTGCTTACAATGTCTGCAGCTTCTTGACGTGAATTTTGCAGTTCAGCTTGACGCTTGGCAGCCATCTTTTCAGCATTTGCCCGTGACCGCGCCGCGTTGTCGATATCACTGGCAATCTTGTCTGCCCGCTTCTTCATCATGTCAGTAACTGGTCCCCATGCGAAGTGCTTGACCAGCAGCATCAGGATAATGAAGGTAACGATGTAGAATACAAGGTCCCCGATGTATAAACTGTTCGATTCAGCTAACACACTGTTCACAAACATCTATTGACACCTCCTTGTCATATAAAAATCAAATTGTGATTCAATAATTACTTGTTCATAACAAGGAAGCCAATAACGATGGCGATAATAGGCATGGCTTCAATCAAACCAACACCGATGAACATCGTTGCTTGTAATCTACTTTGTAATTCTGGTTGACGTGCGATACTGTCGACAGTGTGTCCGATTAAGATACCATCACCAATACCACCACCGATAGCGGCACCCATAGCCGCGAGTCCTGCAGCAATTGCTCCTAATGCCATTTTAAAATTCCTCCTTAGAGATTATTATTCGGAAACCTTCCGAGAAATATAAACCGTCGTTAATGTTACAAAGACATAAGCCTGGATTGAACCGATAAATACGGAGAAGCCTTGCCATGCTAATTCCAGAAGCAATCCCGGAATGATCGTTAAGGCACCGTGTGAGAAGGCCATATTGGCAATCAAACTCATTAACAGTTCACCAGCAAAAATGTTACCAAAGATACGGAGACCCAGCGTCAAGAAGTTGGCGAACTCCTCAATGATGTTAACTGGCAGCATCAAGGCAAACGGCTTGGTGTAGTTCTTAAGGTAACCGCCAAGACCGTTGTGGGCAACACCGGCAAAGTGTGCCAATGCCATGACCATCAGTGAGAAGGTCAGCGTAACGACTGGATCCGCCGTTGGACTTCTAAGCACTTCCGCTCCGTTCCAATGGAATTGGAAAAGCAACCCAAATTGGTTGGCGAAGAAGATGAAGACGAACAGCACGAAAGCAAAGAAACTGTAGCGTCCCTGCTCGGCCGCCGGCATCTGACTCCGGACAATTCCATTGGTGAAGTCAACTAACCATTCAAAGACGTTTTGTGCGCCGGTTGGCTTCATCTGAATCTTTCGTGACATCCCGTAAAGAGTGAAGAACACGATTGCGTAGATAATCAGTCCAGAGACAATATTCGTTGTATTGAACGTGAGTCCGAAAAGCTTAAAAGTTAAAGCATCACCGCCCATTCATATTCCACCTCTTTCCTTATAACAATAATTTGGCTTGTAAGTTGGTTAAAAGTCGCTCTGAAAGAACTAGTTAGCCCAAGTTACGTCTAGTAATATATCATTATTTAAGGGAAAATTCAAAAAAATATTAAATCTCGCTAAGGGCGGCAAGGACCGTCAGCCCAAGCCTCATCGCGCTTTTCACCTTAAACGACAATTACCGCAATGTGTCGATTAGAAAACGCTAAGAATTAGTGACGACGCTCACCAAATGCCTTCTGGGGCAGAACCAGGTTCAAAATGATCCCTAAAACTGCCGCTACTGCTAGGCCGGAGAACTGGTACTTGCCCAGTTGAAGGTAGGCGTTCCCGATCCCAATCACCAGGATAACCGAGGAGATCATCAGGTTGCGCTTGGCGTTGAAATCAATCTGGTTTTCGATCATCACCCGGAGACCGCTTGAAGCGATGACCCCGAAGAGGAGGAAGGAAATTCCCCCGATGACTGGTGAAGGAATTGTTTCAATCAGGGCACTCAGCTTACCGATGAAGCTGAAGAAGACCGCAAAGAGTGCGGCCCCCGCAATCACGTAGACAGAATGCACCCGGGTGATTGCCAGAACCCCGATGTTTTCACCATAACTGGTTACCGGGGGTCCACCGACAAACCCGGCAATGATGGAGGCGGTCCCGTCACCGGCTAGGGTGTGGTTCAATCCCGGATCCTTGAAGTAGTTGCGTTCCGTCAGCTCGTTTAACACCATGATGTGGCCGAGGTGCTCGGTCATCGTGACGAAGGCAATCGGAGCCATACTGAGAATCGCACCCCAATATAGTTGCGGGTGGTAGGTAACGAATGGAACCTGGAAGTCCGGCAGACTGAACCAGTGGGCCCGCATAACCGGGGTAAAGTCCACGATCCCGAACAGGCAGGCAATCAGGTAGCCAAAGACGATCCCCAGCAAGATTGGGATCAGTCCTAAGAAGCCCTTGAAGTACATATTAAAGGCGATCGTGAGGATCATCGTCAGCATCGCCACCGCAAAGAACTTCAGGTCATAGTGCCCCGTAACCGAGTTAATCGTGGCGTCCTTGGCCGCCGTTCCGGCCAGGGAAAGACCAATCACCACGACAATCGGCCCAACCACGATCGGCGGGAGGACTTTATCGATCCAGGCCGAACCAATCTGACTGACGATCAGCGCGACGATCAGGTAGACACAGCCGACCGCAATGGTCCCCTGGGCAATCCCCGGATAGCCAGTCGACTTCATCAACGCCATCATCGGTACAACGAAGGAAAAACTGGACCCCATGTAAGCGGGAATCTTATGCTTCGTGATCAACAGG
>DXGK01000107.1 GCA_019113965.1 Candidatus Limosilactobacillus merdipullorum
ATTACTTATTATACGTGTAAAAGTAAGTAAAATTAGGAATAGTGAAAAAGACAAACCGATTAAATATATTGAGTTCACATAACTAGGCTGTCCAAATTTATTTACACAAAAAATTGTTGTAAAAAAAACAATCATTGAAATAATACTGGCAACCCCATAGATAATGAAATTGAGAGTTTTTTTGATCAAGAAAGACACCTCACAAAAAAAGGATGTTGTTGAACAACACCCTTGATATATTGACTAGTTACCGTTATGTTGAACCGTTGCATTTGCCGGCAGTGGGCCAGACCAATCAGCATAATGAATCTGGCTTTGGCCAGGTATGGTCTGACGGTCCATCCCGTCGCTGTCGACGTGGTGGGTCACACCGTTAGCATCCGTCCAAACAGCAACATCACCCAAGCCTAACTGGATATTACTGTGTTGCTGCGAACTCGTAGAACTGCTACTGTTCGTTGTTGCTGAAGAACTTCTGCTAGAATTAGCGGCGCTTGATGATGAACTATTGGCCTGTTTAGTCTGCTTCTTCCTTTTATTGGTAGTAGTCTTTTTCTTTGACTTTATAACTTTGCTGCTGGAAGTGTGACTTTCGGCGGCACTGTGATGACTGCTGTTGTTACCGCAGGCAGCGAGCATCAGTGAGCTCATTAAGGTTGCGGCAATTAATGGCAGTTTTTTCATGGAGAGTCCTCCTTTTCCTTTCAATCTAAACGAGTTGATTATACTACATTCTATCAGTAAAAGTATATCAAACGCAAAATTCATCGTTTATTCATAGAATTAGCACACCCTTAGCGGTACAATTAATTTGTTAATGAAAGGAGGGGTGATGAATGACTGGCAACGCCAAAATTATGTTTTTCTTTGGGACACGGGCAGAAGCCATCAAGCTTTCGCCAATTATCAACTTGATGAGTGATTCTGCATCGTTTACGCCATTACTGACGGTGGCCGGGTCGCATTCACCACTTCTCCAGCAGACACTAAAGAACCTCCACCTCCAGCCCAGCTTTGACCTGCAGACCTTGCCGACGCGGTTAGATAACCTGGAAGCATTAGCGGAGATGCTGCATAATTTTAATAACGTCGTCAACGCCGCCCAGCCGGACATGATCGTGGTCATCGGCGATACGACGGTTACCTTGGCGGGGAGTCTTTGTGCTTCCTACCACCGGCTGCCACTTGCCCATGTCGAATCCGGTTTACGGACGCACGATAAGTATCGCCCATTCCCTGATGAATTGCAGCGCCAGTTAGTTGACGTGATGGCCGATCTGTACTTTGCGCCAACCAACATTGCCCGCCACAATTTGTTACTAGAACACCATCCGGGCCCGCAGATCCACGTTACCGGCAACACGATCATCGACGCCGTCCAACAAAACTTGCGGGCTGACTTTCACAGCCCAATCCTTGATAAGGTAGGGGATAAGCGGATCATTCTCCTGACTGTTCAGCGGCCGGAAAACCGCGGTGAAAAACTGGAGCGAGTCCTGCAAACGATGAAGGATATCGTGGAAACTAACGATGATGTTGAGTTGGTTTACCCCTTGTACCCGGTGCCGGAAGTAATGAGTGCAGCTGAGCGGATCCTTGACCACCACGAACGAATCCTGGTCACTCAGCCACTGCCGTTTACGGATTACATTAATCTGGCGGCCCACAGCTATCTGTTAGTGACCGACTCAGGGAGTGCACTCGAAGAAGCGTCAGTCCTCCACAAGCCGGTCTTACTACTGCGTGACAAGACCGAACGGCCGGAAGTGGTCAGGCACAAGCAGGCAAAAATCGTGGGGACCGATCCGACGACCATCCAGCAGGCAGCCTTTGAACTGTTAAATAAACTCCGCAAATACCGGCGGATGACCCGCAGCCGGGAAGACTTTGGTGACGGGACCGCCGCCCGACAGATTGTTAAACTAATCCAACAATACCTGAATCAGTAAAGAAAGCCATTTGGACTTGCGATCCAAATGGCTTTTAACGTTTGAATTTTTTCTTTTCGGTGAAGATCAAGAACCTCGAGAAGACGAAGTTGGCAATGATCACGACCACGTTATCTAGTGTTTTGACCACGAGCTTTTCTAGTGGAGAGTTGAAGTGCAACAGGGTGACGCCGACGAACATGAAGGCGACGTCAATCAAGAGGGTGAGGCCCCGATAGAAATAGAATTCCACGAACTCAACGGCAAAGGCCTTCACCGTCGTGTAGTGAGAGTTAAAGACCCACACCTTGTTGGTAAAGTAGGCCACTAGGACCGACAGGAACCAGGCGATGATGTTGGCTACCTGGTAGTTCATGTGGATCCCGGAGCTGAGCCACTGGAAGACCCCAATGTTGACAACGGTGGTCACAACGCCCCAGAACAGGTAGGCAATGACTTGCTTATACTTATTCCATAATTTTCGGATCACAATCCATCACCTTACTTCATGGCCTTGACCAGCTGTGCAGCAAAGCCATCGAGGGTTTTCACATCATCCTTGTCCGGTGCCAGGTTAATATGCACCGGGCCGGCAGCTCGCTTGGCACCGCTCTTTAAAAAGGCGGCGTCAAATTCGTCGACGGCCTTGCAAAAGTCGTCACCGTAGACGGTGTCACCAGAACCGGCTACGCCGAAGACCTTCCCGGAGAGGTCTTCTTCCTGCAGGTCATCAAAAAAGTCCAGTCCTTCGTCCGGTAGGGCCCCTTCATCGTAGGTGTAGGGGCAGACCACGCAAATATCGACATCGTTGAAGTCGGCGGCGTCGGCCATCGTGATTTCCGTTTCTTCCACTTCGACTCCCTGGTCCTTTAATGCGTCAGCCACGAGATCGGCGATATCTTCGTTGTTACCGGTGATGGTGGCATAAACAACTAATGCACTTGCCATAATTTTTGCCTCCTGGAGAAATTGCTTTCGCTAGTATAGCACAAACTGCTTCCACCTGCCGGCAGGAGCACGAAAGTGTTATACTGAAACAGTATTTAAAAAGAGGGAGCGTTAGTTTAATGATTAGTTTAAAATCACCTCGTGAAATTGAGGCCATGGAAAAATCCGGCGCCATCCTGGCGGGGATGCACGTTGGTCTACGGTCAATCATCAAGCCTGGAATTTCCAGTTGGGAAATTGAAGAATTTGCCCGCAAGTACTTTAAGGAACACCATGCTATTGCGGCGCAAATTGGTTTTGAAGGCTACAAGTACGCTACTTGTGTTAGCGTCAACGATGAAATTTGCCACGGCTTTCCACGGAAGAACCTGGTACTAAAGAACGGTGACCTGGTCAAGGTCGACACGGTGGTTAACCTCGACGGGGCCTTCAGCGATTCTTGCTGGTCTTACGCCGTGGGCAAGCCAAGTAAGGAAGTTCGTGACCTGATGGACGTCACCCACAAGGCCCTTTACATGGGGATTGACCAGTGCGTGATCGGCAACCGAATCGGTGATATTGGTGCGGTTATCCAGCACTACACCGAAGACGAACACGGTTACGGCGACGTTCGGGAATTCGTCGGTCACGGGATTGGACCAACGATGCACGAAGACCCGATGGTCCCGCACTACGGTGAACATGGTCATGGTGTCCGCCTGCGTGAGGGGATGACCATCACCGTTGAACCAATGATTAACACCGGGACCTGGGAAGCCGATACTTCTGACCCGAGTGGCTGGTTGGCCAAGACGGCTGACGGCAGCCTTAGTTGCCAGTACGAACACACCCTGGTAATCACCAAGGATGGTCCGAAGATCCTGACTTCGCAGGATCCGGAAGCCGACGCTAAGTACCTGTACGATGATAACTACGTCAAGTACTTTGAAGAAGCAACCAAGGAATTCAAGTAATTAGACATTGAAGAAGCGAACCGTTTAACCAACGATTCGTTTTTTTGTGCGTTCGATGGCCGTTTTCCTGGTAAAATGGGCTCTATAGGTGAAATTATCCATGAAAAATTTTTCGCAAAAAGCTAAACATTTTGCCCGGATCTTTATGAAGCACTTCCGGATGGCCCAGGTGTCGGCATCGGCCGCCGTGCTAGCCTACTACACGCTCTTGTCGATCTTTCCGGCGATCATCGTAGTTGGGAACCTGATGCCAATGGTCGGATTAGACGCCGATACCGTGACTTCCTATTTGCAGACGGCGATCCCAACGTCCATTTACAGCTTCATCCGCCCCTTTATCTACGCCTTTTTGCGGCGGGGCAGTGGCGGCCTGCTGACGACCGGGGCGCTGATTGCACTGTGGTCCACCAGTACCGGAATTGCGGCCTTTCAGCGCAGTGTCAACCACGCTTACGGGGTGGCAGAAGATCAAAACCCGGTGATTAACCGGGTGGTGTCGTTTTTATGGATGCTGGTCGTCATCGCGATCCTCTTTACCCTGATCTTCTTGTACGGGCTCGGTGAACAGGTGCTGGTGGCCTTACAGCCGCTGTTTAAGTTCAGTGTTAATTACATTAAACTCTTCGTGTCATTGAAATGGCCGGTGACCTTTGGCGGGCTATTCGTCGCGCTGACTTTGCTGTACTACTTCGTGCCGAGTGCCCGCGTTCGCCTTCGTTACGTCCTACTAGGCTCATTTACGGTTTCATTAACCTGGATGGGCTTATCGCGGATCTTTTCTTATTACACAGTGGTCTTCTCCCATAGCATTACTTCGTATAAGACCATTGGAGCTTTTATCATGTTGATGATCTGGCTGGATATTTCCGGCATGTTGGTGATGATCGGTGCGGTTCTTAACGCTACTATTCAGGGAATTGCCGAGGGACGACTCGAAGAGCGGCGGTCGTTGTTTAAGTTCGTCAACGACGTGTTTTCGTATAAAAAAAAGGACAGCGATGACTAATCGCTGTCCCTGCTTGACTATGCTTGGGCGGCAAAGTTGTCCTTGTCGAGGACTACTTCTTCGGTGGTCGTGACGTACTTGGCGGCAATTGGCTTATCATAAAGCCGTTCGCCATCCTTGGCGAAGAGGTTGCTCTTGGCCAGGGCCTTCATTTGCTGGGCGATCTCTTCCTTTGATAAGTCGTCTTTGACGTAGTTTAATTTCAGCAGGTGTGTCTTACCGAGGCTGCCCTTGTAAGTTAAGTTTAAACTCTTCATAATTTAGTACTCCTTTCAATTAGTCCAATTGTGAAGTGACAACGCACTGCTTAGCTTCAACTGTTCCGGTGGTCAATGTTTCAATCATCGTCTGAAAGGCGGCAATACCGTCTGAAGTTGGCGATTCGACCATGTTGTTAAAGGTCAGAATCGTCTTGTTCTTGTTACCCATGCCAGACATTTCGAGACGCAGTTTTGCAGACTTAAATTCGGAATTATTCATTTTCGTTTCTCCTTTAGTTTTCTTGGTAAGTGGCGGCCGCTGCTTACACCTATAGAAACGATCGGGGAGGGTCAATGTAAAGGGATGATTTTAAGAAATGGCCAAGATTACTAAAATTACCGCGCAGAAGCGGGCCGGAAGGTATAATATCTACCTTGACGGCAAATTTGCCTTCCCGGTCAGCGAAGACGTGTTGATCAAGTATCGCCTGTTAAAGGGCGTTGAATTAGATAAACAACAAGTTGCAGCGGTTAAACGAGCGGACAACCAATCTAAGTTATACTCGCGGGCGCTTGACTACCTGTCCTACCAGCCGCGAACGGCAGCAGAGATTGAAAAGAAGCTGACCGATTTAGAGGCCACCCCGGATCAGATTGCGACCGTGCTGGAGCGACTCAAGCGGGAACGGCTGGTTGATGACCAGCAGTATGCTAAATCCTACGTTCGGACGATGGCCAGGACTTCGTTAAAGGGTCCCAAGGTGATCAGTCAAAAACTGGCACAAAAGGGTGTCAGCCCAATAGATATTGAGGCAGGACTCACTGAGTTTTCTATGGACCAGCAATTAACCAACGCTAGTAAACTGGCTTGCAAGCTTTACCGCCGTTATCATCGCTTATCAGCTAGACAGCGTCGACAGAGAGTTGAGCAGTCGCTGGCAACCCAGGGCTATGGCTTTGACCTGGCCCGTCAAGTGGCTGATGAAAATGAGCCAGCCGTTTCTGCAGACGAGCAACACGAGTTCATGGTAGTAGAAGCGGAAAAGGCCTGGAAAAGATACCGGCGTTATCAAGGGCGAGACCGCGACCAATGGGTGCTGCGACGTTTGTATGCCAAGGGGTTTGACCTGGATGAGGTCAGAGCATGGTTGAGTAGCAAACACTAAGGTGTGCTTGCTAAATCGCAGGATACTGGTATTATCTTTAATAGTAAATTTTTCAGAAATAATATGAGGCATGAAGTTAATGGTTGAACAAAAATATGCAAACAGCCAATCATGGTGGTACCGTTTTGTTAAAAGGTTTTGCGACATTGTCTTATCATTACTGGCTTTGATCGTTTTTAGTCCCATTTTTTTGTTTGTGTGGCTAGCGGATCGTTTTGGAGACAATAAGGGACCGCTCTTTTTTAAGCAGGTCCGGATCGGTCAGTACCATAAGCCATTTAAGATTTTGAAATTTCGTTCGATGGTCGTGGGTGCAGACGAATTACTGCATCAAGACCCAGAATTATACAAAAAGTATGTTGCCCATAACTACAAGCTAGAACCGGATGAAGACCCGCGGATAACTCGTTTAGGTGGTTGGCTTCGAAAAACGTCAATTGATGAAATTCCCCAATTTATTAATATTTTACGTGGTGATATGTCAATTGTGGGGCCGCGGCCAGTGGTAAAAGAAGAGTTAGTCGAATATGGAGAACGAGTAGATAAGTTCCTGTCCGTTCGTCCAGGCGCCATGGGCCTTTGGCAAGCGAGTGGACGGAGTAATATTGGTTATCCTGAACGAGCTGACCTCGAGCTG
>DXGK01000108.1 GCA_019113965.1 Candidatus Limosilactobacillus merdipullorum
TGCGTTAGCAGTACTTACTGAAAGGTCGGACTTTGAGATAAGGTCACTTGGCTCAAAGCCGTGCCCACAGCGTTCCAGCCTCACAAAAAACGCAATGCTGATAATAAAACTTTAACAATTCTATCTTCGCAGGCACTAAAAAACCTCCCGTCATCGCAACGGGAGGTTTTCTTGAACCTTAATTAAGTTTTGATTCGCGTTTAATCACGGTACTTACGCTTGTCGAGGTAGACAATCAGACATTCAAGGAGAATGAGGACAACTACCAGAACAACATCGATCGTGTACAGACGCTTCTTCCATGGCAGGGTAACGGCGTTAGCGCTCTTAACGGCATCCTTATCTTTTTTGCCATCCTTATTTGGACCAACCGGGAATTATTTGGGTTTGGCTTTCCTGTTTCCTTGTACAACACCACCTATTACAAGCCGTCGATGACCCTCTACTGTTTAGTCATCATCACGCTGGTCGCCGCCCTATTCTTCTACGACCAGCGGACGCGGAACTTCGGTCGGCTGTCAGTGATGCACTTTATTGCTACCTATGCACACCGTGCCTGTTTATCCAATATATTCTGGGAACAGTTGCTTTGGCACGGATTACGCCTGCAGCAGTATGCAGCTGCCCACTCGCTCTGGGTCCTCCTCGCTACTTGGGGGGTTCACCTGGGTAGTTTCGCTGAACTGTGCCTGGCTAGTTCATCACGGCTGGCTGTATTTGAAGAAGTGGCTTTACCAGTTGCAAGACTAAGCTTTTCAATTTAGAACATCAGAATATTTCACCTTGTGAATATATTCCTATTTCACAAGTGACACAGACATCACACCTCCTTGTGAGGTTTTTTTTAGTTATTGTTATTAGCAAAAACGTGTTCCCCTGGGTAGCAACTCCACCCTGAGGGAACACGTTTCATTTTTGTTAAGTTTGGGTAGTTAGCGCAATAATAAAAGACCCATTGCCGCCTAAATTATTAGCTAAAGCCGTACAACTTTTCGGCGATGTCGTAAGTGGCCACAGTCATCTTCCGGCCAATCCGTCCTGGTAAGTTCACCGCGATCCCGAATGAATTCCGCCGCAGTTGGTGGTACAAGTGACGGTCATCGTCTTTAATCTCCTGCCACAACTGCTTTTTGGCCGCCAGACTTTCCTTGGTGTTCTTTTTGATCAGCAAGACGGAAGTAATGGTGGTAATAATTTGCAGGTATTTCCGGAGGTAGGACTGTAAGTTGCGGTTGATGTCCTGGTGCTGAACGTAAAAGTTCAACATGATCCGGTTTACCCGTAACTGCTGGTCAGCCCGGGTAATCATGACTGCGTCGTTGACCGACTGGTCCTCCCGCCCTAAGAAGTAGTGGTAGAGGTCAATATCCAGGTAGTACATCTTCTTCACGTAGATCAGTGGTGCAAAGACGTAAATATTGTCAACGTAGAAGGTGTGGGCCGGCAGTTTCAAGTGAGCCTCGTCCTTCAACAAGGATGTCCGGTAAATCACTGAATGCATCAACAGGTACTTGCCGAAGGGAAAATGAACCTGGTCCCAGCCAAAGGTTTGCCGAACTGGCAAGCGCGGGTAATTCATCACCCGCTTGTGGTGTGAACCGACCCGGTCGAAGATGAAGTTACAGATCAACATATCAATCGGTTGCTGATCGGTGATCGTTTGCTGTAGAAAGTCCAGGACTTCCCTGAATTTGACCTGGTCCAGCCAGTCGTCGCTATCAACGACCTTAAAGTAAAAGCCAGTGGCTTGTGCCAGCCCGCTATTGATGGCCTGGCCGTGTCCACCATTGGGCTGATGGATCACGTGAATAAAATCATGGTCAGCGGCTAAGCGGTCCGCCAACTGAGGAGTTTGGTCGGTCGAGCCATCATCAACCAACAGCAATTCCACCTGGTCACCGTATGCTAGCACAGGATCAACACAGCGCTGCAGGTAATCAGCAGAATTGTAGCAAGGTACGATGATACTTAAAACTGGTTGTACCAAAAAAAGTCAAACTCCTTCCAATGTAGTTTACTGCTCATTATTATACCGGTAATATTGTGAAATTGCATTAGTCCGTTAACAACCAATAATCGAACGTGCATAACTTGCATTTCGCCTTGAAAGTAATAGTCTTATGTCGAAAGGGTGATTGCCATGAAGTTAATCGTTGAACGTATCTATCACAAGCCCGCCAACCGTAATGGTTACCGAATCCTCGTCGACCGCCTGTGGCCACGGGGGATCTCCAAGGTGAATGCTCACCTGGACTGGTGGGCAAAGGAAGTCGGTCCTTCCACCGAATTACGGAAATGGTTCGGCCACGATCCAGCTAAATTTGCTGAATTCAAGCAGCGTTACCAGGATGAACTTGCTGCCAATCCCGCCTTTGTCGACTTTAAAAAGAAGGTTAAGCA
The DNA here is from genome assembly GCA_019113965.1 of Candidatus Limosilactobacillus merdipullorum. Lineage (GTDB taxonomy): Bacteria > Bacillota > Bacilli > Lactobacillales > Lactobacillaceae > Limosilactobacillus > Limosilactobacillus merdipullorum. The sequence goes on from DXGK01000108.1 coordinate 2,401, forward strand.
CCAGCTCAAGACCACCAATGTCATTCTCTTATTCGGTGCTAAGGATGAAGAATACAATCAGGCTGTCATTCTTAAAGACTTGCTCGACCAAGAGTTGTCGGCAGTAGACCTGCAACCAGTTACTGCAGAACAGATGCGCCACTACGACTCGTTTACCATCAAAACCATTGGGATACCCTCGCTGGTTTTAATGGAACGGGCTGCCCTGGCCGTCCGCGACGAAATTCTGCAAAACTTTGCCGGTAAGCTGCAGCACGTAGTGGTCGTTGCCGGGAGCGGCAATAACGGTGGTGACGGCCTCGACGTCGCCCGCCTCTTGCACATTGCCGGAGTCAAGGTGACCATCCTCAATGTGGGTAACCCCGCACATGCATCCGAGGAACACCAGGTCCAGGATAAAATCTGCCAGTATTACCAGATCGCCCAAACGACCGATATGGCGGTGATCGACCAGGCTAGTCTCATCGTCGACGCCATGTTTGGCATCGGGATTGACCGGGACGTTAAGGGCAACTATGCGACTGCGATTAAAGACATTAACGAGAGTAATGCGGATGTGGTAGCGGTAGACATGCCATCGGGAATCAACACCGATACCGGAGAAGTGATGGGAGTCGCCGTCCAAGCTAATGCCACCGTTACCTTTGCCTTTAATAAGGTCGGTTTGACCATTGGTGATGGTCAACAATATGCCGGGCGGGTCGTCGTTGCCGATGAGATGGGCACTTACGCTACCGATGACTAACGTTGCCATCCATCACGTTAGCAACACTAAAATATATTGTAGATTTGGCAAAGATGGTTATTGAACACCCAACCTATCTAGGTATTTGTCTGATGTCAAAATCACGAATGTGAAATATTTCAATACTAAAAAATGGTCCTCAGCACGAGGACCATTTTTGTAGTCGCAATGTTATTTTTACAGTTCTGGCAGTGCGTAATCTGCTTCAGTCTGCAGTGGACCCAGCACCTTCAGTGGTGAGTCCTGACTAATGTAGTCAGCGTAACGCTGTGCTTGACGCTTCAGGGCGTCGTCGGTAATGTGTTCGGCGTTGAACACAAAGAACGGACGGGCGTACTTCATGTTAATCAGCTTAGCCGTGTCCTGAAGGTTCCGGTAGAATTCGGACAACCAGTAGTGGTCATCCCCACCACGGGTATAGTTCTCTGAGTCAGCACCGGTTGAGGTCGCAACCACGAATTCCTTACCTGCCAGTGCCTTTCCCTTGGAGCCATAGGCAAAACCATGGGTCAGAACATCGTCTTCCCATTGCTTCATCAAAGCAGGGGTACTGTACCAATAAGTTGGGAACTGGAAGACCACCCGGTCAACACCTTCGAGGACTTTTTGTTCAGCATCGATGTCGATCTTGAAGTCCGGATACAGGTCGTACATGTTGCGAACGGTCACGTTGTCCTTCTTCTCGGCTGCATCCGCCAGTGCCTTGTTAACCTTTGACTGGTCTAAGTGTGGGTGGAAAAGCAATACAACTGTCTTCATAGTGATCCCTCCAAAAGATATCTTCTTACTTTATTCTATCACGTTTTAATACCAAGCCGGTTTATCCCCATCTGTCCCCGGTTGGTCGACCCCGAGGTCAACGCGGGTAAACTTATCAGGTTCTTCAACGGCCTGGGCGACCAACTTACCAATTGACTTGCGGGAAACTTCGGTCCCCTTGATGGCTTCTCCACGGTGAATCAGTTCAAAGTCCACCTCTTCCTTATTAGTCAACCATGCTGGTCTGATAATGGTGTAGTTCAAATTGGAAGCAGAAATTACATCGGCTGCCGCCCAGTAAGTCCCAAGGTAACTATCGGACTTGCCGCCACCAAGCTGGGCGTTGTGCCATTCACCAAACTTACCTGGAACTTCGTCGTAGATGCCGACCGAAGAAATCCACACTAACTGCTTAACACCGTGCCGATCCATCGCATCCACAATATTGCGGGCCTGCTGTTCAATCTGCGGATTACGCAGGTTGGCGTAAACCACGTCGGCTTGGGCGACTGCCTGGTCCAGTTCAGCGGTCTTTAAAACATCGCCCTTAATCACTGTCTCGCGTTGGTCATCTACATGATTTAGGTTCTGTGGGTGACGGGTCAAAAGAAGGAGGTAGTCGTCTGTCTCATCCAATAAAAATTGAATGGCATGACCAGTAATCTGACCAGTAGCACCTAAAATCAACACTTGTTTGCTCATTAAGACTTCCTCCTTGATTAACAGGATTCATTCTTTTCCCTTACCTTTCAGTATAGCTAGGGATACAGCTTATTAAAAGTAAGGATACTTGCAATCTTTTTCACAAAGATTGTCATCTCTCTCCCCCTGGCGAATTATTGACAACGGGTATATCATTAACTTATTAAGACGAATGGAGGCCTCTTGTTATGGATAATCAAGTAATCGACCATTACTTTTTTGACGAGCCTGCCTATGACTATCATGACCGTGGATATGTGCCACTGAAAGTCGCTGATGCTCCAGAAAAGCCGCTCAATATTCCGGCAATCCTTAAGCCGGACAAGGAAACAGCGACTGACATGTACTACACTGTGACCGCCCAAACCGGCGAGGTCCAACTACTCCCTGGTGCTAAGACCAAGACCTGGGGCTACAACGGCCCGCTGCTCGGTCAAACCGTTATTTTTAAGAAGGGTAAGCACATTCATCTTCACCTGGTCAACCACCTGCCGGAAGTCACCACCTTCCACTGGCACGGTTTGGCCATTCCTGGGCCAATTCCGGATGGTGGCTGCCACGCCCCTGTCTACCCAGGGCAGAGCCGTGATGTGGACTTCACCATTAACCAACCGGCGGCCACCGTTTGGCTCCACGCCCACCCGTGTCCATCAACTGCCGAACAGGTCTGGCACGGTTTAGCAGGTTTGGCTATCGTCAAAGATGAACACGAAGCCGAACTGCCGCTGCCACACGACTACGGTGTCGACGATATTCCGTTGATCCTCCAAGACCGGCGTTTCCACGAAAACAACCAGTGGGATTACCGCGCAGACTACGATCCTGATGGGGTTGCCGGTCCTACCGCGATGATCAACGGGACGATCAACCCGTACTTCGACGTTACCACCCAGAAGGTTCGTCTGCGAATCCTGGACGGGGCCAACCGTCGTGAATGGCGGCTTCACTTCTCTGATGACCTCCCATTCACCCAGATTGCCGGTGACCTCAGTCTACTGCCGCACCCTGTTGAAATGAACAAGCTGATGATTACCTGTGCGGAACGTGATGAGATCATTGTTGACTTTAGCGACTACCACGAAGGCGACGTTGTAACTCTCTACAGTGACGACGTCCCGCTGGTTCACTTCCGCATCCATGACCTTAAGCGCGACAACATCTCCATTCCCGACACCCTCTTTCAGACGCCGGACCCGGCCGTTACCCCAGGACTGCCAATTCATTACGTCACCTTGGACGGGATGGACGAATCAGTGGCCATGAACGGCAAAAAGTTTAAAATGGACCGGATCGACTACCAAATGAAGATGGGTGACGTCCAGATCTGGGACATTGAAAACACCAACGACAAACCGGGGATGATTCACCCGTACCACATGCACGGCTGCACTTTCACCGTCCTCTCACGGAATGGTCACCAACCATACCCAAACGAACTGGGGCTGAAGGATACCGTGGTGGTTAACCCGAAGGAACACGTTCGAATTAAGGTTTGGTTCAACGTTCCCGGAGTCTTTATGTATCACTGTCACATCATTGAACACGAAGACGGCGGGATGATGGCTCAAATCAAGGTTGTTGACCCGGCCGATCCAAACAAGCAGTACCACCTGATGGACCACATGACCTTGATGAAGGCCTTTGCCAAAGAACGGGGCGTTTCACTAGATGACTTGTGGCTCGGCGGAATGGACTCCTACAAAAAGATGGGTATGACGATGTAATGCTCATCACAGTAAAAAGGCTCTGGCAAGTTGCCAGAGTCTTTTTGCATCTTATTGTTGCTTGTTACTGTACAATTGGTTAATCTTAGCGACGTCAGACGGTTGGATCGTGTAAAATGACCCCGCCGGTTGCATCACCGAGACATGGTTGCTGTGGTTAAGCCCAATCGCGTGCCCAAGCTCATGCTCGGCAGTATTAACAATCCGCTGTTCGCTATAACCATAAGCCGGGTTCAGCAAGTAGTAAGCGTTGAGAAAGACGGTCGCGTGGGTGATCTGACCAGTCATCGCTGCGGTGATAGTTTGGGTCTTCCCCGCTGCCGCATCGTTGCTATTCATTGCTTTCACCACGATTTGGGCATTATCTTCCTTATCGACCGGCTGAAACTTAAAGGCCCCGGTCCGGTTCCACTGTGACATGGCTAACTGAGTTGCCGCATCGAGCGTTGAATTACCGGTGTTGACGTAAACAGTCGCGTTTCGTTGTGGCCAGCGTCCTTTAATGGTGGTAGCCCCGTCAGTCCGTTGGTTGGTCTTCTGTGTTTGCGTCGGTCGTTGTCCCGTTAACTGTGCAAGTCGTGCTTGCATATTATATAAGGCCAATTCCGCTTTGGCCTGGGCCTGGCGGTTACTCCAAAGGAACCAGCCGGCACCAGCAATGACCGCTAGCAATAAGAGTCTGCTTAAGAAGTGCTTAAAGTACCGCACGACGCTCCCCTCCTTTATACTACTAACTATTCTAGAGAATAAATGTTGCATTCTTTCGACAATCAGCTAAAATTTTGCTTAACTTTACTCTGTCTTTTTTTAATTTGCCAATAGAACAACCTACAATGACTAAACATAAAGTAGTGAGTGCTATGCAACAGAAGTCCCGGCGTCTCGCCATCATTATCTTTATCCTATTCGGTATCATCATGGTAGTCACCCACCGACCGTCCACAACTACACAACGGCAGACCCATCCAAACAACATTTCGGTCAGCCAGTTTATCTCCCAGTTAGCACCCCAAGCGCAACGGGAGCAGAAACGTTATCACATACCCGCCAGCGTTATTATTGCCCAAGCCGGCCCCGAATCCAATTGGGGCCGCAACAAGCTGGCGGTTAAGTACAATAAGCTCTTCGGCGTCAAAGCCAGCAAGACCAGCCACGAGTCAAGATGGTCACCACTGAATACCTCAATGGCAAGAAAGTCCACCTCAAGCAGTACTTCCGCGTTTACAATAGCTGGGACGAGTCGATTCGCAAGCATACCCTGCTAATTATCAACGGCACGGCCGATAACCCGCAACGCTACAGTAACGTCCGAACTAAGAGCTACCGTCGCGCAGTCATCAACCTGCAGAAGGATGGTTACGCCACCGATCCCCAGTACGCTAACAAGCTGATTTATGCCATTCGCAAGTTTAACCTGCAAAAATACGACCGTTAACCAGCATAGTCACCAAAACCCGCCAGTTTTTCTGGCGGGTTTTGGTGTGCGATCAACTTCAGATTGCACATTGGTCGTGCTAACACGCTGCGACACGAAGCTAGCATCTTTGATGAAACGACGTGTTACCTCGTTATTCAGAACGTCGGTTAGTCAGTAATCCATACCATGGCGAACGCCCGACAGTCTCAGTAGCAAAACCAGCGGTAATGAAGTAAATAAAAGAGCGAAGCCTAGATTTCCAAGTCAATATCGAGTTCGATCGGCAGGTGGTCGCGGCGCGCGCCAGTGTCAATCATCGTCGATTTCTTTACCTTCTTGGCCAGTTGGTCGCTAACCAGCCAGTAATCGATTCTCCAGCCGGAGTTATTCTGCTTACTAGTCCGAACCCGCTGGGCAAACCAGGAGTAAACACCCGCCTTGTCCGGGTTAAGGTAACGGAAAGTGTCGGTAAAGCCGGCATCCAACAGCTTGGTAAAGTGTTCCCGCTCTTCATCGGTAAAGCCAGCAGAATGGTGGTTATTCGCCGGGTGAGCCAGGTCAATTTCCTGGTGGGCAACATTGAAGTCGCCACTAGCCAGGACCGGTTTGTCGGCCGCTAGCCGTTGCAGGTACTCCCGGTAACGGTCGTCCCAAACCTGCCGGTCATCCAACCGTTTAAGTCCGTTTCCCGAATTTGGCGTGTAGACCTCAGTGACAAAGAAGTGCGGAAATTCCAGGGTAATGATCCGCCCTTCCTGGTCCATCGTCGACGGCGCACCAATTTCCGGCCGTGTGACAATCGGCGAATATTGGTCGCGATACAGGTACATCGTGCCGGCATACGACTTGCGGGCCGGCTCCACCGAGCTGCGCCAGACAGCGGTATAACCAGGAAAAATCTTGGTGAGGACTTCCTTGTGCTTTTTGGTGGGATCTTTCCGCAGTTTAGTTTCCTGAAACGCAATGATGTCCGGGTTCATGTCGGCAATCTTATGGAAAAGAGCGCGGGTTTCTTCCGCCCGCGTGGAGGTACCAGTCAACGCAGCATTTAGTGAATCGATGTTCCAGCTAATTAATTTCACAGCAACCATCCTTTTCTTGTTGATAGTTCTATTGTAAGCGAGTCGGCGGCCTTTGACAAAAGGTTGACCAGCACCAGCAACCGCTGTTGAAAACGATTATAATGAGGTTATTAGGTAATAGCGAGGCGAAAAAATGAAAACTGACGAAGTGGTCGCAACGAACAGTGGTAATCCTAAATTATTTTCAACGGGTGAATTATGGCTAATTTGCCAAGGACTGATCATCGGGCTGATAACCGGAATAATTGTCAGTGTGTTCCGGTTGATCATTGAAACTCTGAAATTATTAGCAATTATTTACCCGCTAATGGCACAGCACTGGCTGTTGATCATCCCCTATGTCGCTGTGACTCTGGTGATCGTCCTTTTGCTTGGTCAGGTGATCAAGGGCTATACTGACGACTTACTGGGATCATGTGCACCGAAGATCGAAGCGATCATGCACGGCCACCATTCCATGAACGCCATGCAAGTACTGTGGCGCAAGTTTGTCGGTGCCTTGCTGGCCATTTGTCCCGGCCTCTTTCTCGGTCGCGAAGACCCCTGCATCCAAATGGGTGCCTGCGTTGGCCAGGGGTTTAGTCAACTCTGCCAGGTCTCTGAAGAAGACCAGCGCCTCCTCCTCGGTTGCGGAGCTGCCGCCGGGTTATCCGCTGCTTTCAGCGCCCCGTTGACCGGTGTCATCTTCTTAATAGAAGACATCACCCAAAACTTTAAGCTGCGTTATTCGATGTTGGCCCTGGCTGCCGCCTGTACGTCCGACCTGGTAACAATCTTCTTTTTTGGGACCCGTCCCTGTCTCTACTTACCATTGACAACAAACCTACCCACCACAACTTACATTTGGCTGGTTCCGCTAGGCATGGTCATCGGCCTGTTCGCCCTGGCCTACCATTACTGCATGCACGCGATGCACCGGTTCTACCGCCGGATTCCACGACTGCCGCTGATCTACAACTCGGTCATTCCGCTGCTAGTCATCCCGATCGGCTTGTGGAACCCCCGCATACTGGGTGGAAGCCACCTCTTCATCGGTGACGTCACCGGATTCTCACCGGTTGTTAACTGGGGTAACTTGGTCAAGCTACTGACCATCTTTATCCTTTTACGTTTCTTCTTTTCTATCATCAGTTATTCGGCAGCCGTACCTGGCGGGATCTTCATGTCAGCATTAACGCTAGGCGCACTGATTGGCGCCCTGCTGGCAGTGCTGTTGATTCACGTCCACCTGATTCCCGTCAGTTGCTATTTGAACATGGTGGTGATCACAATGGCTGCGTACTTCGGTGCTTCCGAAGAAATTCCCTTTACCGCCATCACCCTGCTCTGTGAGATGGTGGGGACCGTTGACCGGGCATTCCCCATCGCCATCCTGACCTTAGTTGCTTACGTCACCCGCAACTTTATTGGCGACCTACCACGTCGTTTTTAACTTCCATGTAAAAGTTAAACACCGCTTCGTCATTCGAGACGAAACGGTGTTTTTTGTTAGTCTTGGACTGGTTTCTGTTGGATGGAAAGATAGGAACCATCGGCTAAGTGCCATTCCTGGTTAGCCTCGTCAACTTTTGCTTCCGTACCGGCTGACAGCTGGGCAAGTCGAGCGTGCACATATTTTTGTGCCAGCGCTGACGTCCTGTAAACTTGGACATCAATCCTCATCGTCGATCTTTGAAACTCAAACACTAGGTAAACTTGCTCCACGGTCACTACCTCCTAATCATGTTATTCAACTTTCACCTCGAAGCAACAAAAAGAACTAGGACGGAAAGAAGTTCGCACGGTCCGTTAAAGACCTAACCTAGTTCGATTATTATCATTATATCATTGTAAAAGCTTCATGAAGGAGCGAAAAGCTACTCGTGCCGGCGCTTATTCCGCAAGCCGAGCATGCCAGCCAACCCGACAGTCAACAGCCCGAGCCCAACTAAAGCAGTTTGCTGATTGCCAGTCTGTGGGAGACGCTGGCCCCGCTGACTGTGCCCATTAACTTCTGGCTGTTGGCCCGGCCGAACTGCTGGTCGACCCTCTTGTTCCGGAAGGTCGACACCGCCATTGTCACCAGGATGTTCTGGTGTTGGTTGGTCTGGCTGCTTGTCGGGAACGTACGTCACAACGTAGTTTAGGTCATCACTGTCATAGTTAACCTGTTCCACCGCAATTTCACTGCGGTCAGGAGTAAAGCCTTTAATTGTCGGTGAAACCACTGTTGGCAACTCCTGAGCAGGCGTCCACTTGTCGCTGATAACCTCCTTCGTCCACGGGTTACGAACGACGGTGTGGATAAAGGTCCGCTGTTCGACATTGTCTGCCGGAAGGGTCGGCCGTCCCGCCGTCTGCCCATCCGCATACCGGTAGTGAATCGTCCGGGTAACCGTCTTGTCAGAAGTTTCCGTGATCACGGGTGCATATTGGACGGTGAATTCCAGATCATGACTATCGTGAGTAATGTCATCCCCACTACCTGCTTGTAGTAAGTCCGGGACAAATCCCGCAATCTCGGGGGTCTGCAATACCGTAAACTTTTGTGGAGCACCCCAAATATCGGTACCCGGAATAACCGCATTGTTCCACGGGTTACGGACAACAATATGTTCAAATTGCAGGACCTGTTCATCCGTTGGTGGCAATTCTGGCCGCCCTACCGTCTGAC